>JAEZIJ010000087.1 GCA_023436715.1 Acidobacteriota bacterium
TTTGGCTACGGAGCGGGGGCTTCGAACAACGGCAACCTCACCTCGCAGACGATCAAGGCCGACGGCAAGACCTTCAGCCAGAGCTACGGTTACGACCCGTTCAACCGAGTGAGCAGCGCGCAGGAAGGGGCGAATTGGAGCCGGGCGTTCCGCTATGATGTGTGGGGGAATATGTGGGTAGAGAGCGGGACCGGGGTGCCGGTCGATCCGTTCACGCCGCGGAATTCGGGCTGGTACAACGCGAAGAACCAGTTGGCGAACGCGGGGCTCAACACCGGCTATGACCTGGCGGGCAACCAGGAGCGGATCGGCGGCTACACTAACACCTTCGATGGGGAGAACCGGCTGAAGACAAGCACCCTGAACAGCGTAACGGCGACGTATTATTATGACGGTGAAGGCCGGCGGGTGAAGAAGGAGCGGCCGGCGGGGACGACGGTGTACGTCTACGACGCGGCCGGGCAGTTGGCGGCCGAGTACGGCGTGGTCGAGGCGGGCGAGGTCTGCAAGACGTGCTATTTGAGTGGGGATCACCTGGGCTCGACGCGCCTGATGACGGACCAGACCGGGGGAATGAAGTCGCTGCATGATTTTCTGCCGTTCGGGGAGGAAGTGCCGGCGGGAACCGGAGGGCGGAGCGCGACGTACTATCCGGCGAGCACGCTGGCGATCAACGATGGCACGACCCAGAAGTTCACCGGCAAAGAACGGGATGGGGAGACGGGCCTCGATTACTTCGGGGCTCGATACTTCTCGGGGGCACAGGGACGGTTCACTTCACCGGATGAGTTCCAGGGAGGCATCGTAGACCCATTCACGGGCCAGCAGGTCGGTCAGCCGGGTCCTCTACCGTACGCCGATATCTTCGATCCCCAAACGCTGAACAAGTACGCCTACGTTCGGAACAATCCGCTGAGGTATGTGGACCCGGATGGACATTGCATTTGGGACCTGTGCATCGGCGAAGGTGCTGCGGTGTATGCCGCCGGCGCGGCGACGGTGGCGGTGGCCGGGTACTTGATGACGCCGCAAGGCAAAGAGTCGGCGCGTGCGGCGATTGAGGGCACGGGCCTGTTGATCAACAAGGCCGTGGAGGGCATTGGAAACATCTTTCTGTCCGATGCACGACCAGGCACCAGGGGCAAGCCGGACCATCAGCAGACGGCAGGTGAAGAAGCGGAGAAGATCGGCGGCGAGCGAGAGGTACGCATCGACACGAAGGGTGGCGCAAAAGGGACCCGCGTTGCAGACGCCGCGAAGACTGAAGGCAACAAGGTTACCGATGTCGTTCAGGTCTATCGGCCAACGCCGAAGGGCAACATCCCGAAGCGCGAAGTCGATGCCGCCCGCGATATCGAAAAGGCAACTGGAGTCAAGCCCAGGATGGTCCCGGTGCGCCCGTACAAGCCGCCCCAGCCACCCAAGCCGAAGCTGCCGAACGAGTTGAACCAGGGGCAGTGATCCATGGGCAGACAGATTCAGTTCCACATGCTTCCAGAGGATTGTGCCGCCTTCGTCACGTTCTTGGCAAAGCGTGATCCGGTAGTATTCACGTTCCGGGACTCGGACTCAGCGGAGGTCCAGGCAATCGCTGATCCGTGTGTTGAATCGAAGACGATTTCGGTTTGGAACCGGTCCCTGCTTCCGACCCTAGACCGCAAGTACATCGAGCACGCTGACCGCGGACCGTATTATCGAGTTGACGACTCACAGCCGGTTCTGGAGCTCTCCATGTCCCAATTGGCGGAGTGGGAGGGCCGGCCCGCCCTTGTACAAGGCCGCATCTGGGGCGCTTTCGAGTCAAACGATCCGCAATACGTCGCTTGGTTCAATGCCATCGTGCGTTGGATTCGAAAGAACTACGTCAAGGGCGAGATCTTGGGCGGCTATGTGGCACCATCTGTCCAAGCGTGGCGCCGAAGGGGTGGGCTTCTGATGCCCATGTTCATTCCGCCCCTAACGGACGAATGGCGCGCATTCTTCGAGTCCCAACTGGCGCGCATCAAACCGCCTCGTTCGACTTGATCGGCGTGAACCATGGACCCCAGATCAAGTGACCTCGGATCGCTCACAGCGCTGGCGGGCTGGGTTTTCGGGCGCGCCGCGGCGATCATTCTGGCGGAGCTCTCCGGCGGTGCGGCGTCTTCGTCTTTGATCTTGCCAACCAGCACGGCGATGTCGGCGGCGACCTATGGTTACGACGGTGCTCCGTGTCCGGCCTATCGGTATGACATCGCACAGGGCATAGTCGAGCTGTGCAGACTGGCGAATCGTGGGGCCGTCCAATGAGGGAGTGCGTCTCCACACCCGGCTGCGGTGCGGCCTTGCCACTGTTTACCGGCAAAGAACGGGATGGGGAGACGGGCCTCGATTACTTTCTGGCGCGCTACTACTCGGCCGCGCAAGGACGTTTCACTTCACCGGACGAATTCAAGGGCGGCATCGTAGATCCATTCACGGGCCAGCAGGTCGGGCAGCCTGGACCGCCGCCATATGCAGACATTACCGACCCGCAGACACTTAACAAGTATGTGTACGTGCGGAACAACCCCCTCCGTTATATCGATCCCGATGGTCATGCGCACGATGGCCCGTTTTCACTAGTGCAAGATTGGCTGGACGTGATGGAGGTAAAACTCTCGGCGAGCGTTGGGGTAGCCGCCAAGGGGCAGTTTGGTGTAGGCGAGATCGGAGCCGAAGCGACGTTCATTGGAGTAGAGGGTAAATAGGTCTGGGCGGCGGCAATGCCGAGGCGAAGCTGCTGCACGGCGTCAAGGTGTTTGGCAAAGACGGGCCCGCTGCGGCGGAAGTCAACATAGGCGTACAGGGGTCCACAAGCGATGGTGTTTCGGCCGAAGCAAGCGCCCGCGCCACGGTCGCTACCGCCTCGGCGAAATTGGGCGTCCGCGCGACCACAGCAGGCGTCAAGCCAGTCTCAAATCTGGACGCGAAGGGAGATTTCAAAATCGGCGCTGAGGTTCGTCTGGGAGTGGGCGTCGGCGTGAGTATCAACGTCAGTCAAGGGGCCAGAGCTGCTCAAGCTACATCTCAGGCCGCCAAAACGACTCTGCAGGTGCTTACAAACTACTTGAAGGAGAAGCTGAAGAATCTTCAGCCGGGACGTGTAGAATGACCAGCAAGCAGCGTCGATGGCTGATCGTTGCGGGGGCCGCAGCATGCCTGATTCTGGCGCTCACGACGCCCCTTATGGTACGCGCATGGAAGCAGGGTGGCAGATTCGAGCAGGCATTCCAAGACTTCTCATCTGCGATCCAATCCCAGGACTTCCAGTTGGCATACGAAAACGCTGACCCTGCTTTCAAGGCGGCCACAACTTACCCGGAGTTCCTCGGAATTCACCGGGACTTGACCCGGCGGTTGGGAAGCCTAAAGACAATCAGCCATACGCGAACCATTGTCGACGGCAAAGGCGACCCGATGCAATGGGTCGCTTCGACTGATGCGACCCTGCAGTTTGCACAGGGTTCAGCGAGGTTTCGATATTCGTTCCGCGAATCCGCAGGCAAGTGGCGGCTTCTCGGATTGAGGCCTCTGGAGTGATGACATTTGATCGGCCTTGGCCGAACGAAACCGGCCTCGATTACTTTGACTTCCGATACCACAGCATCGATATCGACCTCGGCAACTGGGCATCACCGAACCCGATTGGCAAACTGATCCACATCGGCGAGGTGCTTCAGCACAAGATCACTGGAACAACCACGAGCCAGGACGCGGTGCGCAAAATACTCATGGCAAATCCAACCGTCATGATCACGCCCAGTCCTGATCCGAAGTGGAATCGCCGGTAGGTGCCCTATGAGGACAGCACTGTTTTCAGCGGTACTCTGCCTGCTTTTTGTTGCGTCGAGAAGGCTTACCGGTTCGGAACGGGTCGAACGAAATCGGGTGCGATACGCTTACGGTTGTCCGGAGGCCGGTAGTGCCGAGCACCAATTCAGCGCCACCCAAAAAGTGATGGGTCTGAACCCGATTTCCACCGATTTGGAACGTCTGCGAAACACGTAAGTTCGCTGCTGTGGCGCGCTGGCGAGTTTCGCGTCGGCAGAGCCGTCGTGACGAATCGCGCGGTTTGTCCCGGCAGCGGACACCATCGGCTACGACGCCGAGAACCGTCAGACCAAACCACCTGTACAACGAGCAACTTTGATGTTGAACTGGGCTGGTGCGCGAACAACAGGTAAGCGCGACACGTCGGCAACAATCCTCTGAGGTACCGAGACCCGCTGGGCCTTTACACGTGGGACTTGCGTGCAGTGCGGATTTCTTTGGCAGTTGCGCTCCTGCGCGAACTGCGGGTGCTTGAGATTACACGCCGGTAAGAGTTAACGGTTTGAAAATAGTCGGAGATCTCGGGATGTTCGCCTTACGCCTCTGATATCCTGATATGGCAAAGCCGCAAACACACTCAGTGGAGAGGGCGTTTTCATGAAGGGCAACAGCAAAATCATCGCAGCGCTCAACGAGGGCTTGAAAGCCGAGCTGACCGCGATCAACCAATACTTTCTGCACGGGGAGATGTGCCAGAACTGGGGCTACGACCGCCTCTACGAGCGCACAAAGAAGGAATCGATCGACGAAATGAAGCACGCCGAGAAGTTGATCGAGCGGATACTGTTCCTCGAAGGCACCCCGAATATGTCCGAGATGTTCCCGATCAAAATCGGCGGGAACGTCAAGGCGCAGTTGGAGAACGACCTGAGCCTGGAACTCGACGCCATTGCACGCTACAACGCGCAGATCAGGCTCTGCACCGACCTGGGCGACAACACCACTCGCGCGCTGATCGAGGAACTCCTGGCGGACGAGGAAGGGCACGTGGATTTCCTCGAGGCTCAGCTCCACCAGATCAAAGAAATCGGGATTGAGCGCTACCTCTCGCAGCAGATCGGAGGTTGAGCGTCCAGAGGCTTCCGCGCAAGCCAGGACAGAATACGCGGCAGGACGGCCCGCGCCGCCGTCTCGCCGCGGTCGATCAGCCTCTGGGCATTTTCGAATCCGTCCCAGGTCATGCCCGTGACATCAGGCTGAATTACGACGTTTGAGTACCGGCGCCAATCGCGTTCCGTGCGGGTCTGCATGATCTGAAAACAGCGGTTCACGACTTGCAGCATGTTGCTGGGATCGAAACCATCTCCGTTCACCGGCAGGCAGACGGAAATGATGTGGGTGGCTCCCATTTTCCGGAGAGCGGGGGCCGGTACTTCGCAGGCCATGGCGCCGTCAACCAGATGATGATCACGATAGCGAACGGGCTGGAACAGGCCGGGGTACGAACAGCTTGCGCGAATCGGCAACACAACGCTGCCGTGGTCGCGGAAGACTACGGGCCGGCCGCTGTTGAGGTCGGTCGCCAGAACCGCCAGCGGGGTGCGCATTTCTTCAAAACGGTAGACCTTGAGCAGGCGCGCGATGAAGCCGGCCATGCGGTCGCTGCCGGCCAGGCCGAGCCGGCTGAAGGTCCACCGGGCGATGTCCTTGAATTTCATCCCTTTTGCGATCGCGGCGATCTCGTCGACCGTGGTGCCGCTCGCATAGGCGGAGGCCACCAGGGCTCCTGCGCTCACCCCTGCGATCATGGCGACGGGCACCTGGCTCTCTTCGAGAACCTTCAAAATGCCCAGGTGTGCGATGCCTCTCGCGAACCCGCCTCCCAGCGCAAGGCCGATCACCGGGCCGCATGCGGCCGGCGGTCTCCTGGCCCAGCGACGGAGTCCGGAAAGGATGTCCTTCGCCCCTCCCATCGTCTACCATCTATTTAGATGTACGGCGCAACAACTAGGGTTGCACTCAGGTCGAATTCCTTGGGTACGAAGGTTGATCAAGCGATATGAGGCACCGGGCGAAAGAAGGGCTGAGAGGGCCTGTCGCTTGGAATTCCGCAGCGATCCGGACGGGTATGTCCACAACGCGAATAACCGAGTGGTACGGAGGGAAGACGGTACTCGCACCGAAATTCAGAGCACAGCGGGCATTGACGTTTGGTCGATGGACGCATTGCTCGGCAACGGCTTTGGCACGTATGGAGCAGTCATCGCCCGAATGACGTTCGACTCCCACCTGCGACCGGTTGAGACGGTGTTCGAAGGATCTGTGCAGGAAGAACTCTCGAGAGTCCAGTACACCTGCGATGAGAGAGGCGATGTGGTTGAGGCCGTCCAATATTGCGGGCCCGGCCTGCGAGCGGCTTTGGCAGCGAAAGCAGGGATTTTCGAAGACGCCTTGCCGCATGAGCTTGCCCCATCGGGATCGGAGCAGGCCAGAGTGACACTACAGTACGACGATGCGGGCCGGGTCACGGAGCAAGCGCTCTGGTTTGTTGGCCAACGGCGAATAATCGGTTATTACGACCAGTGATTTGTCCACCGAGGACCTGTCCGTATTGAATGGGCTAATACATGTCTAGATTGCAGACTCGAGCTTTGGTCGGCTTCCTGCTGGCTGTATTGGGAGCGCATGCGCAGCCCAACCTGTCCGGGGATGCCCGGATCCGCCTCGCGCTCGGCAGGCTCAACACACTGGGCAGCCTGCTGATGATCGGAGCCCATCCCGACGATGAGCACACGGCGACTCTGGCGTACTTCGCGCGCGGCCGCGGCATCCGCACCGCGTACCTCTCGCTCACGCGCGGAGAGGGCGGGCAAAACCTGATCGGCTCGGAGCAGGGCGATCTGCTCGGCCTGATCCGCACCGAGGAGTTGCTTGCCGCGCGGGAAATCGATGGCGCGGAGCAGTTCTTCACCCGCGCGATCGACTTCGGTTTCACCAAGAGCGCCGATGAGACGCTTGCGAAATGGGGACGCGAAGGAATCCTCGCCGACATTGTGTGGACCATCCGCCGCTACCGCCCCGATGTGATTGTGCTGTGCTCTTCGGGAACCCCGCGGGACGGCCACGGCCAGCATCAGGCCTCGGGCATTCTGGGCAGGGAAGCATTTGCGGCTGCCGCGGACCGGAGCCGCTTTCCCGAACAACTCAAGTTCGTCGAGCCCTGGCAAGCCAGGCGCCTTGTATGGGGCGGGTACGGGCGCGGCGCCGGCGTCCCGGGAGATATAGCGGTTGAAACCGGCGCGTACAACCCCGTGCTGGGATACTCCTATAACGAGATCGCCGGAATGAGCCGCAGCATGCACCGCAGCCAGGCTATGGGCAGCCCACAGCGGCGTGGCGCGGCGACGGCCAATCTCGTGCCGGTCGCGGGTGAGCCGGCCTCGAAAGACCTGTTCGATGGCATCGATACGAGTTGGAACCGCGTGCAGGGCGGCGCGGAGGTCGGGCGCATTCTGGCGGAAGCGGCGCGACTGTTCGATCCGAATCAACCGGAAAAATCCGCCGCCCGGTTGCTGGATGCGCGGCGACACATGGCCGCTCTCCAAGATCCCTGGGCACGCGAAAAGCTCGGTGAACTGGATGAGACCATCGCGCTCTCGATGGGCCTGTGGCTGGAGGCATCCGCGGATCGTTTTCAGGCGACGCCCGGATCGACGGTCGGCATTCGCGCGACGGCGCTCAATCGCTCTTCCATCCCCATCCGGCTCGTCTCCGTCGCGCTGGACCAGACTGCTGCCATTAATGCCGAGCTGCCCTTCAACCAGCCGCTGACGCGAGAGTTCCAATGGAAGGTCCCCGAGGACGCCGCGTATTCGCAGCCGTACTGGCTGCGCCAGCCGCCCAGGGGTGACTCCTATACCGTCACAGACCAGCAGTTGATAGGCACACCGGAGAACCGCCCGGTCCTCGCCGCCCGATTCAAGCTCCAGATCGCGGGCGAGGAACTCGAACTGACGCGCCGGGTTTTGCACCGTTACGTGGACCGGAGCCGGGGCGAACTGACCAGGCCTCTCGTCATCGCGCCGCCTGTTGCCCTGCGCTTTACTCAATCCGTGCTGGTAATGCCGGATGGGCAGCCCCGGAAAATCGAGGTTGTGGTCCAGGCAAACGTGGCGGGAGCCTCCGGCGCGGTCACGCTCGCCGCTCCGGCGGCTTGGCGCGTCGAGCCGGCTGAAAGGAACTTCCAGCTTGGCGATGTCGGACAGGAGCAGACGCTGGCGTTCGAGGTGACCCCGCCCGCCGCGGCGGGCCGTGCGCAGATCCGTGCTTCGGCTTCGTTCGGAGGACGCCGCTTCAGCTCGGGATTCGACGTGATTGCCTACCCGCACATCCGGCCTCAGGCCGTCTTCCCGCCTTCCGAGGTTCAGGCCGTGCGCGCGGACATCAACGTACTCGCCAGGCGGGTAGGGTATATCGAGGGAGCAGGCGACGAGGTGCCGCGGGCGCTCGGTCAGTTGGGTTGCGAAGTGACGCTCCTGAGTGCGGAAGACCTCGCCACCGCGGACCTCAGCCGTTTCGATGCCATCGTCACCGGAGTGCGCGCCTACAACGTCCGGCCCGGCCTGCGGTCGAACCAGCAGCGATTGCTCGCCTACGTCAACGGCGGCGGTACGCTCGTCGTGCAATACAACACGGCGGACCCCGAGGCCTTGCAGAAGATCGGGCCGTATCCTCTCCGCATTACGCGCGATCGGGTCACCGTGGAAGAAGCGCCCGTGAGTTTCCCCGAACCGGCGAGTCCTCTGCTCCAGCGCCCCAACCGCATCACCGCGGCCGATTTCGAGGGTTGGGTCCAGGAGCGCGGCCTCTATTTCGCGTCGGAATGGGATCCGCGTTATCACTCGCTGTTGGAATCGCACGACCCCGGCGAGGAGCCGCATCCGGGCGGGACCTTATACGTCCGATACGGGAAAGGCGCGTATGTCTTTACGGCCTGGTCGTGGTTCCGCCAGCTTCCCGCCGGCGTGCCCGGCGCGTTCCGGATCTTCGCGAATCTGCTGAGCGCGGGAAAGGTGCTCGATGGCGCAAGATAGTCCCGAACGGCCGATCGTCGACGATCCGCCGCCGTTCCTGGGTTCCTGGAGGCGCGTTTACATAGGCGTCCTGATTTACCTGGCGTCGCTGATCGGGCTGTTCTACATCTTCACGCGGGTGTTCTCCGCATGAGGCCGCTCGATTGGGTTGTCCTGTGCGCTTCGCTCGTGTCCATCGTCGCCTACGGCCTGTACAAGGGGCGCGGCAGCAACACGGTAAACAGCTACCTGCTGGCCGGCAAGACGATGCCGTGGTACGCCATGGCGCTGTCCATCATGGCTACACAGGCAAGCGCCGTCACCTTCATCTCCACCACCGGGCAGGCCTACGTGGACGGAATGCGTTTCGTCCAGTTCTACTTCGGCCTGCCGATCGCGATGGTGATTCTGGCGTCGACGGCCGTTCCGATCTTTCACCGCACCAACGTCTACACGGCCTACGAGTATCTGGAGAAGCGTTTCGATGCGAAGACGCGGGCCATCGTGACGGTGATCTTCCTGATCCAGCGCGGGCTGGGTGTAGGCCTGTCCATCTATGCGCCAGCCGTAGTTCTCACTGTTCTCCTCGGCTGGCCCGATCAGATCACGACCCTGGTCATGGGCGGATTGGTGATCCTGTACACCGCCATGGGGGGAATCAAAGCCGTGACCTGGACCGATGTGCAGCAGATGCTCATCATCATCACAGGCCTGTTCGCCGCTCTGTTCACGGCCATCTGGCTGCTGCCCTCAGACATCTCGCTTCTCGATGCGGTGTCGCTCGCCGGCGCCGTGGGGAAACTCAACGCCGTCGACCTCAAGTTCGATTTGAATAGCCGCTACAACGTGTGGAGCGGATTGATCGGCGGGACGTTTCTGGCGATGGCCTATTTCGGAACCGATCAGTCGCAGGTGCAGCGATACCTCTCCGGCAAATCAATCGCACAGAGCCGGCTGAGCCTGCTTTTCAACGCCGTCGCTAAAGTCCCCATGCAGTTTCTGATCCTTTTCACCGGGGCGATGGTCTTCGTCTTCTACCTGTATCAGCAACCGCCGCTTTTGTTCGAGCCCGTTCAGTTGCAGCGGGTGGAAGCTCGGGCGGACTACAAACCGGTAGCGGAACGGTTCAGCAGCGCTTTCGAGGAACGCAAGGCGGCGGCGACGCGAGTGGTCCAGGCTCGCCGCGCTGGCGATAGCGCGCTTGAGAGGGAAAGCCTCGAGCAGTACCGGCGCGCGCAGAACCGGCTCGATACGGCGCGCGCTCAGGGCGCGGAACTGGCCAGGAAGGCGACGGGCAAGACGGAAGTCAACGACACCAACTACATATTTCTGTCTTTCGTGACCCGGTACATGCCGGCCGGTGTCGTGGGGCTGATCATGGCCGTGATCTTCGCCGCGGCGATGTCCGCGAGCTCCGGCGAAATCAATTCTTTGGCCACGGTGTCCGTTATCGATATCTACCAGCGGCACGTACGGCGGCAGGGATCGGATCGGCACTACCTTTGGGTGTCGCGCGCGGCCACCGCCTTCTGGGGCTGCTATGCCGTTCTGTTTTCGCAGTTCGTGAAAAGCACCGGGTCGTTGGTGGAGGCGGTGAATGTAGTGGGCTCGCTGTTCTACGGAGGAATGCTGGGCGTGTTCGTCCTCGCGTTCTACTTTCGCCGGGTACGAGGCAACGCCGCTTTCATCGGTGTGCTCGCGGGCGAAGCCGCCATCTTCTACTCGCACTGGTTCACGAAGATTTCTTTTCTCTGGTATAACGTGCTTGGCTGCGGAGTGGTAGTGGCGACCGCGCTGGTAATCTCGGTGTTCGAGAATCGGGCTGAGACTGCTGAGTGATCCTGGCCCGGCCGAAACCGGGCCAGGAAGCCGAGGTTGCTTACATCGTGACAACGAACGGTAGAATCACACTGCTTTGGACGCCCGACCCATCCGTCACTGTCAACTGAATCGGAAAGGTACCCGTCGACGGGAACGTGATCGCAGGAGTCGCGGTATTCGCGCCCGAGATCGAGACCCCGCCAGAGCTTGTCCAGCTAAACGTGATCGGACTACCGATCGGGCTGGACGATTGGCTCGCATCCAGAGTGATTGTTCGGGAGGTCGTCTGGAGAGTGAACGGAGCGAGCTGAATCACCGGGATTTCGCCATTCGAAGGGGTCGTTCCTGGTGTGCCTCCGGGTGTGGTGCCGGTGGTGCTGCCGCTCACAACAGCGACCAGCGCGAATCCGGTTGGAGATGCCAGGTCGAAGGCGCCCGCGACACCAACGCTAAGGAAGGTGATCGGGACTGCGCCGGAGGTGCCGAACGGTGCGGTGCTGGCAGTTGTCGTGGTGGTCCCGTTGGTGGTGGTGGTGATCCTTATTCCCGGGAACGGGAACGTGTTGTTGAAGGCCAGCGATACCGACGCCGCCATACCCTGCACATTGCCGAACAGGTTAGGAGACAGCGGAGAACCCGGTGCGCCCGTGCCTTGCGCCGTGATCGGTATGCCCGCCTCGCCGATCCCCGTTACCGTGGTGCCCGTAGTACTGGGAGTAGTCACTACACCGGAAAACAGCATTGTCGGGTGCATTCCGCCGGTCACGATCACATTCTGGACCTTGATGCGAATTTCATTGATCAGCGTACCCGTAGGCTCCACCAGAGTTGCGGTTCCGGTGGGGAGCGAGGCGCTAAACGGCAGCGCGGTCCCGGTCGTTACTTCCAGCAAATCGAAAGTGAGAATGCTGCCGGATAGAGAAACGAACTGCCGCAGTTCACTCGTACCCGCCTTAAGGTTGTTGAACACGGCCGCAGGCAGAACCGGGGCCTGCGTAGCGAGAACGAAACTGGTCGGGACTCGCGCCTCAGCCGCAAATTGAATGTTCTGTAGAGCCGGAGTAGCCCCTGGCGCGGCGCAATTCACCGCGATCGGGGTGGTTCCGGTCGCGCTCGTGGTACCGGTTGGGGTGGCCGGTACGCTGCAAAACACCGCATTGAGCGTACCGGTCGCCACTTGAGGCAATGCTGGCAACGAGATGGCGATGATCGCCGCCGCGATGGTCAGCCCTCTCCGTAGGGTTGGAAACCATCCGCCAGAACCGCCACCCCCCGTGAGTTTTCCCTGCATTCGGATTCCCTCCTTGAATTGGATATGCAACTCAGCGCAATATACGAGTCACCGGTGAACTTCATTAGAGGAACCGCAGCGCGCATCCCCTCACGCACGCAAAACTTGAACTCAGTCTACCACACCAGAGAACAATTCATGAATTCCGGTTAATGAGGGGATCACAACACGTATCAGGGCACGGCCAAAGCCATGCTCTGATACGGTCTCAAATGGTCAGGGTGGAGAGTTCGACTCGGGAGCGCATCCCTTCCACGACGACAATGCCGCTCTCGGTCACATGGTGGTAGCGCCTATCCTGCTCCAGGTCGTAACCGATGACGGCGCCCTCCGGGACACGCACGTTCTTATCAAGGATTGCGCGCCGGATGCGAGCGCGGCGGCCGATATCGCACTGATCGAAGATGATCGAGTCTTCAATTAGCGCGCCGGCATGCACCCTCACATAGCGGCCCAGGACGGAATTGCGGACCGTTCCCCCGGCGAGAATGGTCCCGCCGGAAACGACGGAGCTGATTGCCTGCCCGCGCCGGCCCTCTTCGTCAAATACAGTCTTGGCGGGCGGGTCGGAGTAGCCGGCCGTAATCAGCGGCCACTGGCGGTTGTAGAGGTTCAGTTCGGGTTCGACCGCGCGGATATCCATGTTCGCCTCGTAATAGGCGTCGATGGTTCCGACGTCTCGCCAATAGGCGGTCTGCCCGACCGGTTCACCCGGAATGTAATTCGTTTGGAAGTCGTACGCGTACATCGGTGCCCGCCCGATCAACCCGGGGAGAATATCTCGTCCGAAATCGTGGCTACTGTGCTCGTTGTTAGCGTCGTGGTAGAGTTCCTGCAAAAGCACGCGCGTGGAGAACACATAGTTGCCCATGGAGGCGAGTACCCGGGCGGGGTCGCCGGGCATGGTAGGCGCGTCCGCCCGTTTTTCATGAAACGCGACGATGCGGCCGTCGGCTTCCGTCTCGATCACGCCGAACTCGATGGCCTGCTTCCTGGGAACCGGAATGGCCGCGACGGTAATCTCCGAGCGCTTCTGTTCATGGAACTCGATCATGTCCCGGATGTTCATCCGGTAGATGTGGTCGGCGCCGAAGATCGCCACAACGTGCGGGTCGGCTTGCTCGATGAGATTGATGTTCTGGTAAATGGCGTCGGCGGTTCCCTGGTACCAGGTCTCGCCCGGCGATCGCATCTGAGCGGGCACAGGGATGATGAACTGGTTCTTCAGCAGTCCTGCAAACTGCCAGCCGTCCCGAAGGTGCTGTAACAAGGATTGACTCTTGAACTGGACCAGAACGTATGTCGAGTATATGCCGGAGTTAATGAGATTGCTCAGAACGAAATCTACGATCCGGTACTTGCCTCCGAAAGGCACAGCCGGCTTGGCCCGCTCCTTAGTGAGCGGGTAAAGGCGGGTTCCTTTACCGCCGGCCAGCACAAACGCGAGTACGCGAAGTTGCATTCAGTGACTCCTCTGCACAGCGACTCCTCTGCACAGCCCTGGCAAACTCATTCCTGCGAACTATTGTGTCACGGGTTGCGGCGGCAGGCACCGGGAATTAACACGGGCGCGGGCGGCCGGGCGGTGTGATATTTTTAGCAGACATGTCCGCCGCCTCTCAGCCCGCCCTCGAATCGCCTCTCTCCTCCCGGATGCGTTGGGCGATCATAGGGCTGCTCTGCCTGGGCATGATGATCGCCTATTTCGACCGCGTGAATCTCTCGGTCGCGATGGCCGACAACCATTCCGCCCAATCCTTGAAGGACTTCCTGCATCTGAGCGATAACGACCGCGGCGCGTTGAACTCGGCGTTCTTCTGGAGCTATGCGGTTTTGCAGATTCCGGCGGGTTGGCTGGTGGACCGCTACGGGGTGAAGTTCCCGTTCGCGCTCGGATTCCTGTTCTGGAGCCTGACCTCGGCGGCCACCTCGCTTGTTGGTTCCGTGCGTCAGTTGTTCATGCTCCGGATGGTGCTCGGGGTGGGCGAATCGATCACTACGCCCGCGGGAATGCGCTGGATCCGGTTCCATTGTGCGGAAAGCCAGCGCGGATTGGCGGTCGGCCTCTACATGGCCGCGGCGAAAATCGGACCGGGAATCGGTGCTCCCATAGCCGCGTGGCTGATTGCCCTTTATGGCTGGCGGATGATGTTTGCCGTGCTGGGGTTGGGTGGCCTGCTGTGGCTGGCGCCGTGGCTGAAACTGGTGAAGGACGATGATCGCGAGATCGAGGCCGCGCAGGTCCGGAAATCGGCCGCGGCGCAGATTCCGTTCGCGAAGGTGATGGCAAGCCCGGTGATCTGGGGCACCGTGATCGGGACATTCTGCTACCAGTACTTCGTCTATTTCTGCATGACATGGATGCCGGCGTATTTCGTGGAGGCGCGCCATCTTTCCCTGAACTCGATGGGGCTTTACACCATGTTCAGTTTTGGCGGCATGGCCGTTGTTGCCACTCTGGCCGGATGGGCGGCGGATCGCATGATCGCGCGAGGCGGCGACCCGGTTCGCATCCGGAAAGGCTTCACCATCGCCGGCTTCCTCGCGGCTTCCACTGAACTGATCGGCGCGCTTTCCAATTCCTCCTCCGTCGCGCTGTTCTTCGCTGTGTTCTCCCTCAGCGGTCTCGGTTTGATGACCGCAAATTACTGGGCGCTGACGCAAACGCTGATTCCGGGCGCGGCCGTCGGCCGGATAGTCGGGATTCAGAACTGCGCGGCGAACCTGCCCGGAATCGTAGCGCCGCTGCTGACCGGGTGGCTGAAGCAGACTACCGGAGGTTACACCGCGCCGATGCAGGCGATCTGGGTCTTTCTGCTGGCCGGTGTGGCGGCATACGTTTTCCTCGTGCGCGAGAAGTATGCCCCGGGCACCGCATCAGGGCGCGGCTAGCCGTGCGCTCTCAGATCCTGGCAAGTCCGGCAAGCAGGGGCTATTATAAAGCCCGTGGCTTGGCAAGAGCTTACGGACGGCTGAAGCCGTGCCCTGATACAAGGCCCAAAGCCACAAACTTCCACTGACGCAACTGATACGGGTCGCTACTGCTAGCCCGCGCGCTCTCAGACCCTGGCAAGTCCGAGCGTGCGCTTTGTATCAGGGCACGGCTTCAGCCGTGCCGCAGAACGCCACCATCACGGGGCTTTAGCCCCTGAAACGCGACTGATACGGGTCGTTACTTCGCCCACTCGACGGCGATGTCGGTAAGAGTTCGAACGGCGACTCCGGACGGCCCTTTCGCCAGGAATGGTTTGGTGTCCTCGACCCAGGCCGTGCCGGCTATGTCGAGGTGGACCCACGGCGTCGCGTCCGCAAACTCTTTCAGGAACATGGCAGCCGTAACCGCGCCGCCCCACCGCGTGCCGATGTTCGGCAGGTCGGCGAAGGGGCTTTTGAGCTGCTCTTTGTAATCGTCGTCGAGCGGCATGGACCACATCTTTTCGCCCTTGCGCCGCGAAGCGGCCAGCACGCGGCCGAGCAGCGCCTGATCGCTCCCGAAGACGCCGGTGTAGACGTGTCCGAGCGCCACCACGATCGCGCCCGTGAGCGTGGCCGCGTCGACCAGGTGCGTGCAGCCCAGGCTGCGCGCGTACGTCAGCGCGTCGGCCAGGATGAGGCGACCCTCCGCGTCCGTGTTCAGCACCTCGACCGTTTTGCCGGAGAGCGTAGTTACGATATCGCCCGGCCTCTGCGCGCGGCTGCCGGGCATGTTCTCGACGGCCGGAATCAGCGCAGTCACGGGAATGGGCGGGCGCAACTGCGCGATGGCGCGCATGGCGCCGATCACGGCCGCCGCCCCGCACATGTCGAACTTCATCTTGTCCATGCCTTCTGAGGGCTTGATGGAGATCCCGCCGCTATCGAAGGTGACTCCCTTGCCGACCAGCCCGAGATGCGTGCCCCCGGTCTCTTCCAGCGGGCGGTAGCGCAGCACGATCAGCACGGGAGGCTCCGCGCTGCCCTGAGCCACGCCAAGAAGCGCGCCCATGCCCATCTGCTGCATACGGTCCTTATCGAGGACCTGGCACTCCAGGCCGAACTGGGCGGCCATGTCGTGCGCGCGCGCGGCCAGAACGGAGGGCGTGAGGCGGTTCGCGGGCTCGTTCCCCAGAGCGCGCGCAAAGTTTTGCGATTCGGCGACCACGCGGGCGCGCTCCAGCGTATCAGCCAAAGCCGGTTCCCCGCCCGGCATCACTACAGTGAACGAATCAACCGATTTGGCGTCCTTCTTGTCCGTTTTGAGCTGATCCGGCTCGAAGTCACCCGCAATGGCGCCCTCGGCCACGGCGGCCGCCCGCTCGGCTCCGGCGCTCCCGGCGTCGAGCGCGAAGGCGATCGATGAAGCGGCTTTCGGCTTCAGAACACGCAATGCCGCGCCCGCCAGGTTCCGGAGGTCAGCCGCGCTGAACCGGTCGCTTCTGCCCCCTCCGATTACGAGAAGGCGCCTCGCCTTCAACCCGGCCGGCCGATAGAGCATCGCGGTTTCAAACGGCTTGCCGGAGAACTCGCCGCTCCGGTAGAGTTCCTCGATCCAGCCGCCCGCGAGGTCGTTCGCCGCCTGCGACGTCTCCCATGCCAGCGCCCCGCCCGGGCTCTCTTTATCAAATGCCGTTACAACAAGAGCGTCGGCTTCCACCTGCTCGATGGGTTGCACTTCGAATTTGATCTGCATGCTGTTATGACTTTTGCGCTCTTCTCATGGCGTCGCGCGCCTCGTTTTCCGCTGTTCGCGCCCGTTCGGTGGCGCGCTTGTCGTGAAGCTTCTTGGCGCGCGCCAACGCCAGTTCACATTTGATTCGCCCGCTTTTCAGGTAAACACGGGTGGGAATCAGCGTTAAACCTTTTTCACGCGTTTTCCCAAGGAGCTTATCAATTTCCTTCCTGTGGAGCAACAGTTTGCGTTGGCGCAGCGGGTCGTGGTTCTGGCGGTTTCCGTGTGAATAGGGGCTGATGTGGGCGTTCACGAGCCAGGCTTCAGCGCCCCTGACCTCGGCGTAACTGTCCATGAGTTGGACTTTTCCGGCCCGCGCCGCTTTCACTTCTGTGCCGGTAAGCACAAGTCCGGCTTCGAACCGGTCCAGAAGGAAAAAGTTGTGCCCGGCCTGCCGGTTGGCGGCCAGGGTTTTGATGTCGCTTTTCTGATTCTGCAACTTTGGCCTACACGCGGCGATTCCAGTACTCGTCTACAGTTTATGGCATGGGTTTCGCCGCCGAAACTATATTAACACAAACCCCTGCAAAACCAACAAGATGCAAATCAGTAAGCGCTCAATAACGATGGTTGCCGCGGTCGCCCTGGTGCTGACAGTTCCCGGCGGGATCGACGCCAAGAACAAACACGGCGACAAACTCTTCAAGGAAGGCGAAAAAGCGGAGCAACTCAAGCAGTGGGACAAGGCGCTGGAACTCTATGAGCAAGCCTTAACCCAAGACCCGAACGACGTGGGCTACCAGATGGGCGCGCGGAGAGTGCGTTTCCAGTCCTCGCAGCAGCACGTCGGCGAGGGGAAGAAACTCCGGGAAAAGGGCGACCTTGAGGGGGCGCTGGCTCAATTCCAGAAGGCCTACGCGACCGATCCCTCCTCCACGATCGCGGAACAGGAACTGAGGCGTACGGTCGAGACCATCGAGCGCAATAACAAGGCGGCCGAAAAAGGCGCTGAACTGGCTCCGGCGGAGCGCAAGCTGACGCCTGTCGAACTCGCGCGCCAGCAAGAACAGGAGAGGATTTCGCGCATCGAGGCGCCGGCGGAACTGAGACCGCTCTCGCGGCAACCGCTGAACCTCCGCATGTCCAACCAGCCGCCCAGGGTCCTCTTTGAAACCGTCGGCAAGCTGGCGGGCATCAACGTCGTATTCGACCCGGATTATCGGAACGACCCCAGCGGGCAGCGGCTGGCCAGCATCGAATTGAACAACTCGACGCTCGAAGACGCGCTCGATTACGTTTCGGTAATGACGAGGTCGTACTGGAAGCCGCTCTCGCCGAACGCGATTTTCGTAACCAACGACAACCAGGAGAAGCGCCGGAATTATGAAGATTCCGTGGTGAAAGTGTTCTACCTGAACAATCTCACCGCACCGCAGGAACTTCAGGAAATCACGACCACCTTCCGCACAGTCGCCAACCTGAAAAAGGTATTTACCTATAACGCACTGAACGCGATCATCGTCCGCGGAACGCCGGACGAAGTCATGCTGGCTCAGAAGCTGGTGAACGATCTGGACAAGCCGAAATCCGAGGTTATAGTGGACGTGATCGTGATGGAGGCCGTCAAGAGCAAGTCGCGCGATCTGGCCGCCACGATAGCATCAGGGGGCACGCCGGGCCTCAACGTTCCGATTCTGTTCACGCCGCGCAACCCGGTACTGCTCGGGGGGGACACCAAGACCCCCTCCAATGGCACCACGACCGATCCCACCCAGACCGCGCTGAACGGCTTAGGCGCCACACTGGGAACCACGGCCGGCACAGCCACGCAGCAGTTGATCTCGCTCGCGCGGGTCGGGCGCATTTCGACAAACGATTTCTCTGTCACGCTGCCCGGTGCGTTGCTTCAGGCTGTCATGCAGGACACCCAGACGAAGATTCTGCAGTCGCCGCAGATCCGCGCGGGCAACGGCCAGAAGGCCTCGCTGCGGATCGGCGACAAGGTGCCGATCGCCTCGGGCGGCGTCCAGCCCTTTGGCGGCCAGATCGGGGGCTACGGCGGGCTGTATCAGAACTTCCAGTTCGTGGACGTGGGCGTGAATGTGGACATCACGCCAACCGTACACGCCGACAAGGAAGTAACGTTGAAGGCGGCGCTGGAGATCTCCACCGTCCGTGACCACGTCGATATCGGAGGCATCTCGCAGCCGGTCATCGGGCAGCGCAAAATGGAACTCGAACTACGCCTGCGCGAGGGCGAGGTCAACCTGATCGGAGGCTTAAACCAGCAACAGGATACGAAGTCGGTCTCCGGCGTACCGGGGTTGATGAACATTCCGGGCCTGGGCCGGTTCTTTTCGAGCCACGGCACGACCACGAGCAACAGCGAACTGCTGATTGCGCTGGTGCCGCATATCGTGCGCACGCCGGGCGTCACGGACGTGAACCTGCGGCCGGTTTCGGCGGGCAACGACACGACCACGAGACTGAGCTATGCGCCGCGGCAGGAGACGCTCGCGCCCGCGGCTCCGGGCGCAGCACCACCGGCTGTGGGTCCGGCAGTGCCGCCCGCTCCGGCAGCGCAGCCGGACACGCCGGCTCCCGCGCAACCGGCGCCGGCGACACCGTCCGCCGCTCAGCCCGCGCCCCAACCGAACGGCGTGATGCGCCTCTCGCTCCGCCCGCCGGTGGTGCAGCCGCAGGCCGGCGGCACGTTCACCCTGATACTCGAAGCCGAGAACGCGCGCGACCTGTTTGCAGCGCCGTTCCACCTGAAGTTCGATCCGCAGGTGCTCCGGCTCAATGAGGTGACAGCAGGAGGCTTGCTCGCCGGCGATGGCCAGAAAGTCATCTTCACGCGCAACATCCTGAACGATACCGGCGACGCCACGGTAAACCTCAACCGCATGCCCGGCACGGGCGGCGTGAGCGGGTCCGGCACGCTGGCGGTCTTCACGTTCCAGGCGCTCAGGCCGGGCAACGCGACCGTTACGTTCTCGGATTTGACGCCGCGGAACTCGCAACTGGAGCCGATCCAGGCGAGCGTGCCGCAGGCGATCGTGAGCGTTAAGTAACGATGCGGGCGCGGCGCCAAAACCAACGCGGCCTCACGCTGGTGGAGCTGATCGTGGCCTTCACGATCATGTCTCTGCTGGCGGCGATGGCAGTGCCGCTGGCGCGCTCCAAAGTGAGGCGCGAGCGGGAACGCGAACTGCGCATCGCGCTGCGGGAGATCCGGACCGCCGTCGACAAGTACAAGGACGCCTCGGATTTCAACCAGATCCCTAAGGGCAAAATCGACAGCGACGGGTTTCCCGAAAGCCTGGAGCAGCTCGTCGAGGGCGTGAAGGTGAACAACAGCCCCGATAAGAAGATCCGGTTTCTGCGCCGCGTCCCGAAGGACCCGATGACGAATTCGACCGAATGGGGGCTGCGAAGCACCCGCGACGAGCCCTCCTCGATGAGTTGGGGCGGGCAGAACGTCTTTGACGTCTATACCAAGAGCACGGAGAAAGCGCCAGATGGAACGCCGTATTCGGAGTGGTAGCGGCGGACCCCAGAGCCGCCGCGGTTTCACGCTGATCGAGATCATGATCGTGATGACGATCGTCTCGATCCTCGTCTCGGTCGCCGTGCCGATGTACAACAAGGCCATTCTGCGGGCCAAGGAAAGCCTGCTGCGGAACAACCTGTTCACCATGCGGACGGTGATCGACGAGTACACCTACGACAAGCAAAAGGCGCCGCAGACGCTGCAGGACCTGGTCAGCGAAGGATACCTGCTCAAGGTGCCGGTGGACCCCATTACCGGCTCCAACAACTCCTGGAAGACGATCATGGAAGAAGCCATGTCGAGCGTGAACCAGACCGAGCCGGGCATCTTTGACGTCCGCAGCGGCTCGGACAAGACGAGTCCGCTGGACGGGACCGCTTACTCGGATTGGTAGGGGCGTTAGCTGAACAACAGCCGCCACGTTGTGTTCACGAGGGCGTGGGTCACCATGGCCGCCCGGACACTCCGGGTTTTCATGTAAGCCCGGCCGTAGAATAGCCCCGCCGCAGTGGCCAGAATTACAAACCGCCAGTTCGGGAAGGATCGGAACGGCAGGTGGACCAGACCGAACACCACCGAAACCATAATCAGAGCGGCGGCATCGCTTCGCGTCCAGCCTGAGAACCACTCCTGAAGCAGGCCGCGGGCGAAAAACTCCTCCCGCAACGCTACGAACCAGAGCATTCCCAGAAAAGTCGCCACGCCGAGCCCGATATTCTGCCACCATTCGAATGGCCTCGGGTTATAACGCGCGAAATCCAGCAGCCATCCGAGCAGCACGCCCACCGGCAGAAACATCGCGAAATGGACCGCGCCCGCGGCCCACTCCTTCCGGTTCGGGAGAAATCCGAACCCTTTCACATCGATGCGCGCGACTGAAAGCACGGCCGCGATGGCGAGGCGGGTAGACATCATCTGGCCGAGTATGCCGAGCTTCAGCTTCGGGGCGGGTTGGCCATAGATCGGCTCAAAAACGCCGGAGAGCCATCCGGCGGCAACCAGCGCGACAAACGCCAGATTCGCCACGGGCCCCTTGGGAACCACTACGAACCAAAAGGAGAACAGAGCCGCGATGGCTGCCACCTCGGCGAATCCCCACCATCGGAACACCCCCGCGGGCGCCGAGTACAGCGCGTAGGGCACAATACCGCTCAGGGTCATCAGCGCGGCGAGCACAGGCGCGCGGAAGCGCCGCTCCAGCAGCCTGCGCGGCATCTCCCAGACTGTCGCAACGTAGAAGACCGCCTCCAGCGCGAAGGCCGCGGCGAGGGGAACGGCAAGCGCGGCGGGTATACTCAGAGCATAGGCATACAGCAATCCGGCTGTGCATATGAGCAGCGCGATCCCGATCAGGCTGATGCGAACGCCGCGCCCGCTGGCTTCCGTCGGCATCTTCTTAGTATCCCTGCTTTCCGCCGTGGCCGCGCACGCCGGCGATCCACCCGCCGATCTCGCCAGGCGCGTGGCCCTGCGCGCGACCGAAACGCGGCAGGTGCGCGACGAGTACACGTACCGCCAAACCGTGACAGTGGAGGAACTCAGCCCGAACGGCGGAAAGGCCGGCGAATACCGGGAGGTCCGGGAGGTGACTTTCTCTCCCGGGAAGGAGCGCACGGAGACGGTGGCCGGAAGGACCGTCGAGACGCTCCAGCGGCTACGCCTGACCGAAGAGGACTTCCGCGATATCCGCGAAGTGCAGCCGTTCCTTTTCGAGGCCGACAAGCTGTGGTCCTATGAGACACGCTACAAGGGCGAGGAGAACATAGACGGCGTGGACTGCTACATCCTTCTGGTGCGCCCGCGTCAGATCCTGGCCGGGCAGAGGCTGTTCGACGGCCTGCTCTGGGTGACCAAAGACGACTACTCCATCGTGCGGACAGAAGGCAAAGCCGTGCCGGAAATCCGCAGCACGAAAAACGAGAACCTGTTTCCGCGCTTCACCACCATATGGCAGCCGGTTGATGGCAAGTTCCGGTTTCCGGTGTACACCGTGGGCGACGATACGCTGGATTTCCGCGTGGGCCCGCAGCGGATCCGCCTCACCATACGCTACAGCAACTACAAACGTTTCGGCTCGGAATCCACGGTGAAGTTCGGCGAGCCGGTGGAGCCGAAGCGGTAGCCTACTTGAATCTCTCGTCGATCTCGACCTGATACCCGAGGGCGAGTTTATTCGTCTCATTCGCCTTGCCGACGACGGCCATCAACTCCGCGAACATGGCCTCGCTCATGCCTGCCTTGCGGGCGGCGGCCGTGTGTGAGGCGATGCAGTAGCCGCATTGGTTCGTGACGCTGACCGCGACGTACAGCATCTCTTTGACCAGCGGAGACAGCGCGCCGGCGGCCATGATTTCCTTGATGCTGAGCCAGGTCCGAAGCAGGGTCGGCGGATCGTTCGCGAGCGCCTTCCAGAAGTTGTTGATCCAGTCGGTCTGGCGGGTCGCCATAATGTCGTCGTAGACGGCCCGGACCGCCGGGGTCGCTTCGTCGTATTCGATGAGCCGTGTTGGCATCTGTTTTCTCCTAACTGCATTCACAAAGGACCGCTCTCCCGAAAATCACGGTCGACCAGCTAGATCAGCTCCCCAGAATCGGCGTTCATCGGTGTTGAT
>JAEZIJ010000226.1 GCA_023436715.1 Acidobacteriota bacterium
TCCCGCCCGCGCGTGGCGGGGGCGGGCGCGAAGCCGCGCACCCGCCCGGCGCCTCAGTGTGCGGAGAGCCGCGAATAACCGCTCCTCGACGACATAGGCGCCGCAGTGTGGCGCACGCACCCTCGAAAACCGGGGACAGCATCGTCATTTCCCACCGAAGCGGGCTCCCCCACGTTTTCACGCCGATCTTGGTTGTGAGTGCCGAGCTGGCACTCGGGGCGGCGCCCTTTACCGTCATCAATGGGTACGCGCACATGATGCTGTGGAAGTCCGTAGCTTGGGCCTTGTATCAGGGCACGGCTTCAGCCGTGCCGTAAGCCCTTGCCAAGCCACGGGCTTCAGCTCCTGCCGGCCGCTGACCCAGGGGCGAGGCTGCGCCTATCCGCTACGCCGAGATTCTCGCAGGCCGATCTACCACTTTCAAGTCTCGGGCAGTCTGAGCCAACCCGGGGAGGGATTCTCGAGAGAGGGGCACACCTGAACTGAAGTCGTGCCCTGATACGGGTCGTGATCACCGGGCCGCAAGTCAGGACACCTGGCGCGGTCACGCTCATCGGGACGCTTCAATCATCCGCCGGTATTTCCGCAACAACTCGTAAATCACCACGCCGCCGGCCGTCGCGACGTTCAGCGAGTGCTTCGCCCCGAGCATCGGGATTCGCACGTGCGTGTCGCACTGTTCCAGGATCTCCGGGCGAACGCCATCCACCTCGTGTCCGAAGACGATGCAGACGGGGTAGGCGGGCCGCCAGTCGTACAGGTCCACCGAGTGCAGGCTGGTCTCGACGGCGGCGATTTCGTATCCGCGCTGGCGCAAGCCTGCCAGCACGGGGACGGCATCCGGGCAGTGCTCCCAGTCCACGGTCTCTTCCGCGCCGAGAGCCGTCTTCCGAATGCCGGGGTGCGGCGGATGCGCCGTAATGCCGCAGAGATGCAGTTTCCGGACTCCGGCCGCGTCGGCGGTCCGGAAGAACGCTCCGACGTTGTACATGCTGCGCACGTTGTCGAGCAGCACTGCGACGGGCAGTTCGATTCGGTCATAAGCTGCGGCAAGCGGAGTTGCCTGATATGGAACACGATCCATGGCGGTAGGATTTAATTCTATGGCTATCCTCGACGGCGAGCACCTGACGATCGAAAACATGGTAGCTGTGGCAGCCTGCGGCGAGACTGCATCGCTCGCTCCCGCTGCCAGTGCCAGAATGCAGCGGTCGCGTCTCGTGGTGGAGCGCCTCACCGAAGGCGACCAGGCCGTCTATGGGGTCAACACCGGCGTGGGGCTGCTGGCGGACGTTCAGATCCCGCACGATCAGCTTGCCCAGTTGCAGCGCAACGTGGTGCGCTCGCACGCGTGCGGTGTGGGCGAGCCGATGAGCCGGGCCGAGGTCCGCGCGATGATGCTGATCCGAGCTAACGTCCTCGCCAAGGGCTACTCCGGCATACGGCCGCTCGTGGCGGAACGGCTATGCGAACTGCTGAACAGTGGCGTCACGCCCGTGGTGCCTTCGAAGGGAAGTGTCGGCGCGAGTGGCGACCTTGCGCCCTTGGCTCACATGGCGCTTGTGCTGATCGGGGAGGGCGAGGCGGACTTCGAGGCAGCGCGATTGCCGGGCGGGGAAGCGCTGAAGCGAGCCGGCATCGAGCCGCTGACCCTGGCGTCGAAAGAAGGCATTTCGCTGGTCAACGGCACACAGGCCATGCTCGCCATCGGGTGCCTGGAACTGGCTGCCGCGGAAACCCTCGCCGAAACTGCCGATCTGGTCTGCGCGATGACCCTGGACGCGCTCCGAGGCACGCCGCGCGCGTTCGACCCCCGGATCCACGAAGCGCGTCCATTCACCGGCCAGGCGGCCAGCGCGGCCAGGCTGGTGCGGCTGCTCGAAGGGAGCGAAATCCGGGCCTCCCACGCCACGTGCCGCCGCGTTCAGGATGCCTACTCGCTCCGCTGCGCGCCGCAGGTGCACGGCGCCGTCCGTGACACGCTCACCGAAGCGCGCCGGGTTTTCACGATCGAGCTGAACTCGGCGACTGACAATCCTCTGGTCATTGGCGACGAGATTTTCTCGGGAGGGAACTTCCACGGCGAGCCGCTGGCCTTTACGCTCGATTACATGGCCATAGCGCTGACCGCGCTCGCGGGAATTTCCGAGCGCCGCATCGACCGCTTGGTCAACCCCGCGCTGAACGAGGACCTGCCGCCCTTCCTCGCCGGGCACGCCGGCCTGGAATCCGGGATGATGATGGCGCAGGTGACCGCCGCCGCGCTCGTAGCCGAGAACCGAGTGCTGAGCCACCCGGCCTCGCCCGGCTCCATCACAACCAGCGGGAACAAAGAGGATTTCGTGAGCATGGGCGTGACCGGCGCGCTGAAATTGAAAGACGTGGTTCGGAACACCCGGACCGTGCTGGCCATTGAGGCCCTTGCCGTCGCCCGCGCGCTCGACTGCCTCGCCCCGTTACGCTCGAGCGAACCCATCGAGGCGGCGCGAAAACTGATACCGAGACTCGACGGCGACCAGCCGCTCTCGGGCGAAATCGCCAGGGTGGATGAACTGATCGCGGCGGGCCGGCTGCGGTAGCGCAGGCCTCAGCTATACGCAAACACGGCGTACCGCGTCACCGTGCGGTATCCCATCTTCTCGTATAACCTGTATCCCTGATCGCTCGACTGCAACACGGTGTGCTCGATTCCGGATGCCACTCGCGCCTGTGCCAGCGCGTGGCGCATCACCACCTCGGCGTAGCCCTTGCGCCGGTGCTCCGGGACCGTTGCCACCGCATAGATGCCCGCAACGCCTCCCGCCACCAGACTTGCGGCGGTCGCCACCGGTTCCCTGTCGAGATAGCCGATCCAGCCGGTGAGGGACCCTTGCCACGTCGTAGGCGAGTCATACACGTCGCGGGAAATCGAAAACGGTATCCCGAACATCGCGGCCATGATGTGGTTGAAATCCGCGCGGGTCGGGTTATCTCCCACACGGCGAATCACCAGCTCCGGCAAGGGACGCGAAGGGGCGGCCAGACGACTGGCCTCCATGCCCGGCATGTCCACGACGAGGTGCAGTCCGTTCTTAAGCATCACCTCGCTTACCTTCCCGCGCACACCCGGCGATACCCACTCGCGGCACAGCCAGAACGACCACGGCAGTCCCCGCCCTTCGTAATACGAAGCCGCCGTCCTGATGCGCTGGTCAAGCTGCGAGGCGCTTTCCACCGGGGCCGTCAGCACGGAGGAATTGAACATCGAAAAGTTCACGGCCGAGCAGCACACCGTAATGCCGGGGTAGCCGCGAACCTCACCGCTCGATTTCGCGCGCGCGAAGGTGCACAGCGCGCACCGCAGATTCTCTTCCATCGATTCGAAGCCGCGCACAGAGGTATCAGAGCAGAGTCAGTGGATCGACGTCAATCACCAGCGCCGTTGCCGGCCACCTGCGCTCCAGCGCGAACCGCCGCATGCTTTCGAGCGCGCCCTTGAGCGCCTTCCGGCTGGCGCCCTTGATCAGCAGTTGGTAACGGAACTCCTTCTTGAGCCGCGGCACCGGCGCCTCGGCAGGCCCGAGCACTTTCAGTTGCTCCGGCGGCGGCGTGAGCAGCGCGCCCAAATCACCGCTCAGCTTCAGCGCTTCCTCCTGGCTCTCGCTCCGCACCAGGACGTTCGCAAGCGCGCTGAACGGCGGGTACCGCATCATGCGCCGGAACTGCAATTCCTTCTCATAGAACTGGTCGTAATCCTGCGCGGACGCGAACCGGATCGCGTAATGGTCGGGATTGATCGTCTGCACGAGCACCTCGCCGGGCAGGCTGCCGCGCCCCGCGCGCCCCGCTACCTGCGTGAGCAGTTGGAATGTGCGCTCGGCGGCACGAAAATCCGGCATTCCCAGCCCGACGTCGGCCGACACCACGCCCACCAGCGTCACGTTCGGAATATCGTGCCCCTTCGCGATCATCTGCGTGCCCACCAGGATGTCGTAATTGCCCTCCCGGAAGCCCGTCAGGATGGTTTCATACGCGCGCTTGCCAGTGACGGTGTCGCGATCCATGCGCGCGATGCGGGCTTCGGGGAATTGCCGGTGCAGTTCCTCTTCCACACGCTCGGAGCCGATCCCGAGGAAGTAGATGTGCTCGCTGTGGCACTTCGGGCAGTGCTTGGGCACGCGCTCGGCGTAGTTGCAGTAATGGCAGAGCAGGCGCTGGTCGCGCCGGTGGTAAGTCAAGGTCACGGCGCAATTGGCACACTGCACGCGCTCGCCGCAGGAACGGCAGGAGACGAAACTTGAAAACCCGCGCCGGTTGAGCAGCACCATCGTCTGCTCGCCGTTGGCGAGCCTCGCTCCGATCTCCTCGATCATGCGGCGCGAGAAGGTGTTCTGCTTTCGCGTCTCGAGAAACTCCATCCGCATGTCGATCAGCTCGACTTTCGGAAGCGGGCGCTGCTCGACGCGCTCCGGCAATAGGAGTAGTTTGTGCTTGCCCCGCGTGACGTTGTAGCGGCTCTCAAGGCTCGGCGTCGCGGAACCGAGAACGATACACGCGCCCGCCGCCTGCGCCCGCACGATGGCCACGTCGCGGCCGTTGTAGCGCGGCGTCTCTTCCTGCTTGTAGCTCTGGTCGTGCTCCTCGTCCACAACGATCAGCCCGAGGTTCGCCACCGGCGCGAACACTCCGGAGCGCGTCCCCACAACCACGCCGGCCGCTCCGGAACGTATCCGCCGCCACTGCTCGGCGCGCTCGGAATCGCCGAACGCGGAATGCAGGATGGCGACGCGGTCGCCAAAGCGGTGGAAGAACTGCCCCGCGACCGCCGGCGTGAGCGCGATCTCAGGGACCAGCAGCAGCGCGCCGCGTCCGATGGCCAGCGCCGCCTCGATCGCGTTGAGATAGATCTCGGTCTTGCCCGACCCCGTCACGCCTTGCAGCAGGAGCGTTTGGAACGTCCGTGCCTCGACCGCCGCGCGGATCGCATCGAACGCCGCCTGCTGATGCGTGTTGAGCACGTGAGGCGGGCGGGCGAACTGTGTGGATACGGGCGAGAGTTCCGTCTTCAGGGAGAGCAGTCCCCTGCGCGCCAGCGCCCGCGCCGCCTCGCCGGCGTTGCGGACGGCTGTTTCGACATCTTTGAGGTTGTGCGACCCGGGATGCAGATCCAGATAGGCCAGCAGTTCGCGCTCGGCCTTCTTGTATTTGCCAGGGGGCGCGGGTGCTGCCACTTCGACCCGCAGCTTGGCGGCGGGCGCGCGGAACGGGTCCCGCTCGGACTCGACGTCCTCCTGCTGCACAAAGCCTTTCTTTTCGAGCCCGCGGATGAGGCGCGGCGCGGCATCGCTTTTCTTCGCGAGGTAAGCGGCAGATTGCGGCCGCCATTCGAGCAAAGCCATCAGCCGGACCGCTGGGTCCTCCGAGGCGACCCCGGAAACGCTGAGTTGCCGAAGGGCGTCGCGGCCCTTGTCGGTGAGCGAGTAAACCTTGCCGTGCCGGATTTCGCTCGCGAGCGGCACCATGGTGCGCAACACTTCGCCCAGAGGCGCGCAGTAGTAACCGGCGATCCACTTGCCCAGCGCGAGCATTTCTTCGGTCAGCACGGGTTCGCTGTCGAGGAGGCGCAACGCCTCTCGCGCGCCGCTTTCGGGAGGCTCGTCGTGCGCGCGGAGGACAACGCCGGTGAGTTTCCGCGCGCCGAACGGGACCAGCAGCCGGCACCCCGGCCTTACCCGATGCCGCAACGTTTCCGGCAGCGAATAGGTGAACGGCCGGTCAAGAGGAACCGGCAGGCTTACGTCGCAGTAAGGAGGAAGGGGGACGTTCATGAATCAGCAAATGGGCCGCCGATGAACACCGATGAACGCTGATAAGAGACCTCTCAATCAGCGTTCATCGGTGTTCATCGGCGGCCCAAATTGACCCTACATTCCTGGAAACAACCCCTTCAGGGCCGGGTACAACGATTGATATACGTGGTGCCCCCGCGCATACACGGCCGCCTGCACGGGATCGGGCATGGTGGAATCCACCTCTCGAATCGTCGCGCGGCACGCCTCGGGCACCGATGAATACGCCGCGGTCCCCACCTGGGCCAGCAGCGCCGCGCCGTACGCCGAACCTTCCTGCGTCTCCAAAACCACCACGCGCTTGCAGAAAATATCGGCGAGCAACTGGCGCCAGAACGGGCTCTTCGCGCCACCGCCCGACGCCCGCACCGATGTCACCGATATGCCCAACTCCTCAATGATGTCCAGGCAATCCTTCTGGCTGTAGCTCACGCCTTCGAGCAGCGAGCGAATCAGGTCGCCGCGCGTGTTCTTGTTGGTCAGACCGATCCAGCCGCCGCGCGCCGAAGCGTCCAGATGCGGAGTGCGCTCGCCCATGAGGTACGGCAGCCAGTACAATCCCTGCGACCCGGCCGGCGACGCCGCCGCTTCCGCCGTGAGCCGGTCGTAATCCGCACCCGGTGCAAGCTGGTTGCGGAACCACTGCAGACTGAGACCCGCGCCCTGCGTCACGCCCATGACGTGCCACTTCCCGCGCACGGCGTGGCAGAAAGTGTGGACGCGCCCGGCGTCGTCATAGGCTACGTTTTCCATGTGCGCGAATACCACGCCCGACGTGCCCAGAGTGCAGGACACGATGCCCGGCTCGACAATGCCGTTGCCTACCGCGCTCGATGCCTGGTCCCCGCCGCCGCCCACTACCGGCGTGTTCGGCGCCAGGCCGGTCGCCTCGGCCGCGGCCGCTGTCACGCACCCGCTGACTTCGCTCGATTCCGCCACTGAAGGCAGAATCCCGCGATCCAGCCCGAGCCCGTCCATCATGTCGTATGACCACCGCCGGTTCACCACGTCGAACAGCGCCGTGCCGGAGGCATCCGAGACTTCGGTGGCGTACTCGACGGTCAGCTTGAAACGCAAGTAATCCTTCGGAAGCAGGACCTTTCGCACGCGCTCGAAATTCCGCGGCTCGTTGTCGCGCACCCAGAGCAGCTTCGGCAGCGTGAAGCCGGTGAGCACGGGGTTGGCGGTCCACTTGAGCACGTTTTCGCGGCCGAGCTTCGCGTTGACGAAATCCACCTGCGCCTGGCTGCGCTGGTCGCACCAGATGAGCGCGGGGCGGATGACCTCGTCGTGCTCGTCGAGCAGCACAAGTCCGTGCATCTGGCCGGAAAGGCCTATGCCTTCGATGTCCTTCCCGGAAGCGCCGGCCTCAGCCAGGACGCCACGGATCGCGACTTGCGCCGCATCCCACCAGTTTTCCGGACGCTGCTCGGCCCACAGCGGCCGCTCCATCCGCATGTCCTCGTGCGCAGCCGTGAAGCCCGCCTTCACCTTCCCCTGGCGATCCACCAGCAGCGCGCGTGTTCCGCCGGTTCCGACATCGATTCCGAGCCAATACATAGTTCCCTATCTTATGTCATGCCTGTCGAGAATGGACGCGAGAATCCGCGGAATCTCGAATACCGCCCGGTTGTTGACGGCCGCGGCGCGTTCGCGGAAGCGGGCGAAGGCATCGGGTTCGAGCAGCCGGGCCACTGCCTCGTCGACGCGCCGGAAGTTCGGCACAACCAGCCCGACGCCGCGCTCGGTCACCCACTGGGCGTTGTAGCGCTCCTGCGGCAGCGTCCACGCATTGCGCTCCACGATCACCGGCAGCTTCATTGCGAGCGCTTCGCTGATGCTGCCCGGGCCCGGCTTACCGATGAAGAAGTCGCTGAGGTGCATGTAGTACGGCACTTCCGTGGTGAACCCCTGGACGAACCTCGGCAGGCGCAACCTCGCCGCGCGCAGCTTTTCGCGGAGCTTCTCGTTCCGGCCGCAGATCAGGATGAGCTGCACGTCGAGCCCCGAACGGTCCAGCCGTTCCGCGATTTCGAGCATCACACGGTTGCCTTGGCCGCCGAAAAGCACGAGCCCGGTGGGGCGGTCCGGATCGAGCCCCAGACGCCTGCGCTCCGCGCCCCGATCCACGGCAACGGGCTCGTAGAATCGCGGGTGCAGGATCATTCCGGACGTGCGGAAAACGCGGTCGTCCGTATGGCCGAGTGCGCGCGCCTGCTCGACCGCGCGTTCCGATCCGCACACGATGTACTGCGATTCCCGCTCGATCCAGAAGTGCGGCGGGTAATCGGCGATGTCCGTGATCGTTGTGACGAACGGCACGCCGGGTATTGCCCGCCTTATACTTTCAGCGACCGCACGGTTGAAGTTCGGAATGAGCGAGACGACCATGTCCGGCCTGCTCGCCGCCCAGTGCCGTTCGATGAGCGCGACCTGCTTGCGGTGATAGAGCCGGATCAGCAGGTGCATCCCCGCGGTCAACTGCGGCGACCCGAGCGTCCAGCCCTTCTTCAGCATCAGGTTGTAGACATCCTGAAGCCGCAGCCCGGTGATCTTGCGGAAGACGTCGAGCGGATCGAGGATTTCCTGAAGGTTGACCAGCCTGATTTCCCAAGGCCGCCCCTCGCGCTCGATCGCAAGCCGCAGCGCGTTCGCCGCGCTCCGATGGCCGCCGCCGGCATCGAAGAAGAGGAAATCGAGCTTCTTCATTGACTATGCGGCTGCAATCGGATGTACGTCCGTCTCGATCTGTCGCAGCGAGGCACGCGCGACATCGAGATCGTACGCGGTTTGCAGGTTCATCCAGAACTCGGCGGTGGTTCCGAAATAGCGCGCCAGCCGCAGCGCCGTGTCCGGAGTTATGGCGCGCCGCTCATTGACAATCTCGCTGATGCGCGTCGGTGGCACGCGCAAGTCGCGCGCCAACCGGTTCATACTGACGCCAAAGTCGGCCATGAACTGCTCCCGGAGGATTTCACCAGGATGAAGAGGCCGGCGCTGGATTCGTCTGGACATATGGTTGCTCCCCCTGTTCAGTGATAATCGGTCACTTCCACATCGTAAGCGTCGCTGTCGCGCCATTCAAAACACACTCGATACCGATCGTTGACTCTGATGCTGTGCTGGCCCTCGCGATTGCCTTTGAGCGGCTCCAATCGGTTACCCGGCAGCGCGGCCAGATCGGCTAGCCGGCTTGCAGAATCGACCATGCGGAGCTTCTGAAACGCCATGCGTGCACAAGCCTGGAACCGCCTGCTTCGGCCCGTCAAGTAAAGGCGCTCAGTCTCGTGATCGCGGAACGTCTTGATCAAGTCAGATTATAACGCCTGCCGTAATACTCGGGGCGGTAATCTACTGCGCGGTAGCACTGGGTTACGCCATCTTCACGGAAGCCGACAGTTGGGAAGAACTCCGGGCCAATGTTCTTGAGGCAACGGCTCTTCCGCGCAGCCGGAGAGCCGCCATGCGCACGCGGCGCAGCTACCGCCAATAGCCCCTGACCCAAACCCAACCGCCTCGCCGCGGCGCCCAGTAGCCGGGTACCCAACGCGCGCGGGGGCGCGGCGGTATCGTCCAAAAACCGTTCGTCCACCTGTAGCCACGGCCCGTCCAGCGGTAATGGCCCGGAACCCAGGCGTACCCGGGACCGGGGCGCGCCGCCACGCTCCGTCGCGGCGGAGGAGGCGGGGGGACGCGGACGAAGACTTGCGCTGCGTTCGCACTCGCCCCACTGGCCGTCAGCGCCAGGGCTAAGATCACGGTCCGAAAGAGGTTCTTCATCTTCTCCTCCTTTCCTCAACAACGGATCTCAGCGCACTTCGTGTGCCAATTCAACATCTCGCCTCTTTGGCGCGAACACGCCGGGGCTCCCCGGCCGAAAACCGCCGGTCTGCTCCGGTTGAACCACCGCCCTCTTTCATGAGTACGGCCCTGATCAAGAAGACCACCAACCCCACAGCCAGCACGGCAACCACGACTGTCCCGCCCAGTATGACCCCACCCGGCGCAAGGGCCACGAAGCCAAAATTGTCCAGCAATTCCGGTAGCCGCTTCGAGTACAAGCCGGCGCGCAACGGCCCACACCGCGACCACGACAGCCAAGGTGCTAGCCGAAAAAGTCGTGAATGAATTGTTCCCCGTCCAGATTGCCGATCGAACGCTCGCAACGGCAGCTCGCGGCCAGTCGAGCGTAGGCGCGGCCTGAACCACGACCGTCGCGCCGATGCCCGCGCGCGATTCCACCATCCCCGTTACGGTTCCGTACCGATACGCATTGCGGGCGTACCGTGGCGCGGCCGTCGCGAAAAGAATCGCCAAAGCGACGCACAGCTCTTTCCATCTCCTCAATAGCGCGCAGAGCGCGACAGCGGCGGGGATGAGCGCGACAAAGTAAGCCTTGGTCAGCAGGCCCAGAGAGAGCAGCCCCGCCATCCAGGCGACATTCCGTGGACTCGGATTGTTCCAGTACCGGATCGCGGCCACCAGCGACCAGACCGCCAGCGGCACGGCCAGCCAGTCGTTCGCCACATGCGCTATCGTCGCCCACGTCATCTGGCAGGACACGACACAGAAAACACCGGCGCTTCTGTACCGATCGCGCATTTCGAGTTCCGAGAACAGCCGGTCCGCCCCAAAGTAAAGAAGAAGCCCCCCGAACAGCGCTCCTATAATCCTCAGGGCCAGGACGCGCAAAGGAAGCGGCGCTGCCGCCAGCATTCGTTCAAGCGGCGCCAGCACCGCATAGGCAAGCGGCGCATGGTGCGCTTCATAATTCGTCATTCCGGAGTCCTGCCGGCGCAGCTCCGGCCGGGTTTCGTCCAACGCCTTCCGGGTCTCCGCGCGTTTGGCCCGGGGAAGCGAAAAATACTCCGAGTACTTCGTGACCTGCGGGAGATTCCGCTGAACCACCCTGCTCCCCGGAGCCATGGAAATGGACTCGGCGACTTCGCTCGAAAGCACGCTGCCGCGGGCGTCCGGAAGCCCCCGCCCGTTCGCCAGCCACTGCACGTACCCGAAGTGAAATGGCTCGTCGAAGCCTTCCCAAAGGGGAAGCATCATGCTATAGAGAATCGCGTTCGCGACTACGTACGCCAGAAGTACCAGTCGAATCTTCATTATTGGACCTTCTTGGACGCCAGCCCTTCCATTGTGCTAAATTAAATCCTCTTTCTCGGTTGGCCCCGATAGTGAGGCTGCGCGGGCCGGGCAGTATCGGCGGGTCCTCAACTGTACCAAACTCCCAAGGAGGGAATGTGCCCCTGCGAATTATTGTGCTTGCAAAACAGGTGCCGGATACGAAGAACGTCACGGGCGAAGTGATGAAAGCCGATGGAACGGTGAACCGCAACGCCCTGGCCGCGATTTTCAATCCGGAAGACCTCAACGCTCTCGAGATGGGGCTCGATCTCAAAGAGCGCTACGGCGGCGAGGTGATTGTCATCACCATGGGGCCGCCGCGGGCGGCCGATATCCTCAAGGATTCGCTCTGCCGTGGCGCCGACCGCGTCATCCTGCTGAGCGACCGCCGCTTTGCCGCATCCGACACGCTCGCCACCTCCTATACGATCGCGCAGGCCATTGAGAAGCACCTCATGCCCTATGACGTGGTGCTGTGCGGCCGTCAGGCGATCGATGGCGATACCGCGCAGGTCGGGCCGCAGGTCGCCGAGAAGCTTGGCATCGCGCAGGTGACCTTCGCGGACAGGGTGCTCTCGGTCGAAGGCAACTGCTTCCGCATCCGCCGCGACCTAGGCCGCGCGCAGGAAGTGGTGGAGGCGCGCGGGCCGGTTCTGCTCACGGTACCGAAATCGGCGAACTCGCCGCGCTGGCCCAACGCACGCTTGCTGCTGAAATACCGCCGCGCCCGTTCCGGTTTCGAGGTGGAAGCCGAGGCGAAACGGCAGGGACGCACAGTGGACGACGTAGTAGCCGATCTCCGCGGCAAGGGCCTGTTCATCGAGACCTGGAGCGCGGAGGACATCGGCGCGGAACTGGTTCGGATTGGCATCTCCGGCTCGCCCACCAAGGTCAAGAAGGTGGAAAACGTTGTGCTCGCGGGCCGCAACCTGAAGCTGTACGGCGCGGACGACACCGGAGTTCGCGACCTGATTACGGAACTCGTGGATGAGAGGACGTTCGGCTAATGTCACAGCACGGTGAGGTTTGGGTTTACACGGAAGTCGACGAGGGCAAGATCGCCGACGTTTCGCTCGAGTTGCTCGGGAAGGGAAGGGAACTGGCCGGCATCCTCGGGGTGGAGCTTGCGGCAGTGCTCGCGGGAAGCGGCGTGAGGGCGCTCGCGGAGCGCCTGTTCGAACACGGCGCGGACATCGTCTATTGCGCCGAAGACGCGCGGCTCGCCCACTACACCACGCTGCCGTTCGCGCGCGTGGTTACCGATCTCGTTCGCGAGAAGAAGCCGGAAATTGTGCTCTACGGCGCCACGCCGGTGGGCCGCGACCTCGCTCCCCGCGTCGCGTCCGCCCTCAAGACCGGGCTCACGGCAGACTGCACGGACCTTCAGATCGGCTCTTACGAATCCGCCGGCCGCCTGTACCAGCAGAAGCTCATGCAGATCCGCCCGGCGTGGGGCGGCAACATCATCGCGACCATCGTCTGCCCGGACGTACTGCCCGAAATGGCCACCGTGCGCGAGGGCGTGATGCACATCCCAGAGCCGGTCGCCGGCCGCGCTGGAAGAGTTGTCGACTTCCCCGTCGTGCTCGATACCGAGGGCGACTTCGTCAAGGTGATCGAGCGCCACACACAGCCCCGCCGGGTTGACCTCCGTTCGGCGCCCATTATCGTGTCCGGCGGTTACGGAATGGGCACCAAGGAAGGGTTCGCGCTCGTGCAGGAACTCGCCAGCGTGCTCGGTGCCGCCGCGGTGGGCGCATCGCGCGCCGCCGTCGATGCCGGATTCATTCATGCCGATCACCAGGTTGGGCAGACCGGCACCACCGTGCGCCCGAAGCTCTATGTCGCCTGTGGCATCTCCGGCGCTGTGCAGCATCGCGCAGGCATGGAGGAATCGGCAAAAATCGTCGCCATCAATAAGGATCCCGAAGCGCCCATCTTCGGTGTGGCCCACTACGGAATCGTCGGCGACGTGCGGGAAGTGATTCCCAGGCTCATCAAAGCGCTCAAAGGAAAGCTGTAGGGAGGCGAACGTGGACAACTTCTTTACCGACAATCCTGACATTCAGTGGCACTTCGGCCACCTCGATCTCGAAGATGTCGTGGCCTCCCTCGAGAACGGCTACAAAGAGGCCGAACAGCACGACGACGCGCCGCTCTCGTATGACGATGCGGTTGAAGGCTACCGCACGGTACTGGACATGATGGGCGCCATCACCGCCCGCGAAATCGCACCGCTCGCGCCCGAAGTGGACCGCGAGGGCGCCCACTTCGAGAACGGCGTCGTTACTTACGCCAAGGGCACGGCCCGCGCCATGGGTATTCTGGCGAAGTCGAGCCTCATGGGCATGATGCTGCCGCGCCGCTACAACGGCCTCAATTTCCCCGGCCTGCTCTACAGCATGGCCATCGAAATGGTGGCGCAGGCCGACGCCAGCCTCATGAACCTCTTCAGTCTTCAGGACATCGCCGAGACCATTTACGAATTCGGCGACGACAAGCTGAAGGATCAGTACCTCCCGCAGTTCGCCACCGGCAAGGTGACCGGCGCGATGATCCTCACCGAGCCCGATGCCGGAAGCGACCTTCAGGCCGTGCGCCTGAAGGCCGTCGAGCAGCCGGACGGCACGTGGAAGCTGTACGGCGTGAAGCGGTTCATCACCAACGGCTGCGCCGACGTCAGCCTCGTCCTCGCGCGTTCGGAAGAAGGCAGCGTGGACGGCCGCGGACTCAGCATGTACGTCTGCGAGCGGTGCCCCGAACTCGTCATCCGCCGCATCGAGCACAAACTCGGCATACATGGCTCGCCCACCTGCGAGCTGCAGTTCAACGGCGTGCCCGCGGTCCTCGTGGGCCAGCGTCGCATGGGGCTCATTCGCTACGTCATGGCGCTGATGAACGGCGCGCGCGTTGCGGTGGCGGGCCAGGCCGTGGGCATCGCGCAGGCCGCGTACGAAGAAGCCCTGAAGTACGCCCGCAAGCGCGTCCAGTTCAAGCACCCCATCATCGACATGCCGCAGGTCTATGACATGCTGGCGCGAATGAAGTCGCAGATCCAGGTGGCGCGCGCCATCACGTACGAGTCCAGCCGGCTCGTGGACCAGCGCCGGATGCTCGAACACCAGCTCGCGAAGACTCCCGATGCAGAGCTTCGCGCGCGCTTCAAGGAAGTCTCTTCCTACGCTGCGGTGCTTACCCCGATCGCGAAAGCCTACGCCTCGGAAATGGCAATCCAGGTCACCTACGATGCCATACAGATCCACGGCGGCACCGGCTATATGCGCGAGTTCAACGTGGAACGCCTCGCGCGCGACGCGCGCATTACCACAATCTACGAAGGCACCACGCAGCTTCAGGTGGTGGGCGCTTCCGTCGGCATCACCAGCGGAACGTTCGGGAATTACGTCGCGCAGCTCGGCGAGCGCTCGTTCCGGCCCGAACTGGCCAAGCTCGTTTCGCTCGCGCGGGAAGCTCGCGAAAAGCTGTCCTACTGCGTCACGTTCTTGAAGAACTTCAACGACCGTACCTACAGCGAACTCGTCGCGCGCAGGCTCGTCGATCTCGCTTGTGACACTCTCGGCGCTCACCTCATGCTGGTGCAGGCGGAGCGCGATCCGGCCCGCACTGTCGCCGCCGAAAAGTTCCTGCGTGACGCCCTGCCGCGCATCCGCATGCAGAGCGACTACATCACCAGCGGCGATAAGTTGGTGATGGAAAAGCGCGAAGAGCTTGTCTGAAGCGTGTGGATGTGGGCAGTTAAAATTTGTTTATAAATGTACTTACCTGTGCTACAATGGATTCGAATTTGATGCTCTCAGTCTTCGGATGAACCAATGAGCGGCAGCGACCTCGCGACGTCCTGGTAATGCTGATCTGATTTCACCAATTGAGTTCAATGTCGATGCGGAGTTTTCAATAACTCAGAAAGAGAAGGAAGCAGAAGGAAGCAACATGAAGGAAAAGGGTACAGTAAAGTGGTTCAATGCAGCCAAGGGCTTTGGTTTCATTCAGCGCGAGAACGGCGAGGACGTGTTCGTTCACTTCTCCGCCATCAACTCGGCTGGCTATCGCAGCTTGGATGAGGGCGCTCGGGTTGAGTTCATGGTCAAAAAGGGTCCGAAGGGGTTGCAGGCCGAAGACGTAACGGCAATTCAGTAGGCGAGTCCCACAAACTTTCAGGTTTGTTTTTGGCAGGGTGATGCTGTTCGTGTGCGACGGCATTGTCCTGCCATTGTTGTTTTAGGCACTCGCAAGGCCGGCGACGCCGGCGGGCTGGGAGCCCGCCGCAGAGCGCGGCCCTGCCCCACTGTTTTCATCCTTCGCGAAGTCCCTTGCGGTCGCCGCAGCAGAACCATCGACGCGGAAATCCGAAAGCGTTATTGTGGAGGGGGCCATATCATGATCCGGAAAGAAGAGGCGCTTCAATTCCATTCTTCGCCTTCTCCCGGCAAGCTGGCCATAGTACCGACCAAGCCGTGCCGGACTCAGCGCGATCTCAGTCTTGCATATACGCCCGGGGTGGCTGTGCCTTGCCTGGAAATCCAACGCGACCCGGGCCTCGCGTACAAGTACACCTCGAAGGGAAACCTCGTAGCGGTGGTATCGAACGGGACGGCGGTTCTTGGCCTGGGCAACATCGGAGCCCAGGCCGGGAAGCCCGTGATGGAGGGCAAGGCGGTCCTGTTCAAGCGGTTCGCGGATATCGACGTATTCGATATCGAGTTGAACACCGAAGATCCGCGCGAGGTGATTCGGGCATGCCAGTTGCTCGAACCGACCTTTGGGGGGATCAACCTCGAAGACATCAAAGCACCGGAATGTTTCGGCATCGAGGAGGAGCTGAAACGGACTCTGAAGATTCCCGTCCTGCACGACGACCAGCACGGAACGGCAATCATTTCCGGCGCGGCGCTGATCAACGCGCTCGAGTTGGCCGGCAAGCGAATCGACGAAGTGAGGGTTACGTTCAGCGGGGCCGGAGCGGCGGCTCTGTCCTGCGCGGCGCACTACGTGAGGCTGGGAGTGCGGCGGCAGAATATCACGATGTGCGACATCTACGGCGTCTTGTACAGAGGCCGCACAGAGGGAATGAACCCGTACATGCAGCGGTTCGCGGCGGATACGGACGCACGCACGCTGGCAGAGGCGCTGGAAGGGGCGGACGTGTTCGTCGGGCTGTCGGCCGGCAATATTGTAAGCCCTGAGATGATCAAGGGGATGGCTCCGAATCCGGTGGTCTTCGCGCTGGCGAACCCCGATCCGGAGATACCGTACGAAGCGGCGGTAGAAGCGCGGCCGGACGCGATTGTGTGCACGGGCCGGTCGGATTTTCCGAATCAGGTGAACAACGTCCTGGGATTTCCATTCATTTTTCGCGGCGCGCTCGACGTCCGGGCCACAACGATTAATGAGGATATGAAGCTGGCGGCCACGAAAGCGCTCGCCGAGCTCGCCAAAGAGGACGTGCCGGACTCGGTGCGCCGTGCATACGGCGTCGAGACGATGGAGTTCGGTCCCACCTACGTCATTCCGAAGCCTTTCGACTCGCGCGTGCTGATCCGGGTAGCCTCGGCCGTAGCGCAGGCGGCGATGGAGAGCGGCGTCGCGCAGCAGTCGATCGATATCACCGAGTACAGAGACCAGCTCGAGCGCCGGTTCGGGAAGGCCCACGAAGTGATGAGGGCGATGATCCACAAGGCGCAGAAGCGCCCTGAGCGGATCGTGTTCCCGGAGGGCGAGGAGCCGAAGATCCTGCGCGCCTGCCAGGTGCTCATTGATGACGGCATCGCCATACCGATTCTGCTTGGGCGAAGAGAACGGATCCGCTATCTTGCGGCGGAGCTTCACCTGCACCTGGACGGCGTGCAGGTTATCGAGCCAGCGCGCTGGAGCGAACTGCCGGCCTACGAGGAAGAGTTGTACCGGCTGCGGCGCAGGAAAGGGATCACACGGAAGTCGGCCGGACAGGCGATCCTGAATCCGAACATGTTCGGGGCGATGATGCTGCACATGGGGCACGCGGACGCGCTGGTCGGAGGACTGACGCACGATTATCCGGAGATCGTCCGGCCCGCGATCCAGGTGATCGCGACGCGGCCCGGCCTGCATACGGTTTCGGGGCTGCTCCTGCTGTGCACGACGAGCCGTGTGTACTTCCTGGCGGATTGCACGGTGAACATCGACCCCACGTCGGAGGACCTGGCCGAGATTGCGGTTTCAGCCGCCGACATGGCGCGGCGCTTCGAGGTGGAGCCGAGGGTGGCCATGCTGTCGTTCTCCAATTTCGGGAGTTCGCGCCATCCCCTCGCAGAGAAAGTACGGCGGGCGGTGGAAATTCTGCATCTTCGGGAACCGCGGTTGAAGGTAGACGGCGAGATGCGGGCGGATATGGCGATTGTGCCGGAAATCCTCGAGGAGGAGTACCCGTTCAGCTCGATCAAAGGCGGGGCGAACGTACTGATATTCCCGAGCCTGGAGGCAGGCAGCATCGCATACCGGATGATGGCGCAACTGGGCGGAGCCGAGGTGGTCGGCCCGATTCTGATGGGGCTCGCCAAGCCCGTTCATGTATTGAGGCGCGGGGCGGAGGTCAACGACGTAATAAACATGGCGGCGATTGCCGTGGTGGACGCCCAGGGCTCCAGACGCCGGTGGCGCCCGCTTGCCCACCGCAAGCGCCGCAGGCCGGAGCACCCGCGCCGCCCCCGTGTAAGGCTCAACAGAAACAAGTTGCAGGGAGACCCGGACGGAACCGGTCCCGCGGGGGACACGGAACCTCTGGCCGCGACGTAACCTTCAGGTATATACTTCGACTGCGTAGTGACCAGCCTTGTATCAGGACATGGCTTTAGCCGTGCCGCATCGTCATGAGAAGGCCGGTGAAAGCCGGTCTGGTGGATGCGCCCGGTCCCCTATTGTTTTACATACTTTGGCCGCGAGAGAGACAGCAGGGGCTAAAGCCCTCTGATGGTGGCGCCCTACGGCACGGCTGAAGCCACGCCCTGATACGGGTCGTGATGACCGGGCCGCAAGTCGGCCCCTATGCGTGGTGCTCTGCCTTGCGCGGGTGGTAATGGTGCGTCTTGAACAACGGCGCACCGACTCCCCAGACGAGCAGGAACAAGACGACAAACCCCACCAGCAGGTCCGGCGGCCGCCACGTCTCCATCGGCGGGATCAGGCCGATGACGATGGCAGCGGCGGCGCTCAACGCGTGCCAGTACCACTTCGCGTGGAAGAAGTAGAGCAGAGCGAGCGCCAGGACGAGGGCGGAACCGTAAACCAAAGCGACCAGAGTCGGTTGCATGGCCTTAGCTCCTTCGTCCCGTATTCTAAACCTACTTGCGAGGGGTGAAAAGGGGGATGAGAGGGGTGCGGCCACTCTGATGATTTCGGACAATCCGATATGATACAGTTCTCGCTGGGCAAGCTGCTGGAATCGAGAAAGGCAAATCATGGAACCCACAAGACGATTCTTCATCCGTACAGCCGCACCGGCGGCGATGCTGTTCAAACTGGCGGGACCGAAACCTGAACTGAAGGCCGCCGCTCCGAACGACCAGATCGCGATGGGCTTTATCGGCGTTGGCATTCGCGGCTCATTCCACCTCGACACGTTTGGCAAGACGCCGGGCGTGCGTCCGGTGATGGCCGCGGACTGCTACGACGGCCACCTCGCCTGGGCCAAGGAAGCCACCGACGGGAAAATTGAAACGACCAAAGACTACCATGCGCTTTTGGCCCGGAAGGACATCGACGCCGTCGTGATCTCGACACCCGATCACTGGCACGCTCGCATGGTGCTCGACGCGCTTGCCGCCGGAAAGCACGTATACATCGAAAAGCCGCTGACGTATACCATCGCCGAGGGAAAGCAAATCATCGACGCGGCGAAGAAAAGCGGCAAGCTGGTGATGGTAGGCAGCCAGAACAAGACGAGCAGTCTCACGGCAAAGGCGCGCGAGGTTGTGAAATCCGGGATCCTGGGCAAGCTGAACCAGTGCCGGCTATCGGACAACCGCAACACGCCGGAAGGCGCATGGGTATATCCGGTTCCGGAAGATGCCTCGCCCGAAACGATCGACTGGAAGAGCTGGCTCGGACCGGCGCCGAAGATTCCGTTCGATGCCAAGCGTGTCTTCCGTTGGCGCTGCTGGTGGGAATATTCCGGCGGCGTTGCGACGGACCTGTGGGTACACAACTTCACGACATTCCACGAGGTGATGGACGTGAAGGGGCCGAAATCGGTGGTGGCGCAAGGCGGCATCTACCGGTTCGACGACGGGCGGAGTTGCCCCGACCTGCTGACAGCGGTTTACGAGTACCCGAACTTCCTGCTGGAGATCACGGCGAACCTCGGCAATTCGCGGCGGTCAACCGGGTTCATCGTTGCCGGCTCGGAAGCGAGCCTGAGTTTCGGCCGAAACAATGTCGTGGTGACGTTCGAACCGCCGCCGGGTCCGGTGGCGTGGTACGGGTTGAACGGCTGGACGAAAGCGGCGCGGGAGAAGTACCTGGCTTCGCTCGGCTTCGGCGGGGGCAAACAGCCCCAATCGCCGCCCACGAAGAAACCGCAGGAGTTCCCGGTCGAGCGCGGCCTCGAGCATCACGAGTACTTCGTGAAGTCGCTGAGAGAAGGATCGCCGAGCATGGAAACGGCCGAAGAAGGGCACCATGCGGCGGCGGCCGCGCACCTCGGCAACATGGCATACCGTAAACGCAGGCGCCTGCATTGGGATATCAACACGAACAAGGTTAGCGAGGGATGACCATGCAAAGCTCAGAACGCTTGTTCTCAAGGCGCAGCCTGCTCGCTTCGGCGGCGGCTGCGCTGACTGCGTCCGAACTGCTGGCGAAACGCCGCGTTCCGGTAGCCGTCGAGCTGTATTCCATCCGCCAGGATTGCCAGAAAGACCTTCCCGGCACCCTGGCGGCGGTGGCGAAGATGGGATACGACGGTGTCGAGTTCGCAGGTTACTACGGCCGCAGCGCGCCGGAGTTGCGCAAGATGCTGGATGACCTGAATCTGAAGGCGTTCAGCACGCATATCTCGGTGAAGACGCTGCTCGGCGACGAACTCGAAAAATCCATCGAGTTCAACCGCATCCTCGGTAACTCGCGGCTGACGGTGGCGTCGCTGCCGGCCGCCAAGACGCTACAGCCGTGGTACGACGTGGCCAAACAGTTCAACGAGATCGCGCAGAAGCTGAAACGCTACAAGATGCGAGTCGGGTTCCACAACCATGCGGGCGAGCTGGACCTTGTGGAAGGCAAGCGGCCGTGGGACGTCTTTCTCGACAGCACGAGTAAAGACGTCACCATGCAGATGCACATGCAGCACTTCCCGGCCAAGAGCCTGGACGCGATCGAATATCTGAAGCGCTACCGGGGAAGGGCGCGAACGATGCACCTGAACGACTACGCCCCCGACCGCCGTAAGGTTCTGTTCGGCGAGGGCGTGATCGAGTGGAAGAAGATCTTCGACGCGGCGGAGAAGTTCGGCGGGATCGAGTGCTACATCGTCGAGCAGGAGAGCTACCCCGAGCCGTTGACGCCGCTGCAGTGCGTTGACCGCTGCCTCCAGAATTTCCGGAAGCTTCATGCGTGAGGAGCGTGATCTCATGCCGGTCCGTATCTCGGCATTTCCAAACTGCTACATCGATCGGATAGCGGGCGAGCGGACCATGTCCGTGTTCGAGTGGATCGAGATGGCCCGATCCCTCGACGCGGACGGCCTGGAGATGTACGAGGGCTTCTTCGAGAGCCTAGCCCCGGCCTATCTCGACAGCGTGGGTGAGGCGATCTCGAACGCCGGATTCGCAATGCCCATGCTGTGCTGCTCGCCGGATTTCACCAACCCGGACCACGACGCGCGCTGCCGTGCGGTGGAGCACGAGGCGGAGATGATCCGCGTGACGCGCCGCCTGGGAGGGCCGCGGGCGGTGTGCCGCGTTCTGAGCGGACAGCGCTACCCTGAGGTTGCGCGGCAGCAGGGGCTGGAGTGGGTGATCGGGTGCATACGCGAGTGCCTGGCTGTGGCGCGCGAGTGCGACATCGTTCTGGGAATCGAGAACCATTACAAGGACGGCTTCTGGCGCTACCCCGAGTTTGCCCAGAAGCAGGACGTGTTTCTCGAAGTGGTGAACGCGATCGATGACCGGGAATACTTCGGCGTGCAGTACGATCCATCGAACGCCATCGTTGCCGGAGACGACCCGATCGCGCTGTTGGAAGCCGTTGCCGGCAGGGTGGTCAGTATGCATGCGAGCGACCGGTATCTGGTCCCGGGCACTTCGCTGGAGGCGCTGCGGCAGTCCGACGGCACGCTCGGCTACTCGCCCAACCTGCTGCATGGGGTGACCGGCAAGGGGCTAAACGACTACGACCGCATCTTCCAGATTCTTGCCCGGGAGAACTACCGGGGTTGGATCAGCATCGAGGACGGCATGAACGGGATGGAAGAGATGGCGGAGTCCCTGGTATTCCTGCGCCGGATGAGCGCCAAATACTTCCCGTGAGCCGTCAGCGGCTGGTGCCCAGGAAATCGCCGGTCGTGGCGTCCATGAAGACCGAGAAACCGCTGGTCGAGACGGAGTCGCCCCAGAAGACGCGCCAGGCCGGGTCTGGGAAGCGGTCGGTTTTCTCCAGCATGCATTTCACTGGTTGGCTCGGGTTCTTGGCAGCGTAGTCGCGGCCCTTTTCCATGGCGAGCTTGTAGGCGGCGGTGGAATCCTTGCGGAACGCGAGGACGTTGAAGGGCACCGGGCCACTGCCGCCGGACCACGTCTGCGCGGGCTCGGCCTCGACGCCGCGACGCAGGTTCCTCACCGGCTTGTGGACCACTGAATAGGTGAACCGGCGGACGCGGCCCGCGCTGTAGGAGACGAACACGGCCTCCCACGCCGCGGCCTTCCCGTCCTCGGCTTTCACGCCATCCACGTCGATCGGCGAGACCCGCAGCAGTTGTACGTCCGGCGCCCAGCTTCGGGCGGAGGCGTACATGCCGCTGAAGGCCGATTGCGCGGAGACCGGCTCAGGCGGCTGCTCGGAGGCTGCGGGCTGGGGATTGCCGGAGCAGCTTGACAGCAACATGATGAGCGGCACGACGGCCGGTGCGAAATGGGAGATTCTCATGACCAAAGCCCATTTTAGCGGGAGTTGGGCAGACGTCCACGTGTGCGGACACGTGGAGGCCCGGCCGGGCGTGGACGCCCGGCGCAGGTCTGGAGGCCTGCCCCACCTGCCGCATGGGCCTGCGGCGTGATGAAAATGGACGCGGCGTGCCTACAGTTTGAAGCTTGCCAACACCTGATCCCACGGCTTGCGGTACGGGCGTACTAACATGGCCGCGGCCTCCCGGTCGCCGACAATCGTTTCCTTCTCCGGATCCCAACGGACGCTTCTGCCCAGGCGGAGCGCGATGTTCGCGAGGTGAGTGGCTGTGGCAACGCGATGTCCACCCTCCACATCGCAGAAGGGCAACTTGCGGCTGCGTATCGACGACAACCAGTCGCGCTTGTTGAGCGCCATGGTGTCCTCGGCTTCGCCGCGCGGCCGGGCAGCAGCAGCTTCGAAATAAGGCGCCGGCTTCTCGTTCGTGGTCCGCGGGCCGCCTACCGGGTGGCCGAGGAACTGCGGAATGAGGTTGTCCGGATTCGTCTTCGTCTCCGGGATCAAGAGATTATCGCCACGCAACACGAGTGTGCCCTTGGTGCCGATGAACTGCGAGCCGCCGGCGATGGGATCCCGGGGCCCGGCCGCCGCTTCGCGGATCGAATAGAGCAGGGTGAAGCCCGGGTAGGTGAACAGCGCGTCCTGAAGGTCGGGCGTTTCGCCGTCGTCTTCGAGAGCGTACCGGCCACCATGCGAGGAGACCAGCGTGGGCGCGTTCACGTTCATGATATAGTGCATCTGGTCCATGCTGTGCGCGGCCAGGTTGGTCATCTGGCCGCCGGAGTAATCCCAGAACCAGCGGAAGTGGTAGAGCGCGCGGTGGCTCGTATAAGGCTTCTTCGGCGCCGGGCCGAGCCACATGTCGTAATCGATTTCGGGCGGCGGGCCGGCGACCGGCGTTTTGCCGAAACCGGGCATGACGTTGCGGTACGCGCCCATGCGGACGCTGTGCACTTTTCCGAGTTTCCCGCTGGCGATGATCTCCCTCGCCTGCGCGACGCCCCTGGCCGTGCGCCGCTGCGTTCCGACCGTCACCATGCGGTTGTACTTGCGGGCGGCCTTCACCATCCAGCGCCCCTCGGCCACGAAGAGCGTGAGAGGCTTTTCGACATAGACGTCTTTGCCCGCGGCGCACGCCATGATTGTTATAAGCGCGTGCCAGTGGTCCGGCGTGGCGACGATCACGCCGTCGACGTCCTTGTCCTCGAGCAGCTTGCGGAAATCCGGGTAGCGCTTTGCGTTCGGATTCCCCATGAACTCGATGCCTTCTTCCAGGCGGGGCTTGTGGACGTCGCTGAGCGCCACAAGGTCAACGTCGGACATCTTCTTGAAATCGCCGATGTGCTGCTTACCGATCAGCCCGAAGCCGATGAAGCCGAGGCCGATGCGGTCGTTCGCGCCCAGCACTCTCGAGTAGGATGCAGCGGTCAGGGCGCCCAGGAAGCCCCGCCGGCTCGCTCCAGTGATTTCGCTCATGACTTTGCCCCCTCCTACGCTTTGCGAAGGCCCAGAACGTCGCGCGCGTACGCGACCGATTTGGCCAGGTTCGACGCCTCGAGCGCGAGCGCTTCTTCTTTGCTCATCTTCTCCAGCCAGGGCAGGGGAGATTTCGGCTTGTGGGTCCGCACGTAGTGCATCATTCTGGCGAGGTGGATGCCGTTGCGGTCGGGCATGGTGACCCAATACTTATCCGTGAGGCAACCGATTTTGAGCGGGCTGCGAGTGAGGAAGTCCATCGAAAACTTCACTTGCGGGCGGGCCTTCACCATGATGTCCACCATCTGCTTGAGCGGCAGATGGCCCTCGCCGAGGACCACTTCTGAAAGGTAAAAGCCGTCCTCGTATTCCTCGACCGCCATGTCCTTGATGTGGGCGTTTTTGACGAACGGAGCCATTGTCTGGATGAACTCCAGCGGATCGTCGAGCAGCGACATGTTATTGCCGAAGTCGTAGCACAGGCCCAGGTGCTCGCCGCCGAATTCCTTCATCAGCGGGAACATTTCCTCGCAGAACCAGTCCTTGTGGTTCTCGATGCCCATGGGCATCTTCATTCGCTCGACGACCCTGGCGGTACGGGCCAGCCGCGCGCGGGAATCGGCGACGAAGGTCTTCCACTCCGCCAGGGAATTGAAGGTTTCGTAGCGCCGCCCACCGAGGCAGACGGAGCGCATGCAGCCGGCGCCGGCTTCCTTCGCGCTCTTGACGATGGACTCGAACTCCGCAGTGTCGTCGGTCTTGGGCATCATGCACGTGATCTCGACGTACATGCCCAGTTCCTCTGCGCGCTTTCGGATCTGTTTGGGCAACTCCGGAGCGATCGGGGTGGGTAGGCTGAGCTGCGCCCCACCGGCGCCGGTCCTCGCGCATAGTTCCAGATAATCGAGCGCTTTCCGGGACGGCCTGCTGACGGTGAAGCAGTCCGGGCTGAAGCCCATCGCGGTCACCGGGCGCCCGGGCAGGGTCTGGGACCAAAGGTTGGTGGCCGCCGAGACGGCCACGGTGGCGGAACTGAGGAATTCTCTGCGATTCATAAGTGCTCTCCTGGTTGTACTGGGGGACATTATGCCCAATCTGTCTCGCCGCGCCCCATGTGGTCGCGGATAAAGCCGGGGTCGATCTCCAGGCCGAGGCCAGGCCCGGCTGGAAGCTGGAACAGCGAATTCTTCACTACGGGCGGCCCGCCGGCAGCCATCTTCTCGTAGATGCGCTCGGGACGGCCGAGCCTGGATTCGGAGCGGTAGAAGTTCTCGATGGATGCCGCGAGTTGCACCGAAGCATAAGTTCTCACGAGCGTGCCCACGTTGTGCAGAGCCACCGGGGTGGCTGTCAGGGCCGCGTAGTCGGCGATTTTGCGGCAGCCCGTGAAGCCGCCCGCGAAGGAGATGTCCGGATGGACGATATCCGCCGCGTGGTGATCGAGGAACGGCCGGAACTGGCGGACCAACTCCAGCTTCTCGCCCATGAGGATTGCGGTCCGCGTGGATTGCTTCAGCGCCAGCCAGCCCTCGGAGTACTGTACGTCGTTCAACGCGTCCTCGAGGAACAGCGGGTTGAAGGACTCGGTGGCCTTGGCGAGGGCGATGGCACTCGGCGTGCTGTACTGGTTATGGCAGTACACCGCGATGTCGATGGCATCGCCAACGGCCTCGCGCACATTAGCGAATCCCTGGGCCACCTTCTTCAACTGCGCGGTGCTGATGATAGGGCCGACGCGCTCGCCGCGCAGGGCCTGGGTGGGCTCGATCTTGAAAGCCGTGAATCCTTCGGGTGCCTCGCGGATCATCTGGGCCCAATCGCGGCAGGCGGCCGGATCCAGCATGTTCTTGATGTAGTCTCCGTGCGAGTACATGGGGACGCCCTGCCGGAACGGACCGCCCATCAGTCTGTAGATGGGCATGCCGGTCACCTTCCCGGCAAGGTCCCACAGGGCGATGTCGATGCCGCTGATGGTGGGGATGCTGGGCAGGTAGGGATGCTTCATCGAGACCATCGTGTTGAAGTGGCGTTCGATGGCCAAGGGATCCGCGCCGATGAGGCCGCGCCCCATCTGCGCAATCAAAACGCGAGCCATCCTGGCGCTTACGCCGGTTTCTCCGTATCCGGTGATACCGGCATCCGTCTCGATCTTCACGAGGCAGCCGTCGCCCTGAATGTCCAATTGGAGCGCCTTGATGGCGGTGATTTTCAGTTCCCCTTTGAAAGGCGCCGCCAGCGCTTCATACCCTGCCAGCCACGCCCCGGCGGGCATCGCAACCGCCAATCGCAACAGGTCCCGGCGTGTCCACATGAGTGCTCCTTCGATAAATAACCGCGATTTGAATGCAGGTATTGATGATAGCCCCGAACGGCCTTCAATATCCAACCAGGAGTGGTCCAGGCACGTCCCTGTTATCCTGATGAAAGTGGAAGAGGAAATCCTGGGCAAAGCGTATGACGGACGCCTCATGCGCCGTCTGCTGGGTTACCTGAAGCCGTACCGTCGCGTTGTTGCGGTCTCCGTGGTGTGTCTGCTGGCGACGTCGGTGCTTCAGGTGCTCGGGCCGCTGCTCACGAAAATGGCGGTGGACAGGTATCTCCTGCCCGCCGAGTCACGGCTTCAGACTCCTCTCGATCCGTACCTCTCGCAGCAACCGTGGACGGGCCTGGCGCAGATTTCCTTGCTGTACCTGCTGGTGCTGGTGGGCGCGTTTGTTTTCGATTTCGCGGAGTCCTACCTGATGCAGTGGACGGGACAGCACGCGATGCTCGATCTGCGGCGCCAGTTGATGGCGCACCTTCAGCGTTTGGACCTGTCTTTCTATGACCGCACACCGGTTGGCAGGATGCTCACGCGCGTTACCTCGGACGTGGATGCGCTGAACGACCTCCTCGCCTCGGGATTGGTGACGATCATCGGCGATGTGCTGACGCTGAGCTTCGTCGTCGCGGTCATGCTGAAACTGAACGCGCCGATGACTGGGCTGCTGTTGGCGGTGATGCCGGCCGTGGTGCTCGTGACGGTGATATTCCGCCGTAGCGCGACCGAGAGCTACCGGCGCATTCGCGTGGCCATCGCGCGGATCAATTCCTACCTGCAGGAGCACATCAGCGGAATCGCCGTGCTCCAATTGTTCAATCGCGAGGAGAAGAGCACACGGGAATTCGACGGCATCAACCGGCAGCACATGCTGGCGTTCAAGGACGCCATCGTCGCGTACGCCTGGTTCTTTCCCGCGGTGGAGTTTCTGGCGATGCTGGCGCTCGCGATGCTGCTCGCCTACGCAGGCTTTCGCATCCAGGAAGGCGGCCTCACGCTCGGTGTGCTGGTGGCATTCCTGCAATACGGGCTGCGGTTCTTCCGCCCGATACAGGACCTCAGCGAGAAGTACAACCTGCTGCAATCGGCGATGGCGGCATCGGAGCGGATCTTCGGGCTGCTGGACAGCCCGGTGGAGATACAGGCGCCCCCGGCGGCCAGGGCGCTTCCTTCGGGGCCGGCGCGCATCGAGTTCGACGGAGTGTCGTTTGCCTACCGTGGCGAGGACTGGGTGCTGCGCGACGTCAGCTTCGCTATCGAGCCCGGCGAGACGGTGGCGGTGGTGGGCCATACGGGCGCGGGCAAGACCACGTTGATCAGCTTGCTTTTGCGGTTCTACGACGTCGAGCGAGGCGCCATCCGGATCGGCGGCGTGGACGTGCGCGAACTGGACCCCTGCGAACTGCGCCGGCAGTTCGGAGTGGTGTTGCAGGATCCGCACCTGTTCTCCGGGACCATCGAAGGCAACATACGGCTCGGCACGGAATGGATCAGCGAAGAGGCGCTCGTGGCGGCCGCCGGGCAGGTGAACCTGCTCGATTTCATCCGTTCGCTGCCGGACGGCTTTGGACAACGCGTGCGCGAGCGCGGCGACGGCCTCTCCACCGGGCAGAAGCAGCTCATCAGCTTCGCCCGGGCCCTGGCGCATAACCCGCGGTTTCTGATACTGGACGAGGCCACGTCCAGCGTCGATACGGAGACCGAGTTTCGCGTGCGCGAGGCACTGGCGCGCCTGGTCGAGGGGCGCACGTCCATCGTGATTGCGCACCGCCTCTCGACGATTCAGCGCGCCAACCGCATCCTGGTGATGCACAAAGGGCGGCTGCGAGAATCCGGAACACACCAGGAACTGCTTGCGCTGCGCGGGATCTACTGGAAGCTGTACCAGTTGCAGTACAAGGATCAGGAGCGGATAGCCGCTGCAAGCACCCAGGCGACTGAGAGGGGCGAGTGAGGCTTTTTGTTGGAATCCTGGCCGGATTGATGGTTTTGACCGTGCTCTGGGACGCGTTTGAAACCATCATTCTGCCGCGGAGAGTAGCTCGCCGGTTCCGCCTCACCAGGATGTTCTACCGGCTAACGTGGATTCCCTGGGCGGCGCGCGGAAGGCGTAAGCGCAGCGGCCCGAAGCGTGAAAACTTTCTCAGTTACTATGGCCCGCTCTCCGTGCTGCTGCTGCTGGCTACGTGGTCCGCCGCGACGATTTTCGGATTCGCCGTTCTCCAATGGTCGGCGGGATCGGAGCTTCACACGCCGTCCGGCTCGGCAAGTTTTCTCGACGACCTTTATATGAGCGGCACCAACTACTTCACGCTCGGATTGGGAGACGTCACGCCGCGTTCGCACGTCGCGCGCGTACTTACCGTCGTCGAGGCGGGGCTGGGATTCGGCTTCCTGGCTCTGGTGGTCAGCTATCTGCCGGTGCTATATGCCGCCTTTTCACGCCGCGAGGTGAACATCGCCCTTATGGATTCGCGAGCCGGAGCGCCTTCGACAACCGCGGAATTGCTCAGGCGTTACCGCGGCAATCCCGACGGACTCGATTCGACGCTCCACGACTTCGAGCGATGGACGGCCGAACTGCTGGAGAGTCACATCTCATATCCCGTGTTGGCCTACTTCCGCTCGCAGCATGACAACCAGTCGTGGCTCGGCGTGATTACCACAATCCTGGACACCTGTTCGCTGGTGATGACCGGGTTGCAGGGACAGTCGCCGTGGCAGGCGCAACTGACCTTCGCCATCGCCCGGCACACGGTTGTGGACATCGCCCAGGTCCTCAGGACGCCGCCTCAGCCCCCTGTTCCGGACCGCCTTTCGCGCCCGGACTTCGACCGCTTGCATGAAGCGCTCTGCGAGTGCCGGCCCGGCATTGCAGCAGCGGACGGCTATGAGAAACTGGCCGAGTTGCGCGCGGTCTACGAGCCCTACGTCAATGCGCTCTCCCGGTATCTGGAGATGCGGCTTCCGCGTTGGGTCGGCGACGGACAAGCCCGCCATAATTGGGAAACGAGCGCGTGGGGCCGCGTCGAAATCCCGCCCGAAGCGATGTAGGAGCCGGGCGGCCTCCTGGATACTATTTTCAGTGTCAGTGCAAGAAGAAGTGGGGCAGGCGGTTTCGCCCAATGCCACTTAACTAAGCTCATCGTGGTTCCTTGCGCGCGGGGAATGTGCGACGACGATGCCAAGCGGCGC
>JAEZIJ010000090.1 GCA_023436715.1 Acidobacteriota bacterium
AGGTTGCCCCGCCGCCTCCGCCGCCGCGCCCGCCCAAGCCAGCGACGTACAGCCCCGCGGCCGCGGTGCTCAAACAGGCGGCGCGGAGCGGCGCGCCGTTCTGCGACACTTGACCGCGCCAGTAACCGGCCCGTGCGGCCGGAAAGAGAGATATGGACGGCGACCGCTCCCTCACGGTCGCGGCTCAGTTTCGAACGCAGTTACCGAGCCGCGACCATAAGGGAGCGGTTAGCCAGCAATTAGGTGAACATGGACAAGATTCTCGAAACCGTCAGCCCGTTCCTGTTTAAAGGCGACGGTTCCAACGCATTTGCGGTCCTTGACGGGGCATCCCTGCCCGGCCTGCTGGACAGGCTTTACGGTGTCGTCCGCCCGGAGTTCGAATGCCTCTACGCGGGCGACATCAAGCCCGATCTCGCCGAGACGGCCCCCTACCTGGTGCGGCTGGAGCAGGAGTCCGAGTTCACCGAATGGGTCCTCTCGGAGGGCTGGGGGAAGCACTGGGGCGTCTTCGCGGTCGCGCCGCTCGATTTCAAGAGCTTCCGCAAGCACTTGCGAAGATTCCTCGTCGTCTACGACAGCACCACTAAGCCGCTCTATTTCCGCTATTACGACCCCCGGGTACTGCGTGTCTTTCTGCCGACGTGCAAGGAGGGGGAGTTGAACGAGTTTTTCGGCCCGGCGGCGTTCTGGCTCATGGAGGACGAGGACCCGGCCACGATGCTCCGCTTCCGGCTGGACGCCGGGAAGTTGGTGACACACAAGGATAAGATCGCAGGGTGATGGGAGTCCCATAACTTGTCGCCATACCGGGATGGTGGTATTAGTATTCCGATACACACACATGGAGGAAAGCAATGCGCCGGCTGATTATCCCGCTCTTTCTAACGGCCGTTCTCGCCGTTACCGCTGCCGCACAGCAGAAGAAACGCGTCGCCGTTCTCGATTTTGAATACGCCACGGTCCGCAGCAATGCCTCGGCCATCTTTGGGACCGATCAGGACATCGGAAAGGGCATTTCCGACCTGATCGTGGAGAAGCTCGTGAACAGTGGCAAGTTCAGCGTGATCGAGCGCAACGCGCTCGACAAGGTGCTGGCCGAGCAGAACTTCTCCAACAGCGATCGCGCGGATTCCAACACGGCCGCGAAAATCGGCCGCATTCTTGGCGTCGATGCCATCATAACCGGCAGCATCACTCAGTTCGGGCGCGACGACAAAAGCTCTGGCGTCGCGGGCGGCGCGGTGGATCGCATCGGCGGCCGGTTCGGGTTAGGCGGCGTCAAGCGGACACAGTCCAAGGCCGTGGTCGGCGTCAACGCCCGCCTGATCAACACCGATACGGCCGAAATCCTCGCGGCCGCGCGGGGCGTGGGGGAATCCAAGCGCTCGGGCACTTCGCTGCTCGGCGCCGGCGGCGGTTCCATTGCAGCGGGCGGCGCGGTGGACATGCGTAGCGCCAACTTCGCGAACACCATTATCGGTGAGGCGGTGAACGAGGCCATCGTCCAACTCTGCGGACAGCTCGACGGGAACGCGGCGAAGCTGCCAACCAAGGCGGTCAGCATCGACGGGCTCGTGGCGGATGCCACCGGCGGTGTGCTCGTTCTGAACGTCGGCAGCAGGGCGGGCCTCAAGGTTGGCGACCGGCTCACGGTCCGGCGCAAGGTGCGCGAGGTGCGCGACCCGGCGTCGGGAAAGATCCTCCGCAGCATTGAAGACACGGTCGGCCAGGTGGTGATCACCGAGGTGGATGAAGGCTCGTCCGTCGGGAATTTCACAGGCAGCACACCCGCGAAGGTGGGCGACGCGGTTCGAAATCAGTAAAACAGGACTCTTTCTATGGCACTCAATATCGGCGACACCACTGGCGATTACCAGATTGTCGGCATTCTCGGCGCGGGCGGCATGGGCAAGGTTTACAAGGTGCGGAACGTTATTTCGGACCGCGTCGAGGCCATGAAGGTGCTGCTGCCGAACCTGGCAGAGGCGCCGGAACTGGCCGACCGCTTCATACGCGAAATCAAGACACTGGCCAGCCTGAACCATCCCAACATCGCCGCGCTCCATACCGCCCTGCGGCAGGACAATCAGCTCCTCATGATCATGGAGTTCGTCGAGGGCCGCACGCTGGAAGACCGGCTGCGCGAGGGCCCGGTGACGGTGTGGGAAGCGGTGGACACCATCTCCCAGGCGCTTTCGGCGCTCGGGTACGCGCACGAGCGCGGCATCGTTCACCGCGACATCAAGCCCGCCAACATGATGGTGACCGCCTCGGGCGAGGTGAAGCTGATGGATTTCGGCATCGCCAAGGCGATGGCGGACCGTAAGCTCACCATGACCGGCACGACGCTCGGCTCGCTGTTCTACATGTCGCCCGAGCAGGTGAAGGGCAGCGCTAACCTCGATGGGCGGTCGGATTTGTATTCGATCGGCGTGTCGCTGTATGAGCTGCTGACCGGCATCCGGCCGTTCAAGGGCGATAGCGACTACTCGATCATGGTGGCGCACCTCGAACAGCAGCCCGTCTCGCCGCTTCAGGTGGACCCGACCCTGCCGTCCGATCTGAACGAGATCGTCATGACCGCGATCCAGAAGGATCCGGAACAGCGGTTCCAGACGGCCCAGGCGTTCCGCGCTGCGCTGGAGAGCGTGAAGCAGCGCCTGATTCCGCCGCCGAACTGGAAGCCGGCGGCCTATACGGCTCCAGCCGCGGCGGCTCCGGCGCCGACGTTTATTCCGACGCAGGCAGCCGCGCCGCCCCAGGTTGCACAGGCTGAACCTGCCGCTCCGCAGCCGCCCGCCGCAGCGAAGAGCCATCGCGGATTGTGGATGGGATTGGGTGCGCTGGTTATGCTGGCGGTGCTGGCCGTCGCGGCCATTCAGGTGCCGAAGTGGTACAAGACGCGGGCCGGAAGCGAGCAATTGCCCGTGGTGGAAACGCAGCAGCCGCCAGCGGCGCAGCCAGAGGCTTCGCAGCCCGCGGCTGAAGTGCCTCCGCAACCTGAGGCGGTTCCGCCAGCGGTGGAGACGGCATCGCAGCCGATGGCGACGCCGGCTGCTGCCGTTCCCTCGAAGGCCGCGATACGGATGCCTCGTGGGAATGCGGCTTCTTCGAAGATGTCAGCGGCGCCGTCGAAATCCTTGACAGCCCAGCCGGTTCAGATGCAGCAGCAGCCTTCCGCGCCCGCTGCACAGCCCCCGGCGGCGCAGGCCCAGATCCCGTCGCATGCCGTAACTCCGCAGGTCGATCCCGAGGCCCTGGAGAGCGCCCGGGAGCGGCTCGGGATGCTCGGCACCCGCGCGAACGCGCTGATCGCCGCGCTCAAGAACCTGCAACAGCAGCAGCAGAGAATGGGCGTCGGCATGCGCACCGACATCACGACCTCATGGAAGCGGATGGAGTTGCTGCTCGACGAATCCGAAGCCGCCCTGAAACGTCAGGACCTCGCCGGCACGAAGAAGAACCTCGACCAGGCTGAGCGCGAGGCGGATAAGCTGGATAAGTTCTTGGGGAGGTAAAGGGCGTTACACGAGTCTGGGCCCGGCCGCTTGTGGGAGTTGACCATGACACTTGAACAAGTGGAGGGCTCGCTTCCGAATGGCTTGCATGATGCCCAAATCCAACAACTGGTGGTGGATTACGAACACTCTCGACTCACGTTGAGAGTGTTCGTGCTTGTCGGATTGCCTGGCCAACCGCGCCCAGATCGCGACAGTTACCGGCTTGGAGAGATCCTGTTTCAGAAACTACTGTTCTTTTCGATCGACCCTCCACAGGTTGGCTCCGCGTTCCAGCAGCCCGGCAGTGTCTGGTTCTCGTATGAGAGAACGGCACCGGAGGGAACACCCGCCGCAGTGAGACAGACACTCTCCCCGGCCACACAGTGTTATTCACTGTTTGTCCACGACTGGCTATCGCACATTCAGATTGCCGCCGACGAAGTCAGTTTCTCGTGGGTTGGCGCATAGGACGGCAATCGGGGCGTGCGTCCCTGAGCCGCCCCCTTACGGGAGCGGCTTCTCGCGCTGGATCAGGTGCAGGATGTTGCCGTCCGGGTCCGTGAAGAAGACGGTGCTGACGCCCTTCTTCGTGTCGGGCTCGGTCAGGAACGGAACTCCCTTTTCTCTCAATGCGGCGACGGCGGCCGGGAAGTCGGTCGTCGTGATGGCGAAGTGGCGCAGGCCGGGGGTCTTCATCGAGGCCGGCTGGCGCTCGCCGTCCGAGGCGATGATTTCGAACATCGACCCGTTCGGCGCCTTCACGAACGTCGTCTTGCTCGCGGGCGAAAAGTAGTTAACCGTGAACCCGAGGGTCTCCACGTACCACTTGGCGAGCTTTTCAGGATCCGGCGTAGCAATAGCAGCGTGTTCTAGTCCTTGGAACATAGACCACGCATTGTATCAATTCTTGCGGGCCGCCCGCCGCTGTGTTCCAATACGGATTTCATGCGCAAGTATCTCCCCTACGCGCTGCTTCTGGCCGAGGTCCTGATCTTCTTCCGGCATGTGCTTTTTCTCCCGGGCTACGTCTTCCCCTGGGACCTGCGGTACTACCACTACCCGCACGCCTGGTTCATCGCCGAATCGTTCCGCAACTTCGACCTGCCGCTCTGGGACCCCTACTCGTACTTCGGCCAGCCGTTCCAAGCCAATGTACAAACGCAGTCGGTCTACCCGCCGCTCATGCTGCTGATCGCGATCGGAAACGTGACCGGCGGCGACTTGCTTTACCTGATCGAGTGCAACGTGATTCTGCACGTGTTTCTGGGCGGCGTGTTTACGTTCTGGCTGTTGAGGCGGCTCGGCGCGGGGACGCCGGCATCGCTGGTGGGCGCAAGCATCTACCAGCTTGGGGGCTTTTTCCCGGCGCACGTGGAACATATGGGCGCCGTGAGCGCGGCCGCGTGGATTCCGCTGGCATGGCTGAGCGTGCTCTCGCTGCGCGACAACCTCAGGTGGCTTCCCGTGCTCGCGCTGGCGCTGGGGATGTCCGTGCTCGCGGGCTACACGCCGCTGACCGCGGCCGTGTTCGCCTCCACGCTGTTCCTCTCCCTGCTCCTGGTGGTGTTCCGCCAGGCGCCTCGAAGGCTGCCGCTCGTCGCGCTGGCCGGCTGCGTGTGGGCTCTTGCGCTCTCGGCCGTGCAAGCGCTGCCCACGATCCAGCTCAACAGTCTCAGCGTCACACAGTACCGTAAGGATTTTCTGAACTCCGGCGGCGGCGCGCCGCTCCAGAGTCTCGCCTCGCTAGTCTGGCCGAACTACTACGGCATCTTCGACCTGAGCCGCTACTCGTGGAAGTGGGAAGTCACGCAGATGTACCTGTACTGCGGAGTTCTGGGGATCGGGCTCGCCGCGGCTGCGCTGTTCCGCCGGCAAAAGGAGACGGCGCTGTTTGTGGTGATGACCGTGGTTTCGCTCCTGGCAACGCTGGGCGATTCAACCCCGGTGGGGAGATCGGCGTACTATCTGATACCGCAGTATCTCCGCAACGGGCTGCATCCCGAGTTCACGACGCCGTGCTTCATTCTGGGGATCGCTGTGCTTGCCGGGCTGGGGGCGCGGCATTGGCTGCGGATGCGGCGCGTGGCGTGGGGCGCGGTGGCCGTGGTTGCAGTCGATCTGATTCTGGTGGGTTCGAACAGGCCAATGAACACGGCGGCGACTCGGCAGGAACCCGGCGTGAGGCACAACAGCTTTCACGGCAGTCCACTCGAAGCGCAGCGGATGCGGTTGCTTGCGAACCGCACGTTCCCGCCGTCGCGCATCGATACCATCGACTCCTCGCAGGATTGGGCGATGGCCGCTCCGCTGCTCGAAATCCCGTCCGCGAACGGTGTCGAAGCCATGGCCCCGGCCCGCGCCATTCAAGTGCGGTTGGCGTTCTGCAAAGGCGAGCGGTGGGGGTCTTACTACCAGGTCTCGAATCCGGAATCGCCCGTGCTCGACCTCACGAACGTGCGCTACCTGATCTCGCGCGAGCCGGTCCAGGCGGCCGGACTCAGCGAAATCACGCGGCTTCGGAACGCGTACGTATATGAGAACACGGAGGTGATGCCGCGGTTCTTCCTGCTGTCGCAGATTCGGAGGGCGGGGAGCATGGAAGAAGCGGCGCGGATGCTCCGGTCGCCGGCGTTCGATCCCAAGCGGGAAGCGATTGTCGAGGGTTCCGTCAATTTCCAGAACGCAGGAGCCGCAGCATCGGGTACTGTAAAGGTGATTCGCTACGAGCCGCGGACGGTAATCCTTGAAACGGATACTCCCGCGCCCGCATACCTGGTCACCTCGGAAGCCCACTACCCGGGCTGGCGTGCATTCATGGAAGGAAACGAACTCCAGCTCAACTACACGAACGTGGCTTTCCGGGGCCTGCCGGTGCCGGCGGGACGACATGTCATCCTGATGCGGTTCGCCCCCCCGCTGTTCAACTATTCGCTGGCGTTCAGCGCGCTGGCCTGGTTCGGCACTCTGGCTTTGCTGAATAAGCGCAGGCCGTCAGCGCTCAACCTTTAACAGCACTTTCTTCCGCAGGCGGATCGACTGCGGGGTGATTTCGACGAACTCGTCCTCGCGGATGAACTCAATCGCCTGTTCAAGGTTCAGAATGCGCGGGGGAACGAGCCGGATCGCCTCATCCGCCGTGGAGGACCGCATGTTCGTGAGCTTCTTCTCCTTGATGATGTTCACGTCGAGGTCGCGGTCGCGTGCGTTCTCTCCGATGACCATCCCTTCATAGACCTCGGTGCCGGGCGTGATGAAAATCTCTCCGCGCTCCTGGAGGTTGAAGATAGCGTAGGCCGTGGCTTTACCAGGGCGGTCTGCAACCAGCGAGCCTGTCGGGCGCATCGGAATTTCGCCCTGCCACTCTATGTACCCGTGGAACAGCGAGTTCATGACGGCCGTGCCGCGCGTGTCCGTCAGGATCTCGCTGCGCAGCCCGATCAAGCCGCGCGAAGGGACTTCGAACTCCATGCGCACGCGGCCCGTGCCGTGGTTCACCATCTTCTCCAGCTTGCCCTTGCGCTGGCCCATCTTGTCCATCACCACGCCAATGAACGTGTCCGGGCAGTCGATGCTCAGCAACTCCAGCGGCTCGTGCAGCAGCCCGTCGATCTGCTTCGTGAGGATCTCCGGCTTGCCCACCGCCAGTTCGTAGCCCTCACGCCGCATCATCTCGATCAGGATGGCGAGCTGCAGCTCGCCTCTGCCCATCACCTTGAACGCGTCCGGCCCGCCGGCCTCCTCGACGCGGATCGAAACATTGGTGAGCAGCTCCTTGTCGAGCCGCTCGCGCAGGTGGCGGGAGGTGACGAAGGCGCCCTCGCGCCCGGCGAACGGCGAGGTGTTCACCGTGAACGTCATGGCGATGGTGGGCTCGTCGATTTGAACCTGCGGCAGCGGCGCCGGGGTCTCCGGGTGCGTCACCGTCTCCCCAATGGTGATGCCTTCCACGCCCGCGATGGCCAGGATGTCGCCCGGCTGGCCAAGCGTTTCCTCCACGCGCCTGACCCCTTCGAACGAATACAGTTTCGTGATGCGTGTGTGCTGGAGCGAGCCGTCGAGCTTGGCGATTCCCACCTCGTCGCCAAGACGCAGCGTTCCCTGGAACACGCGGCCAATGGCGAGGCGGCCCAGGTAGTCGCTGTAGTCCAGGTTCGCGACGAGCAGTTGCAGGATGGCGTCCGGGTCGCCCGCCGGGCCGGGAATGTTCTTCAGAATCGACTCAAACAGCGGCCGGAAGTCCGTGGACGGGTCCTCCATCGACGTTTTCGCCACGCCCGCCTTGGCGTTCGTATAGATCACCGGGAACTCGAGCTGGTCTTCGGTGGCATCGAGATCGATGAACAGGTCGTAGACCTCGTTGAGCACTTCCTGTATCCGGGCATCCGGCCGGTCGATTTTGTTGATGACGAGGATCTGGGGCAGCTTTGCTTCCAGCGCTTTTGAGAGCACGTAGCGAGTCTGCGGCAGCGGGCCTTCGCTGGCATCCACCAGGAGCATGACGCCGTCCACCAGTTTCAGGGCGCGCTCCACCTCGCCTCCGAAATCGGCGTGGCCCGGGGTATCGACGATGTTGATCTTCACGCCGCCGTACCGCACACCGGTGTTCTTGGCGAGGATGGTGATGCCGCGTTCGCGCTCGAGGTCGTTGGAATCCATGACGCGCTCGATCTGCGCGGCGGCCTCGTTCTCGCGAAATGCGCCGCTCTGGTGCAGCATGGCATCCACGATGGTGGTTTTGCCGTGGTCCACGTGGGCGATGATGGCGATATTGCGTGTAGTCTCGATACGGCGTTGGTTGCGCGGCGCATCGGCAGATGTGTCCGCAGTCAAAAAGCTCATATTCTCATATTCTCACGTTGGCACGGCTGTTGACTTCGCACGAAATCCGGACTACGATGCTGACGGGAACGACTGGGATGACTCGAATTCTCGTGCTGCTGTTGACCCTGGTTTTCGTTGCGGGTGGCGTGTTTGCGGTTGCTGCCGCCAACCCGGTTGTCGGCGTCTGGCAGATCGTCTCATCCGGCGCCGAAGACACGAACTGGACGCTTACGGTCAGGGAAGAGCGTGGAAAACTGACGGGTACGCTGGCCGGGGGCGTGGGCGAGTTTGGGCTGGTCGATCCGAAGGTCGAAGGCGACAGATTCACCTTTAAAGTCAATGTGAACGAGAACACGTACGTCGTCGAGACGAAGATCTCCGGGAACAGGCTTGCCGGCACCTACAAGGGGCCGGACACGAGCGGTTCGGTTAAGGGCACAAGGCAGTAACGCTCAACAAAGAACATTTGAATTCAAGAGTGTTGCTGCGCTATGGTAGTGTATTCGCTTGGGAGATTGGAGCGGGGTGTTCTTACCGCACATTCCAGATCCTGATATCCTATTGAGGTGATGGCTCTCTTTTCGGAGGGCCGGCTCCCCAGAGTTCCGGAGGTTTCTTGATGCAAGCTCTTACATCTGTATTTGCGCTATGGCTCCAGGCCGGCGCTCCTGACGAGGACGGGTCGGGTTATCTGCACCTGGTACTCGCCATCAGCGTCATATCGCTGGCCATTGCGTTCCTGTTCGCCCGCTGGGTTGTCGCCAAGGACACCGGCACCGCCGACATGCGGCGAATCTCGGACGCGATCCGCCAGGGAGCGGAAGCATTTCTCCATCGCCAGAACACCACGATCATCACGCTCGCCGTGGCGTTGGCGGTTATCATCTACCTTGGGTACACGTTCGGCAGAGGCGACCATACGCTTGCCGTCCGAATGACCATCTCGTTCGTGGTGGGCGCCCTGTGTTCCCTCGCGGCCGGCTTCTGCGGTATGTGGGTCTCCATTCGGAGCAACATCCGCGTGGCTTCGGCTGCCCGCCGGAACCTGAATGAAGCCCTCCAGGTCGCCCTTCGCGGCGGCGCGGTCACCGGCCTTAGCGTCGTTTCGCTTTCGCTGCTCGGCGTCGGCGGCCTGTTCTGGATCTTCGACGGCATGGCCCAGCCCAAGCTAGTTCCGTTCCAGATCGTGGCGTTCGGATTTGGAGCCAGCTTCGTCGCGCTGTTCGCCCAGTTGGGCGGCGGCATTTACACGAAGGCGGCCGATGTCGGCGCCGACCTGGTCGGTAAAGTGGAAGCAGGTATCCCCGAAGACGATCCCCGCAACCCCGCCGTGATCGCGGACCTGGTGGGCGACAACGTCGGCGACTGCGCCGGCCGTGGCGCCGACCTGTTCGAATCCACCGCGGCCGAAAACATCGGCGCGATGATTCTCGGCGTCGCTCTCTACCCGATCTTCGGGATCAAGGGCGTCATGTTCCCGCTGGTTGCCCGCGCCTTCGGTTTGATCGCATCCATCGTCGGCGTGCTGATTGTTCGCGTAAAGGGCGACGAGGACCCGATGAAGTCCCTCAACCGCGGCTATTACGTGACCACAATCCTCGCAATGGCCGGTTTCTACACGGCGGTGCATTACCTGCTTCAGGGCAACCTGATGTTGTTCTCCGCCGGCGTAATCGGGATCATCACTGCCTTCCTGTTCGTCTACATCACCCAGTACTACACCGAGTACAAGTACCGGCCAGTGCTCTCGATCGCTGAAAGCGCCAAGACCGGTCCGGCAACCGTCATCATCACGGGCCTCTCGGTCGGTATGGAATGCGTTGCGATGCCGGTGCTGGTGATCGCGGCCGCGATTCTGGGTTCCTACTACCTGGGCGTGCACGCCGGCCTGCCGGGTGTGGATTCCATCGCAGCCGGATTCTACGGCACGGCGATCGCCACCATGGGAATGCTCTCCACCGCCGCCTACATTCTGGCGATGGATACCTTCGGGCCGATCACGGACAACGCGGGCGGCATCATCGAGATGTCGCAGCAGTCTGAGGAAATTCGCAGGCGCACGGACCGCCTCGATGCGGTCGGCAATACCACCAAGGCCCTCACCAAGGGCTATGCGATCGGCAGCGCCGCCCTGGCCGCGTTCCTGCTGTTCACTGCTTACATCGACGCTGTGAAGGAAGAGTTGCACCGCGTTGGCAAGCAGATTACCGAGTTCACCATCGATATCGGCAGCGTGCCGATCTTCACGGCCGCGCTGCTCGGTGCGATGCTTGTGTTCCTGTTTAGCGCGCTGGCCATCCGGGCAGTCGGCAAGGCGGCACAGACGGTTATCGAGGAAGTGCGCCGGCAGTTCAGGGCGAACCCGGGAATCATGCAGGGCACCTCGGATCCCGACTACGGCACCTGCGTGGACATCGTGACCCGCGGCGCTCTGAAGGCGATGGTGCTGCCCGGCGTTCTGCCAGTGATAGGGCCGGTTGCACTCGGCCTGATCTTCCGGAGCTTCGGCGTTACCGCGCAGGGTCTTCCGATCGGTGCGGCGGCCGTAGCGGCGTTCCTGATGGTCTCGACGATCGCCGGCATCCTGATGGCGCTGTTCATGAACAACGGCGGCGGCGCGTGGGACAACGCCAAGAAGTACATCGAGACCGGCGCCTTCGGCGGCAAGGGTTCAGATGTTCACAAGGCGACCGTCGTCGGCGACACCGTCGGCGATCCTTTCAAGGATACGGCCGGCCCGTCGCTGCACGTGCTGATCAAACTCCTCAGCACGATTACTCTTGTGGCGGCGCCCCTGTTCATCTAAAATTGGTGCTCGTGAATTGAGCGAGTGGCCCGTGGATCTCCCGATTCACGGGCCACAGCTTTTTTTGGAGGCCAGATGGAACGGGTGTGCTTTCTGCTTCAGGTGAAAAAGGACCGGCTCGAAGAGTACAAGGAGCGGCACAAGGCGGTGTGGCCGGAGATGCTGCGGGCGCTTTGCGAAACCGGCTGGCACAACTACTCGTTGTTCCTGCGCGACGATGGCCTGCTGGTGGGCTACCTGGAGACTCCCGACCTCGCCAAGGCGGTGGCGGGGATGGCTGAGCGCGAGGTGAACGCCCGGTGGCAGAGCCAGATGGGCCCGTTCTTTGAAAATCTCGGAGACCGCCGGCCGGACGAGGGATTCCTTCGGCTGGAAGAAGTTTTCCACCTGGATTGAGCGGTCGGGGGCGTCCACGCCCGGCCCTGGAGTTTGTACATCACGAACCAGCGACGCATAGCGTCGCCGAACCCCGATTTTCCCGCAACGCTCCCGGCCCGTGCCCCGTCCGAATTCAGTGCGATAATCGAGAGTCTGCCTATGAAGAAGCTGTACTGCATTGCAATTCTTGGCGTCCTGATCCACGGCGGCGCGTTCGCGCAACAACCCGCCGAGAAGAAACAGACGTTTGAGTTTTCTCTAATCGGGGGCTACCCAAAGTGGGGGGGCGCGTTGCTGGGTTCCATCAACGAGAGCGACCCGAAAGACAACGACACGAAGCTGAAGTGCGAGTACTCCTACGGCGCCCGCCTGACGATCAACACTCCCGGCTATTACGGGCACGAGCTCGCATACACGCAGCAGCGGGCGACGTTCCAGACCCAATATCGAACTACCGTGAACGACGTGGCCGTCTCCAAGCAACTGGAAGACAGAATCTCCATCCAACAGGCCTCGTACAACTTCCTGATCTACTTCATGCCAAACGGCGAGTTCTTTCGGCCGTTCGTCACTGCCGGCTTGCAGGCGTACCAATTCGGGGCGCCGCGTTTTGCGGAGTGGCCGGGCGGCGGGTCGAGGAACTACGGCGCGAACTGGGGCGGCGGAGTCAAGCTGAAGCTGGGCCGTGCGCTCGTGCGGTTCGACTTCCGCGACTACATCGGGGGGAAGCCGTACAAGCTCATGTTTCAGGAGCCCACGGCCCTGCAGACCAAGGACAATTCCGGCGGTTCGATCCATTTGCGGGAAGCGTCCGTCGGCCTCGGATTCACGTTCTGACGACGGCTATTCCGGGGGGCAGCCTTCGCCTCCGAAGTGGCGACGGTGGCCCATCATGTGGCCCATCATCAGGTTGTGCAGCGCAACCGCCCTTTGTCTCTGCTGCGGGTTGAGCATCGTGTAGAACTGCTCCATCGCATTGGCCCTGATCACTGCCAGTTGGGCGACCAGGTTCCCCTGGGCTGTGGCGAACTGCTGGATCTGCTGGTTGAACTGCGCCGTGTTGCCGGATTCGATCAACCGATTGATCTGCTGGCGGTTTTGCTTCAACTGCTGAACTAAGGGTCTTGCCGTGGTCATGGCCCGCTGCATGATGACTTGCGCCTGGTTCTGCTGGTCTGGAGTAAGTTCGAGTACCTGGCCAAGCTGTTGGAGCCGGTACGCGTGACGTGGCGGCGGCTGCGCCGCCGGCGGAGCCGTCTGAGCGAGCATCGTTCCGGCCATCAGAACTGCGACAGCCGCGGAACGGGTAAAAATTCCCCTCATTCCATCCCCTCCTGTTATCTGAGACGGCGCGCGGTTCGCCCGCGATTCACCGGGGGACCTCGAAGCTATAATCGGAGTGTGAGATTTAGCCATTTTTGTACTCTCGGGGCAGCGATCCTGCTCGCGGCCTGCGGCCGCGGCGTTCAGAATGAGGCGGCGGTAAGACAGGGCGTGATCGATTACCTGTCGTCCAAAGTCGACATGAACATGTCGCAGTTGCAGGTGGATGTCAGCTCGGTGTCTTTCCGGCAGGACGAGGCCGACGCAACGGTCTCGATCCGCCCGAAAGGCGGCGCGGCGGACCAGGGAATGCAGATGCGGTACACCCTGGAACGTAAGGGCAACCGCTGGGTGGTGAAGGGCAAAGGCGCCGGGGCGCATACGCAGATGCCCGGTCCGGCCCAGGGCATGGGACAACCGGCGTCGCCGGGCGGGCAACCGGGGCATCCGCCAATGAGCTCCAGCCCGGATCCTCAGACCAAGAAATGAAACGCGTGGCGGTGTTGGGCGGCGGTCCCGCCGGAGCTTTCGCTGCCGAACGTCTGGCCTCAGCCGGCCTGGAGACTGTCGTTCTCGATGAGAAGCTGGCCTGGGAGAAGCCGTGCGGCGGCGGGTTGACGTTCAAGGCGTACGACCGCTACCCCTTCCTCCTGCACAACGACACTCCCAAGCGCTTTGTTACCGATACGATGCTGGCCGCTACCGGCGCAGGCTCCGCCAGGCTTTCCCTCAGGCAGCCCCTGGTCATCTACTCGCGCCTGGATCTTAACCGAATGCTGCTCGACCGTGCCGGCCGCGCCGGCGCACGCGTCGAGAAAACCCGCGTTCTCGAGATGACCCGTAACGGCGGCAACTGGAAGGTGCGGACGGCCGGAGGGGTGCTCGAAGCCGATTTCTGCATTGTGGCCACGGGCGCCCGCAATTCGCTGAAGAACGTCGGCACGCGCCTGACACCCGCGGACACGATGTGCGCGCTCGGATACTACGTGCCGGGTGAACAGGGGCACATAGACATTCAGTTCCTGCCGCAACTGGAAGGCTACATCTGGGTTTTCCCGCGCTGCGGCCACCTCTCGGTTGGGATTTGCGGCAAGGGCGTCCCGGCGCAGGAATTGCGGTCCCGGCTGGAGCGGTACATGGAGGAGCGGCAGATTTCCGCCAAGGATGCACGGTTCTACAGCCACCTGCTTCCGTCGCTGGGCGCGACCGGATGGCGCGATAACCGTGTTTCGGGCCAGGGCTGGCTTGCCGTCGGCGACGCAGCCGGCCTGGTGGACCCGATCACGGGCGAAGGCATCTACTACGCTATTCGCTCGGGCGACCTGGCGAGCCAGGTCGTACTCTCCGACGCGCATTCCCCGGCCGAGAAGCACCGCGCCTACCGCTCCCTGCTCGTCCGGGACTTTGCGGGCGACCTCGCGATCGGCGCCGCCATGGCCCGGCGTGTGTTCCTGGGAAGATTCCTGTTTCGGTCCGCGCCGCAGCGTATGGTCGAGTTCATGCGACGCAGCCCGCGATTTCACGATCTGATGCAGGATCTGTTCGCCGGCACGCAATCCTACATCGGCCTCAAGCAGAGGCTTCTCCGGAACCTGCACGGAACTTTTCTCGATATCTTTATGAACCTCGTTTTCAGTCACCCCGAAGTGGCGGAAGGAAACCAGATATGACCCGGTCTGAAGCTCTGTTCGAGCGCGCACGGAAATCTATTCCGGGCGGCGTAAACTCTCCTGTGCGGGCGTTCCGCGGCGTTGGAGGAACCCCGCCGTTCATCGTGCGGGGCCAGGGCTCGCACATCTGGGACGCCGACGGAAAGAAGTACGTCGATTACGTTTGCTCGTGGGGGCCGCTGCTGCTCGGGCATCGCGCGCCGGAAATTCTCGATGCGCTCGAATGCGCACTCGAATCCGGCACCAGCTTCGGGATGCCCACCGAGCGCGAGGTAGACCTCGCCGAGGCGATCTGCGACGCCGTTCCGTCCATCGAAATGGTCCGGCTCGTGAACTCGGGCACCGAAGCGACGATGAGCGCTCTGCGTCTTGCACGCGCCGCCACCGGCCGCGACCTCGCGGTGAAATTCGAGGGTTGCTATCACGGGCACGTGGACTCGCTGCTGGTTAAGGCCGGCTCCGGCGTCGCCACGCTCGGCATCCCGGACACCGCCGGTGTTCCCAAGGCCTTCGCCGATACCACGATCGCGCTGCCGTTCAACAACGTTGAAGCGCTCCGGGAGTGCTTCGAGTCCTATGGCGACAAGATCGCGGCGGTTATCGTGGAGCCGGTGGTAGGCAACATGGGTTGCGTGCCGCCCGCGCCGGGGTTCCTGCAATCACTGCGGGACGCCACGGCGCGTTATGGCGCGCTCCTGATCTTCGATGAGGTAATGACCGGCTTCCGCGTGGCGTTCGGCGGGGCACAGCAGCTTTACGGCATCCGGCCGGACCTGACGACGCTCGGGAAGGTGATCGGGGGAGGGCTGCCGGTCGGCGCCTACGGCGGGCGGCGCGAACTGATGTCCATGGTGGCTCCGGCCGGGCCGGTCTACCAGGCGGGCACGCTGTCGGGGAATCCGCTGGCGGTAGCCGCGGGCCTCGCTATGCTGCGCCACCTGAAAGCGCATCCCGAAATCTACACGCAACTGGAAGCCCGGACTGCGCGGCTCGCGGCGGCGGCGCCCGCCGGGATCACCGTGAATCGTGTGGGCTCGATGATTACGTTCTTCTTCAACCCGGCCGCGGTCACCGATTACGACAAGGCGATGCAATCCGATCGCGCCCGCTTCGCCGGGTTTCACCGCTGGATGCTGGACCGGGGCTTCTACCTGCCGCCCTCCCAGTTCGAGGCGGCGTTCGTCTCCGCCGCCCACAGTGACGAGGACATCGAGCAAACAGCCGAAGCCGTGCGCACCTATTGCGGCACGGTATGAGAGCAAGCGCCAAGCCGCCCGCCGCAGGTCCGGAGACCTGCGGCTCGGTTTACGGCATCTTGGCCGTGTCGTCGAAGGCGAGTTCGATTTCTACGGGCTTGCCGGGCTCCACCTTCACGGGTTCGGGTGCGGGCGGCGTCTTGCTGTACATCCCGAGCGAACTGCCCGAGGGCGGCGGGCCGTTCTGCTCGTCGTCGTACTCTCCCTTGGGGTCGTACGCGGCCACGACGTAGACCGTTCCGGCGGCGAAGCCCTCGAAGGTCACCGTCTCGTCCTTCTTCGCGGCGAGTTGGATCGAGATCGGCACCGACTGGGTGAACTCCGGAGAGTCGAACAGAAAGAGGACGATCCTGCGTTGCTGGTCGACCGTTCCGGACCCGGAGTAGTTCACCTTGACCTTGAGAATGCGGTTGGCAGCTTGTTCGGATCCGTAGGCCACCGTGCCCAACGCTAACGCGGCGCAGGCGAGAGCGAGACAGGCAAGTTTTCGCATAGATAGAAGGTTCCTCCTTTAACGGTACGCAGACTCCGCCAAAAAAGATCCGCTGGCGGTCAATTTGCGCCTTCAAACACGCGATTGATTTCGTTCACCTCATCGCTCGTGAGTTCCACGGTGCCTGCGTGTGCGTTCTCCATCGCCTGTTGGGGGTTCCGGGCTCCGGCGAGCGCGTGTGTGACTCCGGGCTGCGCTACTGTCCAGGCGATGACAAGCTGGCCAAGGGTGAGTCCGCGCTGTTTCGCGATTGGCCGGATGCGGTCCAGCATTCCCTCTATCTTCGCTCGGGCTTCCGGCGCGAACCGGGGATTGTTCCTGCGCAGATCGTCCCCCTTGAACTTTCGTTCGGGGCCGATCTTGCCGGTGAGCAGGCCGTGCGCGAGCGGCGAGTATGCCACGACGGAAATCCCCTGCTCGCGGCAGTGCGGAATGAGAGCCGCCTCGTGGTTGCGGTCGATCAGGCTGTACCGCTCCTGATCCGTGTCCACGGGGCCGAAGCGCTGGTATTCCCGCAGCGTCTCCACCGTGATGTTGCTCACGCCGATGGCACGGATTTTGCCCTGCCGCTTCAGGTCCAGCAACGCCGTCATCGTCTCCTCGACGGGCGTGGTGGGGTCCTGCCAGTGTGTCTGGTATAGGTCGATGTGATCCGTGCGGAGCCGTTTCAGGCTCTGTTCGAGTTCGTAGCGGATCGAATCCGCCCCGAGGTAGCGGTGGACGGGCTTGCCCGCCTGCTCGAAAAACAGACGTCCCTTCGCGGTGTGCCAGGCCAGGCCGCACTTGGTGGCGAGCACTACCTGCTCGCGCCTGCCGGCAATCGCCTTGCCCACGATCTCCTCGGAGATCCCGAGGCCGTATGCCGGGGCGGTGTCGATCAGCGTGATCCCGTGGTCAAGCGATGCCTGAATCGCACAGACCGCGTCGCCTTCATCGGCGCCTCCCCACATCCAGCCGCCGATTGCCCAAGCACCGAAGCCCACAATGGAAGCCTCTATGCCGGACTGTCCCAAAGCTCTGTAGTGCATGAATTCATCTTAAAGGAATGCGATGATTGCCGAAACTCCCTTGAAAACCACTGGGCGCGCCCCCGCGAATCCGCCAAACCGCCCACTCGCGGTCGCGGCTTGGAACCGGCACGAAACCGGGTCGCGACCGCGAGGGAGTTCGGGCATGGCCCGTTCCGGGCCGCAACCAAGGAAGAAAATCAGTAGCGCGCGCCGTGAGAAATCGGCGTTCATCGGTGTTGATCGGCGGCAAAAATGAATTGAATTGGCCGCCGATGAACACTGATGAACGCCGATTCTGGGGAGCTGATCAGTTTTGTAGGGCTGCGCACGCTTCGCCCGTGGCCGGTCGATCGTGATTTTCGGGAGAGCGGTTTGCCAATCATCATTGCGGCTCTCCGGATATGCGTCCGGAATGCACTCCGAAACCCTGCGATAATCTGCTTTTGGGGGCCGATTGTTGCTGGGATCACCACACGGAGAGTTGTCAGAAGCCGTCGTCTGGATCACCGATGCCGATCTGCGTATCGTATGGTCCAGCGGCGCCGGCGTTTCCCTCTGGGGTCTTCCCGATCAGACCGGCCGTACCCTGATGGAGGCGCTTGGAACCGCAGATCCCGAGCACCCCGCGATTGCGGCGGCGCGCCGGGCTTTGCGCGGCGAAAAATGCGAGTACGATCAGGAACTGGGAGGCAGGAGTTTCAATGTCCTGATCGAGCCGCTTCGCGATTCCAGCGGCAAGATTGCCGGTACGACCGGGGTCGCCCTCGAAACGAGTTCCCGGAAGCAGGCTGCTGAAGCCGCTCTGAGATCCGAAGCGCGGCTTGCCGGCATCATCAACATCTCCGAAGATGCCATCATCTCGTTCGATGCGGAGCAGAAGATTACGCTGTTCAACCCGGGCGCGGAAAAGATCTTCGGCTACGCTGCCGGCGAGGTAATGGGGCGCACCATCGATGTGCTTCTCCCCCCGCGGTTCGTCGAACTCCACCGGCGTCACATGCAGCACTTCAGCACGTCCCCGGACGCATTGCGGGCGATGAACGAGCGCGGCACTATTTACGGGCGCCGGAAAGACGGCACGGAGTTCCCGGCCGAGGCGTCCATATCGAAATTCGAAGTGGCCGGCGAGGTCGTGTTGAACATCCGGCTTCGCGACATCACCGACAGGAAACTCGCGGAAGAACAACTCCAGGCCAGGGCGCGCCAGCAGAGCGCCGTGGCCGAGATCGGTTTACGGGCGCTCCGTGGCGGAGATCGCGACGAACTGATGCGCGAGATTTGTGAACTGGTCGCGCGGACTCTCATGGTCGAGTTCGTGAAAGTGCTCGAGGTGATTCCCGGTGGCGATCTCCGTCTGCTCGCTGGTGTCGGGTGGCGCGAAGGCGTGGTGGGCCACCGTGTGTTGCCGGGCGGCCCAGGTTCGCTTGCGGCATACACGTTGGCATCGAGCGAGCCCGTATTTGTCCGCGATCTCCTCACCGAGAAGCGTTTCGTGGAGTCCTTTCTGGCCGAACATGGCGTCGTGAGCGGGATGAATGTCATCATCCACGGGCAGGAGCGTCCTTTCGGCATCCTGGGCGCCCACTCCACTTCGCCCCGCTCCTTCACGCGCGACGACATCAACTTTCTTCAGGCGGTTGCAAACGTGCTCGCGGCCGCACTCGGGCGGATGCACGCCGAAGAGGAGCTCAGAACCAGCAACGAAACCTTGCAAGTCGTGAATGAGTCTATGCCGGTTGCGATCTCATTTCTCGACCTCGAAGGCTGTGTCCGGTTTTGGAACCCCGCCGCGGAGCGCCTCTTCGGGTGGAAAGAGGACGAGGTATTGGGCCATCCCATTCCGGTCATACCCGAGGACCAGGCCGAACAGTTCCGGCAACAACTTGAGGCGTTCCGCCGGGGTGAGAGGCTGACCGGTTTGGAGGCTCGCAGGAGGAAGAAAGACGGCTCGATCGTCGATGTCGGCTTGTGGAGTGCGCCGCTGCACGATGCTTCCGGAGCAGTCCGCGCCTCGCTCGTCATCGGAGTAGATCTGACCGAACGAAAACGCATCGAGGAACAACTGCGGGAGACGCAGAAACTGGAAAGCATCGGTGCGCTCGCCGGCGGCGTCGCGCACGATTTCAACAACCTGCTCACCGGGATTCTCGGCAACATCAGCCTGGCGCTGGAGCAGACTCCGTCCCAGGATCCCATCCGGGAACTGCTTCGAGGGTCGCTCCATGCGAGCGAACGCGCGGCTGAACTGGTTCGGCAGTTGCTCGCGTATGCGGGGAAGGGCCGCTTTGTCATCGAGCCGATCGATATTTCGGCCGTTGTGCGCGACGTGGCGCCTCTGCTGCGGACTTCGGTTCCCAGACAGGTGAGATTCGAACTCCAACTGGCAGACCAACTCCCGCCTGTAAGAGGCGATCACGCGCAGATGCAGCAAATCGTGATGAACCTGGCCGCCAACGCTGGAGAGGCGATCGGCGATCGTCCCGGCACCGTACTGATTCGCACGGGAACTCGCGATGTCGGGGACGAAACGGAAGGACTCGCTCCCGGCCCCTATGTAAGCCTCGAAGTCCACGACGACGGTGCCGGAATCGACGAGGCAACCCTGGCGCAGATTTTCGACCCCTTCTTCACAACGAAGTTCACCGGGCGCGGGTTGGGATTAGCGGCGGTATCGGGCATCGTGCGCGCTCACCACGGGGCCATTCGCGTGACGAGCGAGCGTGGGAAGGGAGCCACGTTCGAGGTGCTGCTGCCGGCATCCGGGGGGCGCCCGTCCAACCGTGACGGCCGGGTTATGGCACTATAGTTTCATGCGCTTCAAAAAAGCGCAGCTCAGGGCGCGTAGCTCAGGTGGATAGAGCATCAGCCTTCTAAGCTGAGGGTCGAAGGTTCGAGTCCTTCCGCGCCTACCACTTTTCAACGATTTCGACGCGTGATAGTTCCCTCAGGATGTCGGCCGGGGTTTCGAGTTCGATGGGCTTCGCGGGGCGGGCGCGGCCTGCCTCTTGCGTGGATTTCTCATAGAATCCTCCTGAGCCTGTGATCCTCATGCGCCGGATAGGCGGTTAGCATCTTGCCCGCCTGATTGTGGAGTTCTTGTAAACATAGAATACACAAGGCCCTTTTGTCCGCTGAACCGCCGCAATGATGCGAGGTATGGCGTCGACGATGATCCGGGCGGTTTCGGTTCCCCGTACATTTCCGCAGATGACGATGAAGACCCGAAGCCCGGCATCGCGGAGGGCTTGGAGTTCCAGCGGACGGTAGCGGATCTTCTCGTCTTTGGTCAGAACGATCCAACGACGGTCCAAGCGAGCCATCCATTCCTGATCGGGGGTGTTCGGCGGGAAATGCTCATCATGGATCTTGTAGGTATAGTCGGCATCACGCAGCGCCGTGGGGACGTCGCATTTACCGAGAGAGCGATCAAGGAAGAAGACTGGCGGGTTACGCGGCTTCACAGCGCAACGCTTCCTCGATCTCCTCCGGATTCAACCCATAGTCGCTAGCGAGGTGAGCGGGGGAATCTCCGGCACGGAAGCGGCTCATGATCACGGAAGTGGCCACACCGCGGACAGATGGGCGCCCGAACGAAACCAAGGGATTCACGACAACGATCTTGGGAGCGCCGGCCTCCTCCACCGGTCTGGTGAAGGGGTAGAGCTTGACGGGCAGTCCGGAGGCATCGCGGTCGATCCGCTCGAGCTGTGGAAGGAAGTCTTTGATCTCCAGCTGACCTCCTCTGGAAGCGTTGACGATCTTCTTTTCGATCTCCTCAATGAACAGGCATCGCCCGTCGGTCTGGAAGCTCTGATCGATGAGCGGCCGCGGGGTTTCAAAGCGCTTGCGGACGTAGTCGAGGGCCGGGCGGATCATCTGGAGTTTGACACCATGCTTCTTGCGGATGCCGGTGAGGACGTGGGCTTCCACCAGGTTCATGAACGAAAGAAACCGCCGCGCCGGGTCGTCCATCTGGAAGACTGGCCGGGCACTCTCCTTTCCGAGGCTCCAGTTGCGCAGGGTTTCGACGGGGATTCGGAGATAGCGGGCAGCCTCCACGAAGCTGTACGCCGGCAGGACACGCGGATCCCGACCCCCGTATATCTCGAATTTGCCCATTCTCGCCATGCGATCCGTTCAGGAATATTATCGCATCACAGTATACTCTTCTCACCGCCGGGGCGTCCGCGCGCCGGGCTTCTCTGTGGTGGGGTTCACGTTCTCCTCGGAGGAGCAGTTGTCATGCTGGGTGCGGTGGGGTTCGAGTCCTTCCGCGCCTACCATTCCAAGGTCAGCTCCGCGACTTTGTTTTCGTCGCAGACCGCGCAGCCTTTCTTGATTTTGGCGTACGTGACCGCGTACGGCCGGAAGCCTTCGTAATCGAGATTCACGATCCAGAGCGGGCGTTCGAGATCGATAGTTTCCCGGGCTCCTAGTATCCCGAGGACGACATGAAAGGCGACGCCCGCGACGGCCAGAACGGAACCCCACAACCCGGCGCGCGCGGGCGTACGTGTCTCGTCGAAGTCCGGATCGGTGTAGCGCTCCGGGCCACCCGCCTCGGGTTCCGCATTGCGGAACTGGGCAAAGCACTCCCGGCACGGCGTCCGGCCGGGCACGCAAACTTGCACTTCTCCCGCGCGGACCGCTCCGTACGCCCCTACGAATATCGCTGGAAGCCCCGAGGCGAGGGAAACGGCATTCACCGTCGATTCGCATCTGCGCGAATCGGCGCAGCACAGAAGCACGCCCTCCGCCCCGGTGAACCTCTCCCGTCTCGCTTCAATCTGAACTTCGGGGTTGATCTCGCGAAGGTGGTCCGACAAGGCATGCACCTTTGCGCGCCCCACATCTCTTGCGGTAAGCACATGCCGGCCGACGTTCTCGATGGCAAGCTCTTCCGGATCGATCAGCGTGAGGCGCCCAAGGCCCGCGCGGACCAGCATATCCGCCAGAGCGGAGCCGAAGCTTCCGCACCCGATAACGGAGACGTGCGCTTCCGCGAGCGCCTCGCGTTCGCGTGTGTTTCTGGCGTAGAACACACTATTCTTCTATTCCGGCGAACAGCCCCGGCCACCGCCCGCGCGGAGGACGGCGGGAGGCAGGGACTTCCGGTGCGTCGTACTCGTCGATGTACCGGACCGCGGCCAGCAGCGTATTTGCGAAAGTCGACCGCGCGGCCACCCACCTCCTGCTCACGCACAGCCATCGCCGTCCGTTCCCGATCCAGTGATGTCCAATCGGCGGGTCCATGTAGATACTGGGCGGATATTGAGGATAGCCGGTCTTCTCCGATTCCAGCACCACATGATATGTGCGCCCCGACGCCTTGCCCTTCAGCCAACCCTCAAATCCAAAAAGCGTGTTGCGCATGAACGGCTGGAACTGAGGGAACACGCTCTGCATCAGCTCCTTTTCCTTCTCCCAGCGCACGTCCGTCAACATCGTGCTATGCCCAAACGGTTTCCGGTAGCTTTACTCTGCGTTCTTCGGTTCCCCGCTCCTGCTCGACACGGATCACGGCCTCGCTTCCCTGCACTTCGACTTCCGGAACATCCCGTTCTTCCGGAACCGGCTCGTCAACGATTGTCATACCCTCTCTGAATGGCATGATTCTTCCCCTCCTAAGTGAGTGATGGTGCGCGCGTAAGTTGGCGGTGCGGTCCGCCGGGCTCTCCCCTGGAGCCAACGCTGGAGATGCGCGGGTGAAAGCGGTTCATGTTTCCACCGTTTAGCCGCAATTGCCCGGCACCCATCGAGGGATCCGGAACACAAGGAGCATCGCCGGCCGACGCAGCCCGCGCGCAAGCCTATGGCACAGCCGTTGACGTGCCGGCGATGGGGCTGACAGCCGATTGGTGTTGAACCGCCGAAAACCCGAGCAACAACACAAATATGATGATCGCCGCGACCAGCAGGATGCAGGCCAACGGAACTTTCGTCAGCCGCTCGTTGTCTGTCGGTTGGTTGCGAGGATCGCCCGCCCAACTCCGGCTTTCCTCTTCGGTGAAGTTCAACTCTTCATCGCCCATCTGATCCCCTGCCCCTAACCACATGCTATCACCGGAAATTCGATATCGTCCATCCTTTCGGATTCCGAAATCGTCGTATACAGGCGCACTTACGAAAATGTGTTTACGCTGTAACTATGCTTCCCGAGGCGGTAGCGGACCGCATCGCGGCTATCCGGAACAACAGGACGAGCGGCGCGGCCGAACTCACCGCCGAGGCCGCCGAGACGCTCGTGATTGCCGCGGAGATTGCGCCCGGCAGCCTGGGGGAGGCCGCGCGCTCTATCGCCGGCGCGCAGCCGGCGATGGCATCGCTGGCCAATCTCGCACGGTTCGTGACGGCGGCAGACGATCCGAAGGCGGCGGCGCGTGAGTTTCTCCGGCGGATGAAAGAAGCTGCGCCGCGCGTTGCCGAACACGCTGCCCGGTTGATTCGCGGCGGGACCACCGTGCTTACGCACTCCTACAGTTCGGCGGTGCTCGGGGCATTCCGCACCGCATATGCGGCGGGTATCCGATTCCGCGCAGTCTGTACGGAGTCGCGGCCGTTGTGCGAGGGCGCGGCGCTGGCGGCGAGACTGGCGGGTGAAGGCATTGAGAGCGCGCTAATCGTCGATGCGGCGGCTGCCTCGCTGCTACGCGAGACCTCGCTGGTCCTGGTGGGCGCGGATACCGTCTCGCAACACGGCGTGGTGAACAAGATGGGAACAGCGCTTATCGCCGTTGCGGCCGCGGCACTCGGCGTTCCGGTATACGCCTTGTGCGGGTCCGAAAAGTGTTTGCCCGAGGATTACGAACTGCCTCCGGAGCCCGCAAGAGATCCGCGAGAGATCCTTGCGGAGCCTCCGCCGAGTCTGAAAGTGATCAACTACTACTTCGAGTCGACTCCGCTCGAGTATTTCACCGGAATCGTCACCGAAGATGGGATAAAGCCTTCACGAGCGTGAGCAGGTCGCGGCCCTGCCAGGCGCACAGCATGAGCAGGTAGGCCCCAGCGGTCGTGCCCGCGGCAATCCATGAGTTCGCTCCGGCGGCGAAGGCGAGTAATCCGGCTGTCGCGGAAGCGGCTGCCGCAATAGCAGGGCGTATCAGCGCCACATGGGCCGGGATCGGCGCCACGGACAGCCGGACGAACGTGTACGAGAGCGCGACCTCAATGGCGCCGCCGGTCAAGAGCCCGAGCGCCGCTCCCTGGGCCCCGAATCGTGGAATCAGTACCGCCGCGGCCGAGGCTGCCGCCGCGGCCGAAATCCCCATGGACATCATCAGCAGCCGACGTCGGCCATATCCGATCAGGATGTAACGGTAATGGCCGCCGATCATCGCCAGCGGCAACATCCAGGCCAGGAGTCTCAACACCCCTTCGGCGCCGGCGAATTTCGATCCGTAGATCAGCCGGATGAGAGTGGGAGCGAAAGCAGTCGCTACCAGCGCCGCGAATACGCTGCCCCAGGCGGCAACGGTGAGCGAGCGTCCGATCAGACTTTCCAGTTCGGGCCGGGGCCGCGACACCGTGCGCGAAATCGAAGGAAGGAGGTTCACGAAGTAGAGCCAGACGAATGTGTGCAGCGACATGAGTATGCGATGCGAGGCGCCGAACCATCCTACTGGTGTGCCTGGCACGATGAACCCGAGGAGCACGGTCGCGAAGTACCACTGAAAGGCCCAGGCAAGCTGGGCGAAGCCGATGGGCAGCGCCTCCCGCAATGGTGCCAGCAAGCGGGGCGGCCGGAACGTGAGCCGCCCAGGTGCGATCTTCAGTCTCGTTCTGAGGATCAGCATGCAGATGGCGCCGGCGGCTAGGACGGACAGGGACTCGGCCATCCCGACCCGGTTGAGCGGCGCGCCGGCCCGCACCAGCGCGAAGACCACGGCGGTGAAAGTAAATTGCCTCACGATGGAAACCGCGGCCACCAGGTGCATGCGGTCGCTGCCCTGGAAGAACCACTGAAACAGCGCCGGCGCGCCGAACAGGCTCAGCCCGTAGAACAGAAACAGGGACTTCAGTTCCGCGCCGCGATCGAGCACGGCGGCGAACACCAGGAGTGCGGAAAACGAGCATGCCGCGAGCAGCAGGCGGAGGCTCGCCACCTCTCCCAACAGGGCGGACGGAGAGATGCGGCCCCGTGCTACCTCGCGCGCGCCGTAATCGCTCAGGCCGAGTTCCACGGGAAGCGTGAAAAAGACCATCGCGGCCAGCGTGAATTCCAGGCTGCCGTAGCGTTGCGGGCCGAGCACGCGCCCGAGGTACATGAACGCGCTCACTGCCAGGAGCTTCGAGACGAATTCTCCGGAGGTCAGCAGGATGTAATTGCGCGCGAGGGCGTTGGTCCTCTGCCGTTCAGGTTGGGCTGTGGCCATGGTTAGTGAACTGGAGAGAACGCTCCGTTGAAAGCCACCGTTGCCCGGGGACCAGCCACGGGCGCCGCATGCGTCGCCCCTACAAAAACAATGTATGGGCCGGGCCTGCCCCGCCCCCGACCCGC
>JAEZIJ010000142.1 GCA_023436715.1 Acidobacteriota bacterium
AGCGGGCCGGGCAGGCCCGGCCCCTACGGGATTAGCTCCAAAGCCGGTCGTTAATGCGCTCTTTCCGGTCCCACTCGGGCGTGGGTTCGAAGTAACCGCCCCGGACCTGCTTCTTCAGCGCCTCTTCATTCAGTGTGATGCCGAGGCCGGGCCCGTCGGGCACCGGGATGTAGCCTTTGTTCACGAAGGGCTTCTCGATGCCGTCCACGATATCGGCCCACGTCGGCACGTCCACCGAGTGGTTTTCGCAAACCAGGAAATTCTCGGTTGCCGCCGCGCAGTGCACGCTGGCCATCGCCGCAACCGGCGAGCCCGCCATGTGCAGCACCATGGGCAGTCCGTACCCCTGGGCCATGTCGCCGATCTTGTGCGTCTCGAGAATGCCGCCGCTGGTGGCCAGGTCGGGCTGGATGATGTCCACCGCGTGCTCGCGGCACAGCACCTCGAACGGCTCCTTCAGATAGATGTCTTCGCCCGTGAGCGTCGGAACATCAATTGCGTCCGTGATCTTCTTCCACAGTTCGGTGCGGTTCCACGGAACAAAATCCTCCATCCAGGCCAGGTTGAATTTCTCGAAAGCTTTCCCGAGCCGGATGCAGGAGTTCACGCCGATGTGGCCGAAGTGGTCGGTGCCGAGCGGGATATCCATGCCGATAATCTCGCGCACCCTGGCCACGTAATCGGCCATCATCGCGATGCCCTTGTCCGTGACTTCGATGCCGGTGAACATGTGCTCGATGTTGTTCGACTCGCCTATCGTCATGCCGGCCGGCGCGGACAGGGTCCCCGGGGTGTTGCGAAGTATCCCTATGCCGACGTCCATCTTGAGAAAGGTGAAACCGTCGGTGAGCCGCTTCTTCAGCCGTGCCTCGAATTCCTTCGGGTCGCGCGCCTGTGGAGTATCCGCATACACGCGGATCTTGTCCCGGAACTTCCCGCCGAGCATCTGATAGACCGGCACGTTGTACGCCTTGCCGGCCAGATCCCACAGAGCCATTTCCACGCCGCACACGCCGCCGGCCTGCCGCGCGTGGAACCCGAACTGCTTAATCTTCCGGAAGAGCTTGTCGACGTTGCAGGGATTCTCCCCGACGATGACGCGCTTCAGCATCAACGCATACGTCTTGCTCGCGCCATCGCGGACTTCGCCGAGGCCCTGGATGCCCTGGTTTGTGTCCAATCGGATGATCGGCCGGCCCGGCAGGTCGGCGATGCGCATGTCGGTGATCTTGAGTTCCGAAGGCTTTGAGTTCGTATTAACGTTTTGAACGGCGGCATCCAGCGTTTCGTTCGCCCAGAAGCCTGCGCCGATCAGTCCGGCGGCCGAGCCCAGGAATGACCGGCGGCCAACGTGTTTGCGTAAGGACTGCTTCATTATCGGATTATCCTCTGCGAATGAAGTAAAACTACACGGACGTCCAGCATATCACGCGTATTCCGGCCATCGCCGAATCGGATGCCGGACACCGGAAATTGTGCTGCCCCGCTGCGTGAACATACAATGGGCGCTGTTAGCCCAAAAAGGAGAACCATGAAGCGAACTGGGAGAAACCTGGCGGATCGTCGCGGCTTTTTGCGCGCCAGCGCCGGAGCGCTCGGAGCCGCTTTCTGGGCGGACGAGACGCTGGATGCCGCCGTCCAAAACGTCAACACGAACTCGAAGCCATCGGACCTGAAAATCACCGACCTGCGCGTGGCCGTGCTGGCGCGCGCGCCGATGACTTGCCCTCTGATCCGCATCGACACCAACCAGGGCGTCTACGGGCTCGGCGAAGTGCGAGACGGAGCCAGCAAAAACTACGCGCTGATTCTAAAGAGCAGGCTGCTCGGCGAGAACCCCTGCAATGTAGACAGGATTTTCCGCAAGATCAAGCAGTTCGGTTTTCACGGACGGCAGGCGGGCGGCGTCTGCGGCGTCGAGATGGCGCTCTGGGATCTTGCCGGGAAAGCCTACGGCGTGCCCGTCTACCAGATGCTCGGCGGCAAGTTCCGCGACAAGATCCGGTGCTATGCCGACACCACCGAATCCCACGACCCGAAGGTGTACGGCCAGCGGCTCAAGGCTCGCCGCGACGAAGGCTTCACCTGGCTCAAGATGGACCTCGGCATTGACCTCCTGGAGAACATCCCTGGGACAGTAACCCATCCGGCCGGTGTACCATTCGCCCAGGGCGGCAACGTGCAGCATATGTTCACCGGGATCGAACTCACCCCCAAGGGTGTCGAACTCATGAGCCAGTACGTCGCTACCGTCCGCGAGCAGGTCGGCATGGACGTTCCGCTTTCCGCCGATCATTTCGGGCATATCGGAGTCAATTCCTGCATCCGGCTCGGCAAGGCCCTGGAGAAGTACAACCTCGCCTGGCTCGAAGACATGATCCCCTGGCAGCACACCGACCTATGGAAAGAGATCACAAACTCGGTTGACATCCCTACGATCACAGGTGAGGACATCTACCTGAGGGAGCCATTCGAGGAACTGTGCCGCAATCACGCCGTGGACATCATCCACCCGGACCTGGCCACCAGCGGAGGAATCCTCGAGACGCACAAGATCGGAGACATGGCGCAAAGCTATGGCGTCCCCATGGCCATGCACTTCGCCGGAAGCCCGATTTCCTGCATGGCGAACGTCCACTGCGCGGCGGCGACCGAGAACTTCCTCGTTCTCGAAAACCACTCCGTTGACGTCCCGTGGTGGAATGACCTGGTTGAGGGCGTAGAGAAACCGATCGTCAACAAAGGTTTCATTTCCGTTCCCGACAAGCCCGGACTCGGAATCACTCTGAACGATGCCGTTGTGAAGCAGCACCTGCTCGAGCCCGGCTACTTCGAGCCGACGCCCGAGTGGAACCGCGAACGCTCCTGGGACCGCCTCTGGAGCTGAGCTTCCCAAGGAGGCTGACCATGCGAACCATGCTGATCACTGCCGGCCTGATGTGCGCCTTTGTCGCGGCCGCGCAGAACAAACCGAAACCCCAGCTCACGGCCGGGCAGATCATTGAGAAGTCCATAGAGGCCTCCGGTGGCCGCAAGGCAATGGAACAGATCAGGTCCACCATGGCGAAGGGCACGCTGGAGATCGTCCCTCCCGCCGACGACCACGACCATGCGAACGAACTCGTCCCGCATCCCGAGCCGCCGAAAATGCACAGCACGATCGAGTTCTATGCCAAGGCGCCCAACAAGCGGCTGATCGTCACCAACATCGAAGGGTTCGGCGAGATCCGCCAGGGCTTCGACGGCAGCGTGGCCTGGAACCAAACCCCACAGGGGATCTCCGAGGTCACCGGAGAGGCCCTCGAAAACATCCGACGCGAAGCCGTGTTCAACAGCGCGCTTAAGTGGCGCGACCTGTACCCGAAGGTCGAACTGAAGGGTAGGGAAAAGGTGCTCGGTCGCGATGCCTACGTTCTTCTCCTCACGCCCGCTTCCGGCAAACCGGTCACGCAGTATTGCGACGCGGAAACGTTCCTGATCGTCGCCCAGTCCGGAACGGTGGATACTCAGCAGGGCCCGGTCGATATGCGCACAGAGATGTCGGACTACCGTGACATCGGCAACGGCGTGAAAGCCCCGTTTCAGCTCAGGCAGATGATGCCGGTCGGAGAAGTCCGCACCACGATGACCGAGATGAAGAACAACGTCGAGATCGACGACGCCCTGTTCGCAAAGCCGACGAACTGAGGGTCATGAAGGAAGCCGTCCTCAGAGCCATCCCCGGGGGCTATTGTAGATTAAGGAATTTTAGTATAGTAATCGCGTGCTTACCACCTTCTGTCTGTTCAACTTGCTTCTCCAGGCCGCGGTTCCCGCAACCAGTCCCGTGGGACGCTGGCAAACCATTGACGACAAGACCGGCAAGCCGAAGTCGATTGTCCGCGTCTACGAGGAAAACGGGCTGCTCTACGGCCAGGTCGAGAAACTGCTCGACCCGAACGCGGTGCAGAACTGCACCCGGTGCACCGACGACCGCAAGGATAAACCGATAACCGGAATGATCGTCGTGCGCGGCTTGAAGAAGAACGGCACCGAGTACAGCGGCGGCGACATCCTCGATCCGAAAAACGGATCAGTCTACCGCTGCAAGCTGCGGCTGCTCGAAGACGGCAAGAAGCTGTCGGTCCGCGGCTACATGGGCGTATCGCTGCTCGGCCGCTCGCAGGTGTGGACTCGGGAGGAGTGAGGTAGCGGCTGCCCGCCTGCATTAACAAAATTTAGTACACTGGTCACAAGACCGCCAAAGCAGCAATGGACGACGGGGATGGGTCCAAAACTGCAACTGTTTGCGACCAGGGAGAGCGTCCGCCCATATTTCCGCTGGCTTTACTTGCGCTTGTTCCCCAAGCAGCGCGCCAGCTACTTCTCCGCCGCTTGGGAATTAAAGCCCTTTCGTCTGACTGGCCAATCCAGACAGGCGCTGCCGGCCGCGACCGCCCAGCCGGACCTGCTGTTTCTGCCCATGACCGATTGGCACACGAGGATCCAGCGGTCCCAGCAGCTTGCCAGGGCATTCGCTTCGTTCGGGAATCGATGTTTCTACGTCAACCCGCATCTCGGCTGCGAGTATCCGGTGCCGTACCTGGCGGACCCGTTCAGCCGGATCGCGGTCCTCAAGCCGCGCGTCCTGGAATTCCACATCCACCTGCCGCGGGAGCACGTGTTCCACGCGAGGTTGCTTACCTCGGATGAGCACGCGCGGATTGTGGCCGCTCTCGAGCAGCTGGCGGCGGGCGCGGGAATCCGGCGCGCAATACAGGTCGTGAGCTTCCCGATCTGGCTGGAAACGGCCAGAACGTTCCGGTCCAGGTTCGGATTCCCCATCGTCTACGATTGTCACGACCTCTTGCGCGGATTCCGGAACATTGCCCCGGAAATCGTAGCCGCCGAAGCGGCGTTGTTCGCAACCGCGGACCTCGTCGTGTTTTGTTCCGAGTGGCTCATGAACGATGTCCTTTCCGTGTTTCCGTCCGTTGCGGCGAAATCGATAGTAATCCGGAATGGCGTCGATGCCGATCATTTCCGTGGTGCGCTTCGCGGGCGGGAAGCCACGCGGCAGGAGACCGGCAAGGTCATCGGATACGTGGGCGCGCTGGATCACTGGTTCGACACGGAGGCCGTTTCCAGCGCGGCCCGTGCCTTTCCCGATTGGAAGTTTCAGCTCATCGGGCGGATTGAGGACAGGCGCGTAGAGGCTCTACGGGAGTTGCCGAATGTGGAGTTCACCGGGGAGGTGCCGCACAGCGGTCTTCCGGCTTACATGGCTCGCTTCGACGTCGGGATGATCCCGTTTCTTCGCAACGCGCTGACGCTCGCGACGAACCCGATCAAGCTTTACGAATATTTCAGTCTCGGGCTGCCGGTGGTCGGCACCAGGCTCCCGGAAGTGGAACTCTACGGCGACACCGTGTACACCGCCGGCGATTCGGAGCAGTTTGTCAGCCAACTGGCAGCCGCGGCCAGGGAGAGCGACCCACTGCGACGCCGGCGCAGGGTTGCCATCGCCCAAGCCGAGACCTGGACAAGCAGGGCCGCCCAGTTGCTTGAAGCAGTGCAGGCGCGAACGGTTTCTCCGCGCGGCCAACGCGCAGGGTGACAGCCGCGGGCGGCTGCGTTTGCGACACTGGTCTGGGATGCCGCTTTCGCCCCGACACGCCTCGGAGGTCGAGCACTGGACTGAAGTCGAGTCGCAAACACGCAACGGAACGCGCCTGTTCTGGCTTAGTCATCCCCGTGTGGCAAGGCACTACTACGATAAGGCTAAGGTGGATGGCTTGCCCTGGCGGAACTGGGTACTGCGGGCCTTGGGGCGTCCCGCCAGGCGGGCTCTGGAACTCGGCTGCGGGAACGGTGCTGGTATTGCCGAGACCTGGAAGGAGGGACTGGCGGAGCATCTGACCGGGCTGGACCTCGATGAATCCCGTTTCAGCGAGACCCAAGGCCTGCTCAGAGCCGCCGGAGCCCAGGTTGAGTTCATTGCAGCGGATGCCAATGACATGCACCTGGGCGAGTGCCAGTACGACCTGATCTACGCAGTCCAAAGCGTTCATCATTTCGAAAACCTGGAGCGAATCATGGCAGAGGTCCGCCGTGCGCTGACACCAGAAGGACTTTTCGTTTTGGACGAGTTTGTCGGTCCTGCGCGGTTTCAGTGGACGGACATTCAACTCAGCCTGGTTGGCCAGTTACTCGGTCTCATGCCGGCCAATCTCCGCCAGTATCGGAATGGTATCGAAAAAGCCTGCGAAGGCCGGAGCACGGTCGAGGAGGTCGTTCAGGTCTGCCCGAGCGAAGCGATCCGTTCCGATGAGATCGTGCCGGTGTTCTACGCAAATTTCAGTGTGGTCGAGCACAGGAGCCTGGGCGGCACTATTCAGCACCTGCTCTACTCGGGCATCATTCACAACTTCCCCGACAATGACCCAACGATCGATCATATGATCGATTGCATTGATGGGTTGGAGACAACCCTGATTGAGCGCCGGGTGATTCCAAGCGACTTCGCGCTGTTGATTGGCAAGCGTTAGCTCCCAAAACTCCTCGCAGTTCGCGCTGCGCTTCGGATTGCGCCGACAGGCGGAACGAACTGATCCGTTCGGTCCATCAGTCCTTCCCATCTACATGGTGATGCTCATGGCGGCGTACACGGATGAGCGGCTTGATCCTGCGGTTCCATTCCTCCCAAAGCCATTCACGGCTGAAGCGCTCCGCAAGCGGTGCTATGCCGTCTGCCGCTTTCTGTTCAAGCAAGGCTTCGCGATTCTCGACGCTTCCAACCACGCTGAAGCCTTGCAATTGTGGCGGGATCACCGGGAGCACATAAGCGTGGTCGTGACCGATGTCTGTGGCGTGAATGGTTTGGAACTCGCTCAATCGGTCCAGGCCGAGTGCCCGGAAAAACCCACTGTGTTTATGACGGCCACACCGACCGCCTTGCCTTGTGCCGCGTTGCGAAAGCCATTCGCAATGGAGGATCTGCTGGCGATGATCCGGCTGGCTCTCGGGCAGCAATGATCCCGCTCGCTGTCGAACAATGATTGCGCGTAGTGCCCGTGCGCGCATCTCGCAAAGATCTCTGCAGATCTATAGAATAAATATGGATTAATACGGCCAAATGGCCAGGGAGTATCGGTATGCCTCGGAAGAGAGAGGAGAAGGCGAAGCCTGCCGCCAAGAGGCTGGAGGCAGAGAGCAAGGAAACGCCCGAAGCGGCGCCTGAGAAGACCCAGTTCTGTCCCGTGGTCGGGTTCGGTGCGTCGGCCGGGGGGCTGGAGGCATTCACCGACGTGCTGCGTCACCTGCCCGTCGATACCGGGCTGGCGATCGTCTTCATCCAGCACCTGGACCCCAAACACTCCAGCATCCTGACCGAGTTGCTCGCCCGATCGACCAGGATGCCGGTAGTACAGGTCGGCGACGGCATGCCGGTCGAGCCCAATCGCATTTACGTGATTCCGCCGAACGGCAATATCAGCATCTCGAAGGGCGTGCTGAAGGTAGAGCCCCGGCCGCCGGCAGTGCCGCACATGCCGGTCGATAGATTCTTCCGGTCGATGGCGGAAGACCAGGGCGGCAAGGCGATCGGGGTTGTGCTGTCGGGAACGGCATCGGACGGCACTCTGGGGCTGAACGCGATCAAGGCCGAGGGAGGCATCACGATCGCACAAGCGCCCGAGTCTGCCAAGTACGACGGCATGCCGAGAAGCGCCATCGCAGCGGGCTCCGTGGACCTGGTGCTGGCGCCGCAGCGCATTGCGGAGGAACTGGTCCGGTTGCGCCGGCATGAATACCTCGCCCGGTTGCGGCCGGCCGAAGCTCCGGAGGACGGCGAGAAAGACCTCACCGAAGTTTTCACAATGTTGCGGGCGGCCACGGGCGTCGATTTCAGTTATTACAAACCGGGGACGATACGCCGGCGCACGCTGCGCCGCATGGCGCTGCACAGATTCAACAAGCCCCACGAGTACATCCGCTACCTGAGAGAGCACCGGGACGAACTGGACCTGCTCTTTCAGGACCTGCTGATCAACGTGACGTCTTTTTTCCGGGAGCCGGCCACGTTCCAGGCGATACGTTCCATGCTTCTGCCGACCCTGTTCAAGGGCAGGTCGCCGGAGGACCCTTTCCGGGTCTGGGTGCCGGGCTGCTCCGCAGGAGAAGAAGCGTATTCCATGGCGATCACCTTGCTCGAGTACATGCGGGACGCGAGGATCGAGATCCCGATCCAGGTCTTCGGCACCGATCTGAGCGATGCCGCGCTGCAGAAGGCGCGCTTGGGCGTGTACCCGGACAGCATCGCGGCCGATGTTTCTCCGGACCGCCTGCGGCGGTTCTTCGTCCGGGTGGAAGGCAGTTACCAGATCGCGCGATTCGTGCGGGACGTCTGCGTGTTCGCCAGGCAGAACGTGACCAGAGACCCTCCGTTTTCCAAGCTGGACCTGATCACCTGCCGCAACCTGCTGATTTACCTGGGTCCGGTGCTGCAGGGCAAGGTAATGCGCCTGCTCCACTACGCGCTCAAACCAAAGGGTTACCTGGTGCTCGGCGCCTCCGAACATGTCGGCGTGGCCGGCGAGGCGCTGTTCGAGCCCGTGGATAAAGAGCACCGCCTCTATTCACGGAATCCGGCGCCAGTGTCAATCACGCCCGATTTCGGGGGGTATGACGAGCATCACCATGGCGAGACCGCCGGCAAAAGGCTGGTTGAGGCGGTTCCCACCGCGGCCGAAAGCCAGGCCAGGGTGGATCGCATGATCCTGGCGCGTTATTCCCCTCCGGCGGTGGTGGTCGATCAGAGTCTCAAGGTGCTGCAGTTCCGGGGAGACACTTCGCCCTTCCTGGGGCAGCCATCGGGCGAAGCTACTCTGGAGATCACCAGGCTGACGCGCGGAGGGCTTGCCGCCGAATTCCGCCGGCTCATTGAAAAAGCGAGCGAGACCTCGGCCCCGGTGAAAGGCGGCACGCTAACAGTACCATTCGACCGTGACGAAGTGCGGCATATACAACTCGCGGTGACGCCGGTTCACGGTCACGGGGAAACCCAGTTCCTCGCCGTGTTTGAACCGGCTGCGCCGCCGCAACCGGACAGCCGAAAAGGCCGGCGGGGCCAGGTCCTCAAAGGGGAAGACGGGCGGGTCCGGGAGTTGCAACAGGAACTTGTGAGCACCCGGCAGTACCTTCAGTCGGTCATTGAGGAACAGGAGGCGGCGACCGAAGAGCTGAAATCCGCTCACGAGGAGGTGCAGTCCAGCAACGAGGAACTGCAGAGCACGAACGAAGAGTTGCTCACCGCCAAGGAAGAGCTGCAGTCCACCAACGAGGAACTCACGACTGTAAACGAGGAGATGCAGACCCGCAACACGGAACTGCACCAGATCAATAACGATCTGCTCAATCTCCTGAGCAGCGCGAACATCCCCATCATGATGCTGGGCAACGATCTCCGGATCCGGCGGTTCACTCCGCAGGCGGAGAAGATTCTCAACCTCATACCCGCCGATGTAGGCCGGCCTATCAGCGACTTCCGCCTCAAAGTGAACGTTCCCGATATCGTAGCGCTCTGCCAGGAGGTTATCGACACGCTGGCGGCGAGGGAAAGGGAGGTGCACGACAGCGAGGGGCGGATGTACTCGATGTGGGTGCGCCCCTACCGGACGTCGGACAACCGGATCGACGGCGTAGTGCTCGCGCTTGTGGACGTGACCGAACGCAAGCGGGCAGCCGAAGCGCGCTACCGGCGGCTGTTCGAGGCTGCCAAGGACGGCATCGTGATCGCCGATGCGGAAACCGGAGAGATCCTGGATTCGAATCCATTCATCACGAAGGTTTTCGGGTACGCGCGGAGCCGCCTCCTCGGCCAGAAGTTCTGGGAGAGCCCGTTGTTCGAAGACACCGATATCGACCAGGCGCTGGCGGTGGAGTTGCACGAGCGCGAGTCGGTGCAGAAGGAGTTGTGGCTGCAGTCGGAAACCGGCGACCGCACCGAGGTGGACGTTGTCGCCTCGCTGTACATCGAAGGCGAGCGCAACGTGATCCAGTTCAATATCCGCGATGTGAGCGCGCGGCGGCGTACGGAGGAGAGGCTACAGCGCAACGAAGACCAGATGCGGCAAGCGCAGAAGATGGAAGCGGTGGGGCGGCTTGCCGGAGGAGTTGCGCACGATTTCAACAACATCCTGACGGCCTTGCTCGGGTATACCGATCTACTGCAGGGCGAACTGACCGGCAATCACCCGGGGCGGCCAATGCTCGATGAGATTCGCAGTGGAGCCGAGCGGGCCGTCGCGCTCACCCAGCAACTGCTGGCGTTTGGCAGAAAACAGATCCTCAGACCGAGGGTGCTCGACCCCAACCGAGTGATCGGCGAGTTGCGGCAGATGCTGATGGTGATGCTGAGCGAGAAAACCGAGCTTGCGATTGCGCCGCAGCCGGATGCCGGGCGGGTCAGGATCGACCGGACGCAATTGGAGCAAGTGATCTACAACCTGGTGCTGAACGCCCGCGACGCCATCCCGGAATCCGGCGCCATTACGGTCTCAACGGCCAATGTGGACGTGGATGAAGGTTTTGCGGAGCAGCATCCCGCGGTTCCGGTCGGCCGGTACGTGACCATCGCGGTGAAAGACACAGGAACCGGCATGGATGCGGAAACGCAATCGCACATGTTCGAGCCATTTTTCACGACCAAGCCCAAAGGCAGCGGCGCGGGGTTGGGTTTGGCTACCGTGTACAGCATTGTGAAACAGAACGCGGGATATATCTGGGCCTACAGCGAACTGGGGGTCGGAAGCACCTTCACCGTCTACCTCCCGAGGGTGGAGGCAAAGGTTGAGCGGGCGGAGGGCGCCGCGCCCCAGCCGGAGAAACTGCGAGGTACGGAGACCATTCTGCTGGTGCACGATGAAAATGCCGTTCGGACGGTGGCGCGGAGGTTCCTGGAGATGCGCGGTTACAGCGTGATCGAGGCCTCGAGCGGTCCGGACGCGATCCGGGTCTCCCGCGAACACGACGGCCCCATCCACCTGATGGTGACGGATGTCGTGATGCCGCGGATGAGCGGCCGCGAACTTGCATTTCAACTCGCGCCCGAGCGGCCGGACATGAAAGTGCTGTACGTGTCGGGCTACACGGAGGACGCAATCATTCACCACGGTGTTCTGGAGAAGGGTTTCGCCTTTCTTCCGAAGCCGTTTACGCAGGAAGCGCTGGCCTCCCGCGTCCGCCATCTGCTTGATGAAGAACCTGCAGCGGGCGGCACGGCGCATCGCAAGGAAACATAGAGTGAGCAGTGGAGATAAGCACGATATTATCGTCGTGGGCGCTTCGGCCGGGGGGATCGAAGCTCTGCAGAAGGTGGTCGGGGCACTGCCGGCCGGACTCGATGCCGCCGTCTTCGTGGTGGTGCATTTGTGGGCCGAGGCCGAAAGCTTTTTGCCCCAAATCCTGAGCCGCGCGGGGAATTTGTCGGCCGTTCATCCGAGCGAGGGCCAGTTGCTCGAAGTGGGGCAGATTTACGCAGCACCTCCGGACCGGCACCTCGTTTTGCACGACGCGAAAATCAGGGTGGTCCGCGGCCCCAGGGAGAATCGCCACCGGCCGTCGATTGATGTGTTATTCCGGTCCGCGGCGTCGGTGTACGGCCCCCGAGTCGCCGGTGTTCTGTTGACGGGCGCCGACGACGACGGGACGGCCGGGCTGAAAGCAATCAAAGAGCGGGGGGGCATAGCCGTGGTGCAGGATCCGGCCGACTCGGCGTACCCGGCCATGCCGCAAAGCGCGTTGAGCGTGCTGGAGCCGGATTTTACGCTGCCGCTCGACGAAATCGGCCCCCTCATGCGCGATCTCGTGGCCGGGGTGGTCAAACCGAAAGGGAGGCGAGCCGTGTCGGAACCCGCTGACCGGTCATTCAGGCAGGAACAAGGCGAGCCAATTGATGTAACGAAACTGGGCGCGCCGAGCGCATTTACCTGTCCGGATTGCAGAGGCACTCTTTGGGAGTTGCAGGAGGGCGGCCTGCTGCGGTTCCGCTGCCGCGTAGGGCATGCATTCTCCACGCGGAGCATGGTGGATGCGCAGTCCGATATCGTTGAACGCGCATTGTGGGAAGCGGCGAGGACGCTGGAGGAGAGCGCGGCGATGTCGCGCCGCATCGCCCAGAAAACGAAAACTCTGGAGCCGAAGCTCATGAAGGACGCCGAGCAGCGGGAGAGCCACGCCCGGGTGATTCGAGAGCTGCTTATGGAGGGCGAAGCGTGAGGGGGTGAGGCGCATTGTAACCTCGCGTGTGCCCGCGTCAACGATTATTTGCATATTGAAGCGGCGGTCGGGCCATTCTATCGTAATGTAGGGTTATGCCAGGGGAAGAAGACGATCGTCGTCAGCTCGGGTTCACGGTTGTGGGGATCGGAGCTTCGGCTGGCGGGATGGAGGCTTTTCGCAAGATCCTCCAGGCACTCCCGCCGGATACCGGAATGGCGTTCGTTTTTGTCCAGCATCTCGACCCCCTCCACAAGAGCCTGTTGGTGAATATCTTCGCCAAGGCCACCCGCATGCCGGTCATCGAGGCGGTCGAGGGCGTTGGGGTGGAGCCGAACCACGTCTACGTTATCCCGCCCAACCAGACCCTGACCATCTCCCGCGGGCGTCTGTCGATGACGCCCCGAACGCAACGCGCCGGCGAGTACCTGCCCATCGACGCCTTCCTGCGCTCGCTCGCACAAGAGGAGAAGGAAAACGCCGTTGCCGTCATTCTCTCCGGCACCTCCTCGGACGGCACTCTCGGCCTGATCGAAGTGAAGCACGGAGGCGGCATCACCTTCGCCCAGGATGAAACCGCCAAGTACGACAGCATGCCGGGCGGCGCTATCAAAAGCGGCGCCGTCGATTTTATCCTTCCCGCCGAGGCCATTGCCCGGGAACTGACCCGAATCGCCCGCCATCGCGAAGAGATGGAACGCCGGAGCGATTCCGAACCGGCCGCCCCTGCGCCGGCCGATATCCGCCCTTTTTTCCGCGATCCGGAACTCTTCGAGGAGCTCAGGAAAACGGTGATCCCCTCCCTCCTCAGGGATCGCCCGCCGGACGAACCCCTGCGCATTTGGGTTCCCGGCTGCGGCACGGGCGAGGAGGCCTATTCCCTGGCGATCTGTTTCCTTGAAGCCCTGAACGGGGCGCTCGCCGACATGAAGATCTTCGCCTCGGATGTCAACGACCGCTTAGTCGCGTCCGCCCGTTCCGGCATGTTTCCCGCGAGCCTCCCAGATGAGATCGGGGTCGAACGGGTCCAGCGTTTCTTCACTTACTCCGCGGGCCGGTACCAGGCCTGCAAAGCCGTTCGCGAGATCTGCGTGTTCGCTCAGCACGACGTCACGAAGGACCCGCCATTTTCCAGCCTGGACCTCATCAGTTCCCGCAACCTGCCCGAAAGTGTCGTCAAACAAGTCACGCCCATTTTTCATTACGCGCTCAAGGGTTCCGGATACCTGCTGGCCGGCGCTTCGGAGCCTTCGGCTCGATTCCGCGACCTGTTCAAAGCTGTGGATCGAAGGGGCCGGATTTTCCTCAAGAACCCTGTCGCCGCACGGTTGCCATTCGACTTTCAAAACCGCGGCGCCGCCCCCGCAACGGACCTGATCGCGAACACGGCCGATGTCGAGAGGGAAGCCGACAGGCTGGCTTTCCGCCACTATGGGCACGCCGGGGTGCTGGTCACCGCAGAGGGCGAGATCATTCAGTTCAAGGGAGATACCGGTCCTTTTCTTCCGTTTGCGGGGGGCGGCTCGGGTCTGGAACTGGGCAACGTGGCGCGGCAGGAACTGCGAGCGCCGCTGGCCATGGCGCTTCAGCGGGCTGCCAAAACCGGAAAGGCGCAGCGCTCGAAAAATATCGAAATCCAGCTCGAAAGGGACGAGGCGCGGCACGTCAGCTTCGAAATTCTTCCTTTGGAGTCTCTGGGGAGGCAGCGCTATTTCCTGGTGTTGTTCGAGATGTTTGGCGCCAGGGCGCCGGCGCGGAAGGGCGCTGCCGGAGCTTCGAGGGAAGCCGACCGGCGGGAAATCGCACATTTGCAGCAACTCCTCGCAGCCAGCACCGAAAACCTTCACTCTACCATCGACGAATTGAGGGCCTCGCACGAAGAGCTTCTCTCGCGGAACGAGGAATTGAAGAGCATCGGCGACCAGCTCGAAATCCGCGGCCAGCAGTTCGAGAACGCCAACGAGGAACTCACCGCCATCAACGAACAGCTTCAGATGCGCAACAGCCAACTGGCGCACGCTCTCGCGGATCTGAACAACCTTCTTGAGGCGGTCCGCGTGCCGATTGTTCTGCTAGGCCCCGGCAAGCGCATCCGCATGTTCACACCCGCGGCTCGGAGCGTGCTCAACATTAGCTCCGCCGATATCGGCAAGCTCTTGACCGGCGTTCAGACAAACCTCGACCTCGACAGCGTCGCGGCAACGGTGGACGAAGCCATCCGCACGAAAGCCGCGCGCGAAATGGAGATCGCCGACCGGAACGGCAACTGGTACCTGATGCGCACGCACCCTTACCGGACGGCGGAGGGCGAAACCGCCGGAGCCGTGCTCGTGCTGTTCGACATCGGCAACCGCAAGCGCATGGAGCAGGAGCGCGAGCGCCTGATGGAATCCATCGAGAGCGGGCGCGCCAAGCTCCAAAGCATCATCGAGCAGATGCCCTCCGGAGTGGTTGTCGCCGAGGCGCCTACGGGGAAAATCGTCTTCGAGAACCGCCGCGTGGAGCTGATCCTGGGCCACTCGTTCCTCGCGGCCGGACAGATCGATGAGCAGTCCCGCTATGTGGGTTTTCATGCCGGCGGGCGCCCGTACTCGCCGGAGGAATGGCCGCTGGCCCGTTCGCTTCATACCGGAGAAGTGGTTGCCAACGAGGAGATCGAATACATCCGGGGCGACGGCTGCCGGTTCACCATGCGCGCCGGCTCCGCACCCATTCGCGACCGGGAAAACAGAATCGTAGCCGCCGTCTTCGTCTTCGACGACATTACCGAGCAGAAGACCTTCCAGCAAAGGCTGGTGCACGCGCAGCGGCTCGAGACCATAGGGCGGCTTGCCGGCGGGGTGGCGCACGATTTCAATAACCTATTGACCGTGATCATAGGCTCCACCGAATCTGTTCGCGAACATGCACGGCTCAGCCGCCATTTCCGTAGCGAGCTCGATTCCGTATTGAGGGCCGCGAGCCGCGCCAGCTCTCTTACCAGCCAGTTGCTTGCCTTCAGCCGCCGCCAAATGATCCAGCCCCGGGCGATCGACCTCCACTCCGCGGCCGCCGCCATGTACAGCCTGCTTCGCCGCCTGGTGGGCGAGCGCATCGAGTTACGCATGAACCGGTGCGAGCAGCCTTGCGTTGTTGTGGCGGATCCCGGGCAGCTCGAACTGATGGTGATGAACCTGGTTACCAACGCCCGGGACGCGATTGAGGGCGATGGAACGATCACGGTTGAGACTGCCGCGGTGAAGCTCGACGACGACCCGGAAATCGGCTCAGGCGAGTTTGTCCGCTTGTCGGTGAGCGACACCGGGGCCGGCATGGGCGAGGAGACGAAGCGGCACGTCTTCGAGCCGTTCTTCACCACCAAGGGCCTGGGACGAGGAACGGGACTCGGGCTCTCCAGCGTCTACGGCGCCGTGAAGCAGAACGGCGGCGAGATGCGCTTGGAAAGCGAGCTGGGCAAGGGCGCGCGGTTTGAAATCTATCTGCCCCGGGTCCATGCCGAGCCCGAGCCGCCGAGGATAGAGGTGGCGCCCGAGGTGGCGCAGGGCAGCGAAACGATTCTGGTTGTAGAAGACGAGGCTCATGTCCGGGCACTCGCCCGACGCTACCTGGAACGGCTCGGGTACGAGGTGATCGAAGCCGTAAATGGGGTGGAGGCCCTTCGCGCGTACAAAGATTACCCGGGCTTGATCAGCCTGCTGTTGGCGGACATCGTGATGCCGATGATGGACGGGCGGGAGTTGGCCCGGCGCTTGCTAGAAGACCAGCCGGGCCTGAAGGTGCTGTTCACCTCCGGCTATCCCCTCGACACGATAGGAGGCTCCGATTTGGGCGCCGAACCCCACTTCTTGCAGAAGCCGTTCGACGGCCAGGCCCTCGGCAGCAAGGTCCGCGAGATCCTCGACGAGCCGTAGATCACCCCGCGGGAGGCCGCCTTTTGCTTTCATCGGCGCGTTTTCCGAGTGCAGCACGCGCGCGTCAGCGCGTGGTGGCCTACCTGGGCGAAGTGGACTTCCCGCCCAGTTCACGAAGTTCAGGAGGCGCCTTCCGGCGGCGCTCCCGTCTGACCCTGCACGGCGATGTTCGTCTGCGGGGCCGCTCCGAGGTTCTGCGTGATGACCATGCCTTGTGGGACCAAAGCGATAAGGCACAGCGCGACGATCAAGCGACAGGCGACTTCATTCATGTACGGCACACCTCCATGACCGTCAACGTGGATCACTTCCGTGTAGCCGACAAAGCGGACGGATCTCGTGCCAGGCACTAAAGTAAGGTCGGTATCACGCAATTTCGGCCAGCAGGACCTCATAGAACTTGTCGCTCGCCTGGCGTTCCCGCCACGGAGTATGGCCGCACTTTGCGAGCAGAACAAAACGAAAGTCCGCCAGGTTGGCGGAGAGAGGCCCGAAGACATCCGCGGCGAGGTGCGGGTCAGAATCGCCGTGAAGGGCCACCACCGGGCAGGCCAGACTTCGGACAGCGCGGAGCAGCGCACCCGTACGACGCATTTCAGCAGCCTCACTCCACACGCGGCGAAAGATCTCCGCGCTGACCGGAAGCGGGTCCGGTTCATCGGCGTCGTCGATTGAATCGTAGGCATCGGCTCTTGAGGTGAGATGGCCCAACGCTGAAAGCAACGCATCCTTGTTCCGGATCTCAGGATCGTTCAACCCGGCCACGGCAGCTTGAAACTCAGCTTTCTCTTCATCCCGCAGGCGAATCAGCCGCCGATCATTCAGACCCTTGGCGGATGCTTCATTGAAACCGCCGCTGCTCACCAAAACGATCTTGCGGACCAGCTCGGGCGATTTCGAAGCCAACAGAATGGTCAACCACGCGCCCCACGAGAACCCAACCAGAACGACTGGTAGTGTGGCTTCGCTTAGCAGGATGTTATGGAGTTCCTCCACCTGGCCTTGAACCGACGGCTTGGTCTGGATGGGTTCGAGTACACCGTGTGCGCCGGCGAGCCGGCGGGCAACGGGAGCCATCTCTCCGGCCGCGCCCGGACCGCCGTGAATCACCGCAACGCGGAACGGTGCCGCGCCGTAAACCCTCAGATTCGTCATCGGCGAAGCTCCAGTGTATCCGTTTTTCGGTTGGATCACGGTAGATCTCTATCGGAAACGGTCCGGCTGAGAACTGCCTGGGAGCAAGAGTGGATTGGGGGCCAAGTGACCCAACTAGGGCGCGGTAGCGGCGGCCCCGGCGGGATCCGAATTGCCAGCCGCCCCCAATTCCGGAACGCAGAAATCCGTAGGGGAGAAGCGTTGCTCCTCGAATGCAGGTCTGGTATGCGGGCGCGGCCGGTGTGGCACCCAGTTCCGGCCCCATTTGGTTTCAAAACGCCTGCGATTCCGCGCGAAAACGCGATCGTACTCTGATGTGGGCAGTTTAGCGAACGACCCCTGTCCGAAGTGGTGAACGAAGCAGTCTTCTGCGATGGCTATCCGAAGCCCTCGGCGTCGCACCGTAAGCGAGAGATCATCATCTTCGAACATCCCGACCTCATACCCTGCATCCAACCCACCAACCGCGTCATAGACGTCGCGGCGCATGCCGGCACAAAACAGCGGCGCGACATCGACGTCCAGCGTCTTGCCGCGGCTGTCTCTGGCCACGCGCATCGCGAACTCCTCCATCTCGCGCTCGTCGCGATAATCGACGTTGATCTTTGCCTCGTTGCCGGCAAAGTTCGTGACGGCGCACAGCAGCCCGATGGCCGGGTCCATCCACGAGTGTGAAAGCATGCGCCCAAGCCAGCCCGGGGTGACGATGGTGTCCGCGTTCAGGAAAACGAGGAATTCTCCGCGGGCTTCACGCGCCGCTACGTTGTTGCCTGCCGCAAAACCGATATTGGTTGAAAGCCGGCAGGTTCTAATCCGGCTGTCGCACTCTGCGAAAGACTCGGCGACGGCCATGCTATTGTCGCTCGAGGCATTATCGGCCACGACCACCTCGAAGTTCGGGTAGGCCGTGTTTCGCAGGACTGAGCGCAGGCAGGCAGGCAGAAACTCCGCGCAGTTGTGTGTCAGGACCAGAATCGACACCAGAGGAAACGCGGCCTCAATCGCTTGGCTGAAGTCCGCGACCCGCGCCTGCCAGCTCCTCTTCCGTGCGAACTCGATACGCTTCTCTGTCAGCTCCTTGGAATGCTCGGCCAATGCGAGGTCGAGCTCTGCAGCAAACTCGGTGGGCCCGGCAGCGAGCCGAACGAAGTCCCCGCAGCGCCTGAGTTCGGCCATGTCGCTGGCGACCACAGGCTTGCCCTGGGACAGGTATTCATACAGCTTTACGGGATCGGTGGCATGCGTCACCCGATTAAGGACGAACGGAATTATGCACACGTCGAAAGCGGCCAGCAGCGATGGCATCGCCTCGTACGGGCGCGAACCGAGCAAACGAACATTGGGCAGTGAAGCGAGCCTCCCCGTGTCTCTTCCGAAGACCTGGCCGGCCAGAACGAACGAATATGACGGACGCGACCGAGCCACATTACACATCAACTCCAGATCGAACCAGTCGGCGATTGCACCGAAGTAGCCAATGATGGGACGATGCAAATCCCGAAGCTCCTCCGCGGGCGAAGCGTGTCGAAAGAACTCGAAATCGGAACCATTGCGCACCAGCACCGTTTCGATGCCCCTGGCTCCGAATTTCTCCCGCAATTTCTCCGCGGTAACGACCACCAGGTCAGCCTCGCGGCTCAACTCGATTTCTTCGGAGCGGTTGAACTCACCGACGTTATCGAACGTATCCCAGTCGTCCATGCAATCGTATGCAATCCTGCTGCCGTGAGTTGAGCGAAGCCGCAAGGCCAGCCTGCGCCAGAAAGGAAGCTGGACGACGACGCAGTTGGCGGAGATCGCCCACTCCCGATAGAGCTGATTCAGGCCCTCAGCGAGATGCAGGCATGCGGTCTCCGGCAGGTCGGCCCGATAGTGATCGCGCTGAGGCGCCCTCAGCCGGATCTCCCACAGATTGTCCTCCAAACGATGCGCGGAGTACGAAGCCTCCGAAGTGAGGGGCAGCATGCGGGTCGGGCTCGCCCAGAAGACCCGGTGTCCGTTGCGCGCCCACTGGCGTGCGATCTGCTGGGGCCTCTGAAACCTGAAATCGTAGTCGATAATGGCCAGGACAATAATGTCGTACTTGCGCGGCGGGAACTGTTCGGCCGGCGTAATGGGCTCGGCAAGGGTGGCATCGGGACCCGTCGGAAAGGCGGGAAGATAGGCGTCTATGTCCGGGAAGTGCAGCTCATATTTCGAGACCGGCGGCATGCGGCCGAGAAGGAAACGCAGTCGCCCGCGCCATCCTTCCCTGACCAGAAACGTGTACGCCCTGCGTATCGCAAGCATCACCCTCCACGCACGTTGCGCTCGATAAGTCGCAAGGTGGGACTCGAAAACCTCGCGGAACCTGGATGCGCCGGCCTGGACCTGCGCCAGTGAGGTCTCCGCCATGCGGAGGCGGTTCAGGGCCTGCTCGATCCGCTGCTGGAGATGCGGCCATGATCGCATTCTCATGTATTCGAGCGATCCGTACAGAACCACGATCTGCTCGCCGTTCCGGACAAGTTGTACCTGGATACGCTCAAATGCGCCCAGGCGGGCGGGGAAACGCTCTTCACAAAACGGCGCCCCGGGCGCCATGATTCCGTACAGCAGACGGCAGCTACTCAGATGATGGGGCTGTGGGCAGTTCGAAGCAATAACGACATCAAAGAGGCGCGGTATGGCTCCATCGGCGGAAACCTGCGCTCCCGGAGCGGCACGGCGAATCTCATCTACTCCATCGCCAAAGGCGCACCCCCAGTCGAGTACCGTGGGGCCGCCGAGAAGCAGGAACGTTCGGTCGGGCTCACCGATTCCCTCAAGGAACAGTTGCACGAGCTTTTCGTTTGACACAGAACGACACCTCGCGTTGAAGAACCACGTCTGAAACGCCGGCGAATACCGGCGGGAGCCACGGCGGTAATCTCTGAATTAACTGTTTTTCATGTTAACATGGGCGTACCCGAGAGCGCTGGTATTCAGATGAGGATTCTGATCCTTAGCACCCCGAAAACCGGCAATACGTGGCTAAGAAGATTGCTGGAGACGGTATACGAGGTGCTCCCCGTTGACCTGGCTCATTGGCCTTGGCCCTTCGACCCCTTGGAAGCGGACAACACGGAAACCGAATTCGTCGGCCACCATCATTACTATCCGAGCCCGAGTCTGATTGACTGGATTCGGCGGAACGAGGTCCGTGTTCTGACCACGATACGCCACCCGGCGGACGTGTTGATCTCCCTGTATCACCACGTTCAGGGTTTCCGTTCGGAGCCGGTCGATTGGGCCGTCGTTCGCTCCATGATTCACGCCGATTTCGAACGCACCGGCGTCATTCCGGCGAGAGTCGGAGCGCCGTTCTGGTACGATCTGGGCTGCTCGATCGCGTGGATGGAAACGGGGCTTACCCGGGTCGTGCGGTACGAGGATCTTTGGCAAGACACCATCGGCGTGCTACAAGCGGTCACCCAAGAGATCCAACCTGTGGACCGCGATCGTATAGAAATGGCGGTCGAGAGGTGCGACATGGGCCTGATGAGGTCGCTCGCGGGTCCCTTCGGCGGATTCTTCCGCTCTGGGAGCGTCGGTGCGTGGCGCGATCTGCTGCCGGCGGACATAATCGCCGACTTGCGGTCGGTCGCCCCGTACCCATTTCAGTTGGCCGCGCTGGGATACAGTCTGGACTCCAATGACCCTTTGATGTGCCAACCGCGGAAGCAGCTAGTCTCGAAAAACCCTTTTCGCGGGCTTACGTCGTTTGACAACGGTGTTCCAATCACGCCGATTCTGGTTGCCTGCTACCTGCGATCGCCGGCGCACCTCCGAGATTCCTGGCCGCCTGTCGGGAGATCCGAGGCGCACGGCACGTTCTACGCGTGGCTCAACGAGCCTGCACAGTTCGGAGCGCCTCTGGTTAGTAATCTGGCCGCCTTTATCTACAACGAGCGGCCGGATCTCCGGAGGGCTTTTCCCGACCTGGCCGGTCCCGACCGCATGGGATTTGTCGATTGGTTCATCCGGTATGGGCGCTCCGAATATCGGCTGCACGGCACATTTGTTGAGCCGGTCAGTGCAGATTTATATCGCTGGGCAAACGCCGGCTACGATGAGGATCCCACACCGTGTCACGCCGGGCGCCTCACGAACTTCGCTCTACACCTGTACCGGAGCAGGCCCGACCTCCAGCAAGCATTTCCGGACGTCTTCAAGACCCACAAGCTGTCATTCCTGGGCTGGATCATCGAGAACGCCGGTGCTGCGACGCCAGATCCCCGGATCGACGGCGTCAAGAGAGCACTGCGCCATTTGGTCCATCAGTTGTTGGACTCGGCGAGTTTGGATCCCGGGGTGCCCGATCAAGCGCTGTGATCCAGGCGCTGGGCGGGACGGCGTTTCTTAACCTGTAAGCTGACGATCAAATCCCAGCAAGCCGGGTCGCTCCTCAGGTTCATCTTGAGTGAGACAAGATTATTGTCACCGTCGTTCGTGCCAACTCTGTGGTAGCCTTGAAACTCGTGGATTTGCGCGCATTATGGAGTTGGTCTCGGTTGTTGTGCCCTGCTATAATCCGGGCGTTTTCTTGCGTGATGCTCTGAAAAGCGCTAAGGCTCAGACTTATACGCAAATAGAAATTGTGCTTGTGGATGATGGGACTGACGCACCGGATAGCCGCGCAATAATCGACTCGGTCGTCCCGATGGCGGACCGCTTTATCAGGCAAGCCAACCGGGGATTGCCGGCGGCGCGAAATGCTGGGATAAGCGCGGCACAAGGCTCATTTTTCGTGCCTCTGGATGCCGACGATGTACTCGCTCCGGAATACATTGAGTCTTGCCTGGATGTTGTGGCCGAGCACCCCGAGGCAGCATTCGTCTATACCGACTATCGCGTTTTCGGAGATCGCAATTATGTGGAGCGGCTGGCAGATTACAATCTATTCCGGCTGCTCCTCCAAAACAACCTGACTTATGCGGCGCTGATCCGGAAAAGCGCCTGGTTCGCCGCAGGCGGCTACGACGAGGCTCTACGGCAGGGTTACGAGGACTGGGATTTTTGGCTTCGATTGGCCGAGAAGAACCGTTTTGGCCATCACTTGCGACGGGTTCTCTTCAAGTACCGTAGACACGGTTACTCGCTCTGGGACGCGGCGCGAGAACGGCACGACGAGTTGTCCGCCCGAATTCGCTCCGCCCATCCCAAGCTGTACAGCTACAATGCAACCTCGCTCGCCAAGGCACAGTGGGAACCGGCAGTATGCCTGGTAGGCCGTCAGCCGGCCTCCGGCCTGACCATCCAGGACTGGGAGGCCATCGACGAGGCTGATTGCGCCAGGCTCCTGACGAAGTCCCGCGCGGGAGCATACCTTATTCCGGCGCCGAGCGGGTTTGCCGCGAACAGTGCCGAGCTGGCTGCTTTGGCGGTGTGGGGAGGAAATGGATGCGTTCGGCTTCCGGACGGGTCGGTCGTCGCGTCTCGCGGCGCGCTGTCCAGGCACCGGTTGATCCAGGGCCTGAAACCGGAACGCTCGACGAATATCGAGCTGTCAACGTTATCAAGGCTGGTGCAGTCTCCGGAGGCGATCCATGTCCTCCTCAGACACCTGCGCAACGCCGAACTCTTGTCGTTCGATGCCTGGCTGAGGCACCCCTTCCGCTGCCTGGGGCGGTTGATTCCGCTGCGCTTCAAGAGCAGTGTGAACCGCCTGGCCGGATGCCCTGTTTTTGATCTGTCCTTCTATTTGAGATTCCAACCCGAAGCTTTGCTGCTGGCCGACAGCATAACCGAGCCCCTTCGCTATTTTCCTAAAAGCGATGGAGGCCGCCGATGCGTCGTCCTCATTACTCCTCACCTTGGTCCCGGTGGCGCCGAGAGCGTATTGCTGGACGTCGCCAGCGCGCTCGACCGGAGCCGGTACCAAATCCTCGTGATTGCGACACAGTCGAACGACCGGCGATGGCTTCCGCTCTGGACGCGGCATGCCGACCACATCTATGACTTGTCGGCCATCGTTCCGCCGGACCGCATTGCGGCGGCGGTCTATTCGATCATCGCAAACTGGCGTGCGCAAGCCGTCTTGGTGCAGAATGCTCTCCCTGCCTATGCCGCGATTCCGCACCTCAGGAGGAATCTGCCTGGCACAAGAATCCTGGATCTGGTTCATGCTGTTGGGGATAGCTGGGATCTGGTCTCCTGCACTGCACCGGTTGCGAACGACATCGATGTGCGAATCGTGATCTCGGAGGCCGTCAGGGATCATCTGAGGCGATTCGGCACGAGCGAGGAAAAGATTCGGCTGATTCGCAATGGCGTTGATGCCCATCGTTTTCTGCCGGTTCCGCTGCGGCCGGAAACTGGCTGCGGCCGTATCCTCTTTGCAGGCAGGTTGGACAGCATCAAGCGTCCGTTGTTGCTCGTCGAGATCGCGCGGGCGCTTTGTAAGCTCAGGCCGCGAGAGAACTTCCGCATCGTTGTCGCGGGTGACGGTCCCGAAGAGATTCCATTGCGCAAGCAGGTCTGCCGGGCTCGGGTCGATCATCTTTTCGAATTTCTTGGGCACGTGCCAGACATTGCGCCTGTGCTCGCAGACTCGGATCTCCTTGTTCTCCCATCGCGGGACGAGGGCATTCCCCTGATCGTTCTTGAGGCGTTCGCCTGCGGTAAGCCGGTAGTCGCCTCTGACGTGGGTGCTATCGGCGAAGTTGTGGATCGTGCAAGTGGATTCCTGATTGCGGTCCAGCCCGGGGAAGTCCAGGCATTCGCCCAGGCGATCAACCGTCTCCTGAACGACTCGGTCCTGAGAGAGAAGATGGGCATGGGCGGCCGCCGCAGAGTCGAAGCTGAGTACAGCCTGGAGAGAGCGCACGAGGCGTATAGAGAAATACTCGTCTGATGCGAGTTGCGAGCGCGAGCGCAATTCATCTATGATGCGAGATCCGAGATGAAGACAGTGATTCTGGCGGGTGGCTTGGGCACACGTATTGCGGAAGAGACGGGGGTCAGGCCCAAGCCGATGATCGAGATTGGCGGCAAGCCGGTTCTGTGGCACATCATGAAGCTCTATGCCGCGCATGGCATTGTCGATTTCGTGATTTGTCTCGGATATAAGGGCTATGTCATCAAGGAGTACTTCTCGAACTACTTCCTGCATAACTCCGATGTGACATTCCACATGCAGTGCAACCGGATGGAAGTTCACAACCAGCATGCGGAACCCTGGCGTGTGACCCTGGTAGACACCGGCGAGCACGCGATGACGGGCGGCCGGCTCAAGCGCGTGCAGCCGTACGTGAAAGACGAAGAGAGCTTCTGCATGACATACGGCGATGGCGTGAGTGATGTTGATATCTCGGAGCTGATCACATTTCACCGGGCGCAAGGCACCCTCGCAACTCTTACTGCCGCGCAGCCCCCCGGTCGCTTCGGAGCTGTGATCCTGGACGGCAGTAGAGTGGAGAGATTTCAAGAGAAGCCCCCGGGAGATGGCGCCTGGATCAGTGGTGGCTTTTTCGTGATGTCACCTAAGGTTATCGAGTACATCGACGGTGACGAGACGGTGCTGGAGCAGGAACCGCTGCAAAGCTTGGCCCGCAACGGCGAGCTGTCTGCCTATCGACATCCAGGATTCTGGCACCCACTCGACACACTTCGCGACAAGCTGTACCTGGAACAACTCTGGAGCCGCGGCCAGGCGCCCTGGAAGACATGGTAGATCCGGCGTTCTGGAAGGGCAAGAGAGTCCTTGTCACGGGACATACGGGGTTCAAGGGTGGGTGGCTGAGCCTTTGGCTCGGCAAGCTCGGAAGCAGGGTCACAGGCTTTGCCCAGCCGCCAAGTACGAATCCCAGTCTGTACGAACTGGCCTCTGTTAGCGCCTCGGCCGAATCGAACTTCGGCGACATCCGCTCGGCCGCGGAGGTGCTTTCGTGCATGCGGAGCTGCGAACCCGAGATTGTGTTCCATCTGGCCGCCCAACCGCTCGTGCGCGAGTCCTACGGAGACCCGATTGGGACGTACATGACTAACGTGATGGGCACGGCGCACGTTCTCGAAGCCGCACGCAGCACATCGACTGTAAAGGTGGTCGTAGTCGTCACGAGTGACAAGTGCTATGAGCCTTGGGACGAGCCGGCGGTTCATCGTGAGTCCGACCCCATGGGAGGATACGACCCGTACAGCAGCAGCAAAGGATGCGCCGAACTGGTGGCAGCCGCCTATCGGCGATCATTCTTTGAAGCGGCGGGAATTCGGCTGGCTACGGCTCGGGCAGGGAACGTGATCGGGGGTGGGGACTGGGCCCAGGACCGCCTGCTTCCGGATTGTGTGAACGCGATTCTCGAGCACAGGGTCTTACGTTTGCGTTCACCGCAGGCGGTAAGGCCGTGGCAGCACGTGATGGATGCTCTCGGGGGATATCTTGTTCTTGCCGAGAAACTCTCGGAGTCGCCTGCCTTTGCGGGTAGTTACAACTTCGGGCCGGCTAGCGGGGACGTTGCGACGGTCTCGGAAGTCATCGGGCGGTTTGTCCGCCTCTGGGGAGAGCCGGCGCAAATCGAAACCGACGAAGTCGGAGCGCAACTGCACGAGACAGGGTTTCTGGCGCTGGACTCATTGCGTGCGAGGGTTGCTCTCGGCTGGCGGCCGCGATTGCGGTTGGAGGAGGCGCTGGAATTCACCGCTGCCTGGTACCGCGGCTACTCCGATGGTCTCGACCTAAGGGCGTTGACGCTGGCGCAGATCGCCGCCTTCGGCGAGAAGCTGGGCGATTCGGAACGGCGGGCTGCCCTCGCATGATTTTTCAAGACACGCGGATACCGGGTGTGACCCTGATTCGGTCCGAACCGGTCGAAGACGAGCGCGGGTTGTTCGCCAGGACGTTCTGCGAGCGGGAATTCGCTGCAAGGGATCTGGCGGCACGCTTTGTTCAGTGCAACGTCTCGTTCAACTTTCGTGCAGGCACATTGCGTGGCATGCATTATCAAAGCGAACCGAAGCCCGAACCGAAACTCGTCCGTTGCACAAAGGGTGCGATCTATGATGTCGCGCTCGACTTGCGTCCCGGCTCGCCCACCTATTGTTGCTGGGAGGCGTTCGAGTTGACGGAACGGAACCGGGCGGCCCTTTACATTCCCCCCGGCTGCGCTCACGGTTTTCAAACTCTCGTTGACGGGAGCGAAGTGTTCTATCAAATGGGCGAGTTCTACGATCCTACTCTCTCCGCTGGCGTTCGCTGGAACGATTCAAGCTTTTCAATCACCTGGCCGATTGAGAACCCCATCCTCTCGGATCGTGATCGGTCGTACGGGGATTTCGAGCGATGAGGACCGTCCTCGTTACCGGCGCGAACGGTTTTATTGGCCGGCACACACTGCCACACCTTCTCGATCTAGGGTTGGTTGTGCATGCAGTCGACCGGGAACCATTCCGAACGAGTCCTAATGTTACGATGCATGCTGTCGACCTGCTTAGTTCCGATGCCGTAGCAGAGTTGATTGCCGAAGTAAGGCCGACCGATTTACTGCATTTGGCTTGGTATGTTGCGCATGGCAAGTTCTGGAACTCCTTCGATAACTTTCGATGGGTTGACGCTTCCCTTGGTCTTCTGACGGCATTCGCGAAAGCGGGGGGGCGCCGCTGGCTTGGGGTGGGCAGTTGTGCCGAATATGACTGGACGTGGTCAGGCCCTATGGACGAGCACTCCACGCCGCTGTGTCCACGCAGTATCTATGGCGCGGCAAAGGCTGGATTGTACATGATGGCAAGGGAAGTAGCGCGCGAACTCGGCGTCAGCATGGCCTGGGCCCGGCTTTTCCATACGTACGGGCCTCACGAGCGTCCAGAGCGTTTGGCGCCTGCGGTTATTCGGGCGCTGCTGGACGACAAGCCTGCCCTCTGCTCCCATGGTGCCCAGATTCGTGATTTCATGTACGTGGACGACGTGGGACGTGCGCTCGCGACCGTACTTGGTAGCAGTCACGACGGTGCTGTAAACGTATGTTCCGCGCAACACGTAAGTGTTCGTGAGTTCGTGAACTTAGCAGCGGCTGTGGTTGGCCGGCCGGAACTGGTCCGGTTCGGGGAGTTGGCCGCATCCCCAGGAGAGCCGGATGTGCTGGTTGGGCAAGCGGGAATCCTCAACTCTCTCGGGTTTTCGCCAGCCCACCCGCTCGACAGCGGGATTCGTGCGACAGTGCAGTGGTGGATTGAGCAGAACGCTACATTATGACTAAGCGCATTTGGTGTTGTGCCAATAGGCTGTATCGCCAAACAACCTTGGCGGCGATCGTCGTCTTCCTGATCCTCTCCGCGATCCAGGCTTACAAACCCCTGAATCTGGATAACGCGGACCTTCCGGTTTGGGCCGAAGCAGTCGCGCATACTGGAAAACCGATTGCATACAGAAGCGAATTGAGGCCAACCGATGCATTCGTCTACCACACGCCACTATATTTATACGCCCTGGGAACCTGGTTCAAATTGTTTGGCGTAGGGGCATCGCAGATCCGTATGTTCGGCGCGGTATGTGCTGTCCTGCTGGGTTGGATTTGCCTTCAGTTCATACAAACACTTTTCGGAACGCAACATCACAGGCGCGTGGGAGTTTTCTTCTGGCCGCTTTTCCTGCTCAACCCGTACACCCTGCAGGTCAGTGCCATTGCCGATATCGACTCGACCATATATGGTCCTCTTCTATGTGGCTTCATGTTGGTAGTCATACGCTTGCACTGGCGCAACGGGACCCAGTGTGCCTCGGAACCGGGACTGCTTCCGTTAGCAGTGTGTGGCATCGTTCTTGCCTTCTGCTTCTGGGCCAAGCTGACCACCGCCATTCTCCTATTGCCATTCCCATTTCTTGTTCTCTTGTTTCACTCGACGTGGCCGCGGAGCATACGCGCGGGTGCCGCAGTGGTTGGACTAGGTATCGGGCTCTTCGCAATTACCTACTGGATCTGGTGCCGCTGGATGGGCGTGAGCCCGACCGAAGTACTCGGCTGGCTCTCGTCATATCCCAGCTCTGGGCAGCCAGGTTTCGCAAATCGCGTTGCAGCCCACTACGCGACATTTTCGTTCATGGCGCCATTTATCATGAAGTGGACGGGAGTAACTCCATGGATAGCCGCTATCACCGTGGGGTTCTGTTGTTTGCGTCGAGCCAAGCTACGAGACCAACCTGCTTACCTGCTTGGGCTTGTGATCTGCGTGGCGCTGTGCTCGACGGCGGCATATGCTGCAATTCGCATGACTTATGGTAATTCGCCATATAAGTATGCCTACGTGTTCTGGGGTGTCATCGCGCTGGCTCTCGCGACACTGGCCGGCAGCGGCGGGCGAGGTCTGCCGGCGCCGTGCTCCGGACAGGACGTTGATAGATCCAGGCCCGGTCCTTCAGCGGCCCTCGTGTTCACCGCCGCCGCTACTGCCGTGGTTGCATTTGTAGGGGCCTTTGCATTTATACAGGACGGGGCGATCCGAGCGTCATTTTTCTCCAAATACATGCTCGTGACAGTTGCGCCACCGGTTCTGGCAGTCGTTGTCGGAGTTGGGGCATGGCTTGCGAAGCACTTGGAAATTGCGTCGGCCGCAGTTCTGTTGATGACGGTGGCTCAGATCGGCGCGGCGGCCGGTGTCGCCACCTTCCAGGTCCAGCAGGAGTACTCGACTACTTACAATTACGGCCAGACTGGGTTGGAGGAAACCGCTGCCTATCTACGGGCGACGTCAGATCCGAGCGACTTCATCATGTGCATGAAGGACCTCGGGCCAATGACGGGACGCAGGTACTATGAAAGCTATGGTTTCATCTACGGCGGCGAGGCGGGCGGAACCGATGCGATTCGTATTCTCAAAGACAAAACACGGTTCGCGGTCTTTACGGAGCAGATTGGAGAGGATCAACTGATAATGAACTCCACACTTCTAAGCTGGGTGCAGTCGAACTGCCGGATTGTTAAGAAGATCGGCAACTACAGAATCTACACATGCAGCCAATGATACCGGGTCCTGAACGGAGGGCGGAGCCGATTTCTTGCTCGATTTGCGGCGCCAGTGTCACTCGCGTCAGGTATGCCTGTGCTAGGGACTACATCACCTTGGAACCTTTCAGCGTCCTGCAGTGTGATTCCTGCGGCGTCGGGTTTACGTGGCCCGTTCCTCTAGACCTTGCGCCGTTCTACCCACAACAATACCGGGAATACAACGGATACATATTGTGGGCGCTGAAAGTGCTGTACAGGTGGCGGGCTAGGCAGTGGGCGGCCCATTTCACTCAAGCGGGCAACTTGCTCGAGATTGGGTGCGGACCAGGTATTATGCTCCACGCCTTTCGCGAAATGGGCTGGGAAGTCACGGGCCTGGAGCGCTCGGACGAAGCGGCCGAGGTTGGTCGCAGGCTGCTTGGACTCGACATCCGGAGTTGTAGTGTCGGAGACCTTCCTGAAGGGCCCAAGTACGATCTGATAATTCTCTTTCAGGTCCTCGAACACATGCCGCAGCCGATCGCGATTGTGCGCGAGTGCGCCAGACGGCTGAAACCCGGAGGACGGATCGTCCTGAGCGTCCCGGACTTTGAGAGCTGGCAAGCCCGGTTCGGCGGAACGGGTTGGATGCACCTTGACGTCCCTCGCCACTTATATCATTTTTCGTCCCGTTCGATATCCGGCTTGCTCCGCCGATGCGGTTTCGACCAGCCCTCAATAGCCTATGCGTCTTTCGAGCACGACCCCATTGGATGGGTGCAGACGGTTCTCAATCGCGTGATTTCCCCTCCCAATACGCTCCTCCGGCACCTAATGTCAATAGAAGCACCGCCTGTGCAGGTAGCTGCATCTCTCGCACTCGCGGTGTTCCTCGCAATGCCCAGCATCGGGCTGTCGTTGGCTAGTTGGATAGCACGACGAGGTTCAATCATGACAATCAGTGCTACAGCAACGTTAGAGTCGGGCAACTCAGCAGAAATCACTGGCTAACCTTAATGAAGCTCATTTCAATCATCTGTCCGGTCTACAATGAGGAAAAAACCGTCGGCCTATTTTACGACCGCATCAGGAGAGTAGTCGACCCGCTGTCAAATCGATACGCGTTCGAGTTCCTCTTCACGAACAATCGATCGACCGACGGAACGCTTGATCAACTTCTCCGTCTTCGAGAAGCGGACAGAAGAGTTCAGGTGATCACGCTCTCGCGCAATTTTGGATACCAAGCCTCGCTGCAATCAGGGTTATCCCACGCCGTGGGTGACGCTATTGTGATTATAGACGTCGATTGTGAGGATCCGCCCGAAATGATCAGCGAGTTCGTAGCCAAGTGGGAGGAGGGTTTCGACATAGTGTATGGCATCCGCTCCGACCGGCCGGAGGCGTGGCTGCTTAAGCAGGTCAGAAATGCGTTCTATCGTGTATTGCGCATAATGGCAGATATGGATGTCATTCTCTACATGGCCGAGTTTGCCCTGGTCGGTGCGGATGTTCGGGATTGCCTCATTGAAAACAGAAACACATTTCCTTTTTTGCGCTCGGAAATCGGATACGCAGGCTTTTCTCGTTGCGGGATCAAGTACGCGCGGCAGAAGCGAATTGCGGGGGTGACCCATTACAACCTGATCCGGATGGCTGCATTTGCCATAGGCGGAATTTTGACATCGTCGACAATCCTGTTGCGTGCCGCCGTATATTGCTGGCCAATCTTGGTTCTGGCAAATATCTTATTCCTTGCTTCAGGCCGGGCCGGCGGTTTCTCGAGTGCGGTAATACTCGACCTGCTATGGGTCGCGTTCCTGCTGACCGTGCATGGCCTGTACCTTGCTCGAGTGTACAAGAACGGAATCGGGCGCCCCGTATACATTATTGATAAGAAACATACGTTCTTGAATCGGCCAGCTTCTGTTGCCGCAAATGTGTAGGAGTGGGTTAGCCGACTACTTCCAGTTTCGGGATGGGGATGACGAAACGGGCGCCCCAGCTGCGCGCGCACGGCAACTGGTCAATGATTTCGTCTCGTAAGTTCCACGGTAGAATGACTATGTAGTCCGGCTTGGTCTGGGCCAGCCTTTCTGGGGGTTCAATCGGGATGCGGGTCCCGGGCAAATAGAGTCCCTGCTTATATGAACTCCGATCAACCGTATACGGAAGCAGATCACGACCGATACCGCAGTAGTTCAGCAGCGTATTTCCTTTAGCGGGCGCTCCATAACCTGCGATCGATTTCCCCTCCCGATGCAACCCAATCAAGAATTCCCACAGGGCTAGCTTGATTCGGTTCACCCGATCGGCAAAGACGAGGTATGTAGCAAGATCGTGTAGGCCCGCTTCTCGTTCGATCGTTCGCATCCGCTGAACTGAAGCTTCGACACGATGACTGGCATCGTCAGTCCGGCAGCCGTAGACTCGAAGAGAGCCCCCATGGGTTGTCAACTCGCGGACGTCAAAAACCCTCAGGTTGCGCTCCTGAAAAAGGCGCTCCACCACGTGCAGGGAGAGATATGAATAGTGCTCGTGGTAAATTGTGTCGAACTGATTCTTATGAATTAGGTTGAGTACGTGTGGGAATTCGACCGTGCAGATGCCGCCCGGCCTCAGAAGCGTGTGAATTCCGGCTACAAACGAGTGCACGTCCGGAACATGGGCAAGGACGTTGTTTGCTATGATGAGGTCGGCCTCGAATCCGCGCGCGCGGAGTTGGTCCGCCATGTGGACGTCAAAAAAACCGATTTCGGTCGGGATGCCGCGTGTGATCGCGGCACGAGCAACGTTCTCCGCGGGTTCAACGCCAAGAACAGGGATGCCGGCTTGAACGAAAAACTGAAGCAGATAGCCGTCATTGCTGGCGACCTCAACTACGTTGGAGGAGCGTTCCAGGCGCAAGCGCTGGATTACCTCCTCTGCGTACTGCCTGCAGTGTTCTATCCAGGTCGTTGAGTACGAGGAAAAGTACGCGTAGTCAGTGAAGATCTCCGTTGGTTTCCGGATTTCTTCCAACTGGACGAGCAGGCACGTGCTGCACACGTAGGCATGGAGAGGATAAAACAGCTCAGGCAGACGCAGTTGGTCTGCGGTCAAGAAGGAATTAGCCAGCGGCGACACGCCGAGGTCGGCGAACGTTTCGGTCAGGACCGCGTTGCAGACTCGGCAGTGCGGTTGAGGCCGCTCAGTTGTCGAACGGGCAGTTTTCACCGTAGAAATCCTGGTCAGTTCGGACTCCATCACTTCAAATTCACAGTGTCCTGTCGCGCACGGCAGCACGCGCTTAGGCCAACTTGCATTATAGTGTGACAGAGCGCCATCGATCCACTATCGCTATCGTCATGGTCCAAAGTAGCCGTTGATATCGACGATGACCTCGGCGGCATCGGATACCAACACGTTCACTGCTCCATTGTCGCCAGCCGGAACTATTGCGGCGTTCACCACGAGGCTGCCGTCCCAGGAATTTAAAGTCGATACGCCCGGCCTTGCGATGCCTGCCGGCCACGTGATGAGATACCCGAGATACCCTGCCGGAAGCACAGTGAAGTTGACCGAGTAGGCTATCGCCGACTTGGGAATGCCACAGCCGCTCGCTGGAACCGGCACCGAGCGGACGGAGCCTGCGGCAAAACTGGGCGGCCCAAACGCACCTGTTTTGCCTTGACCCATGCGTGTATCCATGACACGGCAGGGTGTCACGGGGTGGAATCCGCTGCTTTGCTCCGCTGCGGGCGGGGAGAAGTAGCCGTTTATGTCAACGAGGACGTCAGCGCGGTCAGACACGAGCACGCTCACCGCGCCTCCCACGCCAGCCGGGACAATCGCGGCATTGCTAACGATGTTTCCCAGCCAGGCATTGAGGGTTGACACCCGGGGCGTCGCCAACCCCGTCGGCCACGTGATCAGGTGTCCAAAATACCCAGCCGGCAGAACTGTTATGTTCAGCGAGTACGCGGCGGCCGAGGGTGGGACGCCGCACCCGCTCTCTGAAACAGGCAAGTCACGAACGGTTCCGCCGGCGGGAGTCGGAGGTCCAAATGGACCGGACTTCCCCTGACCGGTGCGCGTGTCCATAACACGACAGGGGGTGAGTGCATGGAACACATAGCCGTCCTGGGCTGTGGCGCCGGCAAAGTAGCCATTTACGTCAATAATGATATCCGCCGTATCGGACACCTTGACGCTGACAGCCCCGTCCATGCCGGCGGGAACAATTGCGGCATTTGCTATGACCCGGCCATCATAGGAATTCAGGGTAGACACGCGAGGGACAGCGGTACCAGCGGGCCAGATGATCAGATACCCGAGGGGTCCCCTCGGCAGGACCGTTATGTTTAGGGAGTACGCTGCCGCCGTACTCGGGATTTCGCAATCACTCAAAGGTATCGGGACGTCGCGAAATGTCCCCCCAGGAATCGCGGGTGGCCCAAATGGACCGGCCTTGCCTTGATCCGCTCTAGTATCCATCACTCGGCAGGGTGTGACCGGGAAAAATCTCGAACTCGTATTTTCCGAGAACTTCGTCACAGTAGCCGCAAAGTTATTGAAGTCCACAGCTTGAAGCGGGTTCACAGCCGGAAAATCGTGCGATAGGCTCTGCCCGGATACAACTATGCTCCCGCCAGCCAGAGCGACGCCGTTCGCCGCGTCACTATCGCTCCCTCCCAGGTAGGTGCCGTAGGCTAAGGAATTGCCCGCGGTCGAGAGCCGAACCAGGAACATGTCGTAGCCGCCCCGATTCGAGGGTTGTGCCGCACTAGTCACTGGAAAATCGGTTGATGACGTCCAGCCAACTATGTCGGCCCGCCCCAAAGCGTCCACGGCGATCCCGCTAGCTGTGTCTAGTCCGGTTCCGCCCAGGTAGGTTGAGTAGATGAGTCCAGTTCCCCACGGATTGATCTTCGTTACGAACGCGTCCGTTTCCCCACCCAAAAACGGTTTGAGCGGAGCAACGAGTGGAAAGTCGGTCGAGCTTGTTCTTCCGGCTACAAATGCCGCGCCTGTGGAATCAACAGCGATGGCGGTCGCCGTCTCGGGGAAGCCGATGGTACCTCCGCTACCCCCGAGATAGGTGCTGTACAGGACCGATCTATTGGTGATATCAATCTTTGCGACGAATGCGTCCTGGCTCCCTTTGAGGTTGGTTTGCAGTGCGCCCGCCAGGGGAAAGTCCCACGATGTGGTCCCGCCCGCAATCCAGGCCGCACCGGAACCATCGGTCGCAATCGCCGCTGCCCGGTCATCGGCTGTTCCGCCAAAATACGTCCCGAATAGCTCACTGCCAGACGGACTTAATTTGACAATGAATGCGTCGGTCAGTCCTCGAAGACTGTGTTGTACCGCTTGGAGTATCGGGAAGTCCGGCGAATTCGTTTCGCCCGCGATATACGCGTTTCCCGACGAATCCAGTGCAATCCCATTGGCTGTATCGTCGCCTGTGCCGCCCAGATAAGTGCTGTAAAGCAATTCGGTGCCCGCGGCGCTCAGCCTAGCCGCAAACCCGTCGCGCCGCCCGCGCAAAACCTGTTGGAATGCGGATTTGATAGGGAAGTCCCTGGAGGTTGTCGACCCAACTACGTACACACTCCCGTTGCCATCAACTGCTACGCCGAATGCTCGGTCGTCTCCCGCTCCACCGAGATAGGTACAGTACACCAGATGGCCAGCCGGATCGATCTTTGCGACAAATGCATCGACGCTTCCGGCATGGCTGTGTTGAAAGCCCGCAGATGCTGGCAGATCGGGTGACTCCGTCCAACCCGCGACGTATGCGTTACCTGCCGCGTCCGCCGCCACGGCGGTGGCAGCTTCGAACCGGCTCCCTCCAAGGTGCGTACTGTACGAAATCGACGGATCGATGACCAGTGTTCGATTCCGGTCATAGGCGTCGATCTGAAAACCGACCGAGCCGTCTTGCAGCAATTGGTATCCGCCGTTTACGGCCACCCGCGTGGTGTCTAACTGCTGATAAATCAGCGGCCTTGACTCGCGAAATGTCGCTCCGAAGCCCTCGATGACCAGTTCGCCCGAGCCATCGATCCGAACCTTTCCACTATAGGAAATTCGAATTCTGGCCGGGTCCGCGCCGGGTTGCAGCACAAACTCCGATTTCAGGTTCGTACCGCGGCCGCGGATGATCAGGTCAGTGCCTGTATACAGGTCCCTATATCTGATGGCCGACCACGCGGCGAACCCAACGGGGGTCCCAGCGATGTGGCTCACCCGTGCATCGCTGGGATCGAGCGGTTCAGGTGAGGCTGTGTTACTGCCCGGAAACCGCATCCGGAGTGGCTTGGCGCCGGGCAATCGAAACTCCACCTCCCCGGCACGGAAGTCTGCGCTCAGATCGCCTCCGCGCAGCATCATGGTTTCGCTCGCTGGACTGCCAAAAAAGACCACCGGCAGTGATGAAGCTCGTGATGCGGACCTCCCCATCGTGGGAGCGACTGCTAACAGAATGGCAACACCGAGAAGTCTGCGCAGCATTTCTTCTCTCTGATCGGCAGCGGCGTCTATAACTTTATGTGCTCTGAGCGCAGGCAAGCAGACGCAAAAGCGAGCGTGAGGCGAGCGTTTCACGCGGGCGGGGATTCAGATGCTTCGGTTGTCGAAAGTTGGATCGCCCCGGAGATCTGTGCCTTTCAGCCAGTGTACAAACCTTTCAAGCCCGGTACGGAATGTAGTCCTGGACCGATAGCCGAGAAGCGCCACAGCCTTGCTTATATCGGCATACGTCTGCGGAACATCGCCGGGCTGCTCGGGTTGTGGCGTCGGGGTGGCGAGCAAACCGAGCACTTCTTCGAGAGTGGCGATCACTTCGCGCAGACTCACGGGCTGGTTGCTCCCGAGATTGATTGCTTCACATCTTGAGCCTGAGTAGTCGATGGCGGAGCGAATTCCTGACACTATGTCATCAATGAACGTGTAGTCCCGCCGGGCGCTGCCGTCTCCGAAGAATGGAATCGCCTTGCGGTCAAGCATCAATCTGGCGAACTTGTGAATCGCCAAGTCGGGACGCTGCCTTGGCCCGTAAACGGTGAAGAGACGCAGGGCTATAAAGCGAATGCCGTACATGTGACTATAGGTCTGCCCCAACAGCTCTCCACTCACTTTCGTCCTTGCATATGGGCTGATGGGCAGCAGTGCGTGATCGTCTTCGCGCCAAGGAACATTAGGGTTCGTGCCATAAACGCTGCTGCTCGAGGCAAAAATAAACTGGGGAACCTGCAGTTCTCGCGCTAGTTCCAGGATGTTCTGGGTGCCGCCCACATTGGCCGCTTCGTATCCCGGCGGGTCCTGAATGGACGCCCTCACTCCGGCTTTCGCTGCCAAGTGAACGATGACGTCGTACTTGCCATCAACTTGCCTTCGGAGCGCCGTTGCGTCCCGGATGTCAACTCTCACTAGGCGGTATGCAGGGTTGTTAAGGTGCGGGTTCACGTTTCGCCATTTGATCTCCGGATCGTAGAAGGGTTCGAAATTGTCCAGGGCGGCTACTTCCCAACCCTCGGCAAGGAGTAGATCAGTCAAATGACTTCCGATAAATCCCGCGCCGCCGGTGATGAGTGCTTTTCCCACCCTAGCAGGCTCCTTTCGTAGACGAGTTTTCATCGCAGAGGCATGAGTGTTTGCGCACCCGGCCCGGCTCGTGCAATCGGCCGGGGTCACCGCAGGCCATCATCTTTTGCAGCAGTACGGAGCCGGCGCCTAAATTCTCACCCGCGCTCAAATAAGCGTATACTCCTGCTTCCCCCGCGTCAACGCGGCCAGCCTATCCGCCTATGAGCGCCCCCGAGGCTAAAATGGGAATTCGTGCGTGCGGTCGAGCGATGGGCCAGCCGTCTTGTGATTCCGCCGCGCGTTCTAAAACATGGCGGAACGAGGACATCCCGACGACCCCGGATTCCAGGGGACGATCTACGGCGACCACTTGAAGCAACGGTATCGTGCCTGCACGTCTCTAGTCGAGAACCGGGACGTGCTAGACTGCCCTTGCGGTACGGGATGGGGAGCATCCCTCCTCACCCGATGGCGAACACTAACCGGCCTCGACATAGATGCTGGGGCACTGGCCTACGGGAGGGACCATTTCCCAGCGATGCAATACGTGGCCGGGTCTATGGCGGCGTTGCCGTTCGCGGGGGAGCGATTCGACGTAGTGCTTTGCCTGGAGGGAATTGAACACGTCTGCCGGAGCGAAGCCTGCCACTTCCTGAGTGAGGCACGGCGTGTGTTACGTCCGGGCGGATTGCTCGTCCTGACTGCCCCGTGTTTGCGCGATGGGAAGCACTCTGGAAATCCATATCACCTTTACGAATTCGCGGTCGGCGAGTTGGAGAAACTCGTCGAGCGGTGGTTCGACATTGAGTCAACAGAAGCTAGTCCGGAACCTGAGCCCGGCATCCGACTTGTGTGCCGCAGGCGCCCGGAGGCGCGAGTTGCCCGGCCGTCTTCGCCTTTTGCGACGGACATGATCTCTCGCGCCCTCGCATGGCTTCGGACAATGCAGGAGGCGGCGGCGTTCCGGTTTAGCAATCAATCTCCCCCTACTCTCATCTCGACAGCCGTCGCCGTACTCGTCCTAGAGGGCGCGGGCGAGCTCGACTCTGTGCCGGACGTCGACAGGCTCTCGATAGTTCAATACCTACGCGACTGCCAGGACCCGGACACAGGGCTGTTTCTTGACCCCCTCGTGAAGCGGTTTCCGATCGAGAGCGCGGATCATAACCGCGAGTATTTCGATTACCAGTGCACCTATTTTGCTCTCCAGGCGCTGGACGCCCTCGGCGTCCGTCCGGCGCATTCCCTTAGGTTTCTCGACTCGTTTGTGCCCGCTGCCGCGGTGCGCTGGCTGGACGAACTCGACTGGAGCAATCCCTGGCTTGAAAGCAACCGCGTGATGTTCGTGCTGGCGAGCCTGATCCATCGCGCAGAGGTGGAGGACAACGCGACCGCGCCTGTCGTCTTCCACTCGATGTTGGACTGGCTTGACCGCGCGCAGGATCCCCGGACCGGTTTCTGGTGGGAGCCCGGGAAGACGAGCGTACTCAACGCGATGGCCGGTGCCTTTCATTTCCTGCCTTTCTTTCATTACGTCAACCGGCCCGTAACGCACATGTCCAAACTGGCTTCGGCCTGCCTCGCACTGCAGCACGCCGATGCCATGTTCGCCCCCGGCCCGGGCGGCGGCGCATGCGAAGACATGGACGCGATCTGTATTCTGGCGATGATTGCGTCCGAGCCGAATCCGCAGCCCGCGGCTTACAAACGCGCGCTCATACGGGCATTCTGGGCAATCTGGAACCTGCAAACTCCCGGCGGAGGCTTCCCCTATGCCGGCCGGCCAACGGGTGAAACATACCGCTTCGGGGGTTGGGCGGGGATGGAAGCCCAGGTGGGGGGTGGCGACGTCTTTGCCACGTGGTTCCGTCTGACCTCACTTGCGATGATATCCCGGCTCTATCCCGAGGATCTCCCGCAATTGGGACAGTGGCGGTTCCGTCGTTGGCCGGCGCTCGGCTACTTTCCGGGTTTCAAGGAGCGCGGTACTGACCATCATGCGCTTTGGGCGCGCCCATTCCGAAAAGCATGTTCCTCGGTCGCCGCCGGCAACCCGCGTGTCACAGTGGTTGTTCCCTGTCATAACCTCGGTGCCTACCTGTTCGAGGCAATCCAGTCGGTCCTGGACCAGGAAGAAATCGCAGCCGAGATCATTGTGATCGATGATGGTTCGAAAGACGAGTTCACCTCCTGGTACGTAAGAAACCTGCGCGCTCCGGGGCTCAGGACGATATATGCCCATTTCGGGAATGTTGCTGCTGCGCGGAACAGCGCAATTGAGGCGGCCGCAGGCGAATACATCTGCTGCCTGGATGCCGATGACCGTCTGAAGCCCGGGTTTCTGCGCCGGACAGTTCAGGTTCTGGGCGCCCAGCCCTCCACCGGATTCGTTAGTTGCCATTACGAAACCTTCGACGAAGAGTCGGCAACTTACCGTATGAATTCGTGCCGGCTGCCCGACATGCTGGCCCGGAACGAGGCCGCCGTTGTGAGCCTCTTCCGTAAAGCGGCCTGGCGCAAAGTGGGCGGGTATTCGACGGCGCTGACCGGGATGCACGACTGGGATTTCTGGATCGCCATTCTGGAGGCTGGCTACGACGGAGCCGTCGTGCCGGAAGTCCTGTTCGAATACCGGAAGCGCCGCGGTTCCATGTACACGGTTACCAGCGGCGCTGATAATTTCGTTCGGCTGGTGAGCACCATAGTTGCCCGACACCGAGCCACGTACGAAAGATGGTTCGTGGATGTCCTGCGGCTGAAAACACGTGACTTCATTGAGCTACTGCACATCCGGGATCGCGAGACGCGTGTGCATGCCGAAAAGACGGCATCGCTGGAGCGGCAAGTCGCACAACTCAACCTGGCGTTGGACGACGCGTCCGCATCGACAAAGCTGATTGAGGAGGCGCGGGACTGGTGGAGACGCAATTCCGAATCTTGGCAGGCAGCCGCCGAACGTCACGGCGCCGAGTGCGCGCGCCTGCAGATGGATCTTCAGTCATCGCGTCATGCTGCGCACCTCAGCGGGCTTGAAGGCGAGTTCATAGCGGAGAGCTCCCAGGCGAAACAGAACCCAGCGATGCTGCGGGGCCACCTGGACGCTGAGTTGCGCCTTCCACTGAATCTCTTTGAGGGCGGCTTTTGGGGCCCCTCCGTACTATTCTTGCTCGGTTTTCAGGAAGTCCGCTCGAAACTCAAGAACCTGGCCCTGTGGCGCCGGCTCGTGCAGGATTCAACCGCGAGCAGGTTTTGGCGGCGGCACTTCTCGCCGGGCTGGTACTTGAGCAGAAACGCCGATGTGGGTCGCGCCGGGGTAGCCCCTCACCTGCATTTCCTTCTTCAAGGATTCAGTGAGGGACGCGACCCGGGCCCGGATTTCTCTTGCAGCGAGTATCTACTCGCTCGTCCTGACGTCGCTGCCGCCGGGCTCAACCCCTTGCTGCATTACGCTCTTTTTGGACGCCGCAATCAATGAGCGAACAATAGGAAGCAACCATGCCTTCGGCGCTGAACTGCTGAGCCCATGCCGCGGCGCGCTCGCCCATTCGAGCTCGCAATTCACCATCGTCGTACAACTTGAGAATCCGAGTGCAGAATTCCTCAACGTCCCCGGGTTCACACAGGAAGCCCGTTTCGCCGTCCAGGATGATCTCCGGGATGCCTCCAACGCGCGAAGCGACAACTGGCGTGCCTAGCAGCTGAGATTCCAGCGCTACTGCAGGCATGCCATCCAGAAGAGAAGGAACGACAACGACATCAGACTGCGCGATCAGCGGATGCACTCCTTTGATCAATCCGGGCGCCCAGATGCGATCCTCAAGCCGCCTACGCCGGATCAGTTCAAGCACGGCCTCAAGCTCCGGGCCCTCTCCCGCCATGCAGAACTGAATCTCACCATACTGCCGCAGCCGGCTCGCGATTTCGACGAATACTCTGGGCCCCTTCTCCGGGGACATGCGGCCGAAGAAGGAGACCACGAACTTGCCCGGCCACCGCTTCCCGACAGACTCCGCCTTCGAGTCCACCGGGATGCCGTTGGGGATCACCCGAATGGTCGCCGGGCCGGCTTTGTGTTCGTTCACCAGGACTTCCCGAAGGCTCTCCGATTGCACGATCGTCGCATCGATGAATTCCGAATACCTCCGATTGTTCCGCAGATGTCCTTCCGCGTTGAAAAGCTGGTCGAAGACTCGGATCTTGGGGAATTTGGCGCGGATCTCAGGCAGGAGGTGATAAACGTACTCGCTTCCGGCAAGCAGGATCGTATCTATGTTCTTCGCATCGATCAGGTAGAAGAGAAAATCGGCCCACCACTCTTCGGAATCCAACAAGCTCGGCAGATCGTAGATTTCCGGCGTGAGACATTCAAATAGCTCGAAGTACGGCGTTATGCTCTTCGGCAGCGCCACAGTCGTTGTGAGGACTACTGGCCTGCCTGCCTGGCGCAGGCCGGCGGCGATGGTCGAAAAGAGATGCTCGGCTCCACCCATGGCTACAAACGGTAAGGCTACCAGAACAGAAGGTGCCGCCTCGCTTGGGCGCTGGCGGAGATTAGCCCAACGGTTCACTATCTGCACTTCGTCCGGCGGTTCAGCGGGTGTTTCGATCAGGCCGCGCCTCGCCTCGACGATTTTTGCCCGCTGCGCCGGAGTGCCGCACCGAAACGATGCGCTCAGGCTGCCGTCGTGGACGCGATACAGCATCAGCGGCTGCCGAATATTCTTTACGCGATAGCCGGACGACACCATCCGCAGCCAGAAATCCCAATCCTCGGGGACATATCCCTCGCCGACACCCCAATCCCGGTACCCTCCGACGTGCGCCCAGGCGCTTCGGCGAAACAGCGCCACCGTCGAAACCTGATTTTCGCAAGTGATCGCGGGAAACGAGGCATCTACGACCAGCCATTCGATCTCAAAACCACCGAAGCTCCGCAGCGATGGATACACAACGTCGTACCCGTAGGCTTCCGCAAGAAACACAGCCACTTCCAGGTATATCGGCCTTAGTAGGTCGTCTGCGTCGAGGCAGCAGATATACCTTCCGCGGGCGGCCCCTATCCCGAAGTTCCTGTTATCGCCCGCCCAGTGCCGGCCTTCACGAAACAAAAACCGCACCTGTGGCATCTCCCTAGCGAGGTTCCGCGCCGTCTCGACACTATCGGGATCGGATGAGCCGCCCTCGACCACGATGACCTCGAAATTCCGAAAAGTCTGCGCCAGAACGGATTCGATTGCCTCGCGCAGATAGCGGCCGTAATTGAAGCTCGTGATGACCACGCTAACTAATGGCAGGTCGTCCGGCCAATAATTGTTGACTCTGCGGACCGAGCGCACAGCCTCCGTTGTCCGGTTCCCCCCAGCCGGTCGCGGTACTGCGAGCCTTCCGGGTATGCGGCGGCCTTCGCGCAGGCCAAAAAGGACATAGTGGAGCAAAGGGTTGATCCGCGCGCGGCGGACGTCTTCGTTCGCACTGAGGTAGTCCCGCGTGACGAAATTCCGGGACGGGTCGCGATTCTCAAGAAAACCCTGGAACAGATAATGGATAAAGGGGGGTATGCCGGAGCCGGCGACGTCCGCGTAACGCGCTAGGTAATACTTCTCGTCCAGGTGCTCTGCGACCCTCACCTTCGCAGAACTGTCCAGCTTTGTGCGGACCCAGAGGAGGACGTTTCGGACCGAGCCGTTCAACAGGGTCCGCTCCTCCGGCGACCACACTGCCGCCAGGGTCCGCCGCAGCAACATCCCGGCAATCCAGATCCAACATCGCAGGACCGATACCATTGCGTGTCTACGCATTCGCAGTTCGCCCGAAAGCGTCGCGGCAACTCTGCCTTCTGCACGCCGGTGCGCGCTTACCTGGCCTTACTCCCCTGCACGGCGCTTCTCCGCGGCAACTATCGCGCTCCACTAGTTCGCCGATGCGCACGGACTCACCGATGCCGGTATTGCTCGTGAAAGGGTATGGTGTCAAGCCATCCCCATGACCCGAACGAATTGTATTGAGCAAGCGCCACCACGCTCGCGTCCTCGCGAACCAGGCGCTCGACGAGATGCGAGCCGATGAATCCATCCGCGCCGGTGACGAGTATTCTTGCACGTTTGAGCGTCATCGCCAGTTACCGAAGAATTTACCATCTTATTCAAATTCTTCGAAGAAAGCATCAATAAATGTTTGGGAACGTGTTGTCCAGTCCCCGACATTTCGAATCTATTTCCCCAATTTCCTCAGTCTGCTACGCCCGGCAGCCCCGTGCCGGCGTGGGCATCTATCGTATCCTCCGGGCGGAGAGCACGCATGTTCTGTCTCTACACATTTCTGGGCGCTTCGGCCCCGGTAAGCCGCGATTCAACACAGAAACAAGAAATGCAAAACGAACCTAATCCCAAAAACGGACACCCCGAGCTCGTTGCACACATCAGGCTCGACAGCCGCTGTGTGGCGCGCCGGCTGAATCGCTGCGTGGAAGTAATTCAGGGACTTAGGGCGCGAGAAGGGATCCGAGTCGCCGCGCCCGAACGGGAAAAACAAAAAATGCCAAACGAACCTAATCCCAAAAACGAACAGTCGGGATTCCTCGAAACCAGCGGGCTCAAATTGTCGGGGGTTGGTGCTGGAGGTGGGGGTCGAACCCACATGCCCAATGAAGGGCGCGGGATTTTGAGTCCCGTGCGTCTGCCAGTTCCGCCACTCCAGCGGCAGTGGGCTCCAGAGGTCCGAAGCCCATAGGTAATCGTACCAGAAACCTACTTGATCGCGCCGCGGGACTTCAGCCAGTCGGCGAGGCGGTCGGGCCACGTCGCGAGCACCGGGTCCTTCTGCGCCAAGCCGACCCCGTGATTCCCCTTCTCATAGATGTGCAGTTCGGCCGGGACGCCCGCCTTGCGCAGCGCGAGGTAGAACAGCACGCTGTTCTCCGCCGGAACGCCCTTATCGGCGTCAGTGTGGAAAAGGAACGTCGGCGGCGTCTGGGGCGTCACCTGCTTCTCGTTCGAGAGGTACTCCATCAATTCAGGGCCGGGGCTGTCGCCGAGCAGGTTGCGGCGCGATCCTTTATGGACGTAGTCGGTCGTGAAGGAGACCACGGGATAGCAGAGGATCATGAAATCCGGGTGGCAGCTCGCGCGGTCGATCGGGTCGACCGCATCCGGGTTGCCTGAGTCGAAGTGGGTTCCCGCGGTCGAGGCCAGGTGGCCGCCGGCGGAAAATCCCCAGATGCCGATGCGGTCCGGCGCGACGCGGAACTCCGCCGCCCGCGCCCGCACCGTGCGGATGGCGCGCTGTGCGTCGCCGAGCTCGATCGGATGATGGTAGCGCGGCCCGAGCCGGTATTTCACGATGAAGGCGGCGATCCCGCGCGCGTTGAGCCACTCCGCGATCTGCTTGCCTTCGTGGTCCAGTGCCAGCGCGCCGTACCCGCCGCCGGGATACACCACCACCGCCGCGCCGCTCGCTTTCTCCTGCGGCGCGAGGTAGATCGTGATCGACGGCTTGTCGCTCTCCGCCTCTCCGAGCGCTCCCGGCGCGCCCTTCGGCCAAAGCAGCCTGGTTTCCGGCGTCTGTGCCGTGCCGGTGCCGACGGCCAGTAGAGCCATCAGCAACACTGAAGCAGTTCGGATCGTCATATGCTGTATAGGATATGCCGGAACTGGCAGGCTGGTAGTGAAGTCGGCCCTCTCGTCTCCCACAAGCCGCCTCATGGTTGGCCTTGCAGTCACGCTGGCCGCCGTGGCGGTGTTCTCGCTGTACGCCCTGCGCCAGATCGCCGGATTGAAAGATCTCCAGACGAGCACAGTGGACCGCAACCGGAAGGATTCCCTGCAACTGCTCCGCATACAGAACGATCTGCATTCGCTCGGCCTGGCCATGCGCGATATGCTCGATTCCGACGAACCGTACCCGCTCGAGGCGTGGAAAGGGCAGTTCTACCGGATCCGTCTCGACCTCGCGGACGCCATCAAGACGGAGGCGCAGCTCTCGCCTGCCCGGCGCGATCCGGGCCGGCAGCAGTACGTGGCCAACTCGGTGGCGCAGTTCTTTACGTCCGTGGATCAGTTGTTCGCGCTCGCGCTGGAGAGCGAAGCGAAAGCCAAGGCGCTGATCCGCACGTCGCTCCAGGCGCAGCAGGCTGCCCTCACCAACACCGTGGCCCGGTTGCTTGTCGAAAACAACGAGACCGAGCAGCAGGCCATGCTTCAAATTCAGGCCATCTACGAACGCGTGGAGCGGCAGACGTATATTTTCCTCGCCGCGGTGCTGCTGGCCATTTCGCTCACCACGCTGTATCTGATCCGGTCGAACCGCCGCCTGTTCGAAAGGCTGGCTTTGCTTTCGACTCACCGCAGCGAACTCGCGCGCAAGCTGATCACCGTGCAGGAGGAGATCCTGCATTCGCTCTCGCGCGAGCTGCACGATGAGTTCGGCCAGATTCTCACCGCCATCGGCGCGATGCTGCGCCGCGCGGAGAAGCGTGGCTTGCCGCCCGACTCGCCCTTCCGCGAGGAACTCCAGGAAGCCCGCGAGGTGGCCCAGGCAACGCTCGAAAAGATCCGCAGCCTCTCCCAGGTGCTGCATCCCACGATTCTCGACGACGGCGGGCTGGAAAAGGCCATCGACTGGTATCTGCCCACCTTCGAGAAACAGACCGGCATAGCAGTGAAGTACGAAAAGATCGGAGTATCGCCGAAAGTCCCGGACCGGATCGCGATCAACATCTACCGGGTGCTTCAGGAAGCGCTGAACAACGTGGCCCGGCACTCGCAATCGTCCGTTGCTTGGGTGCGGGTGCGATTCGCGCCGGACCGCCTGCAACTCGAAATCGAGGATTGCGGCGTGGGGATGCCGCCCGACACTGAGGCTTCGATCCGGCGCGGAACGGGCCTTGTCGCTATGCGGGAACGCGCCGAGTTGCTGCATGGCACAATCGACTTTCTCAGGGCCGCTGACAAGGGCGCGATAGTCAGGCTCGATGTGCCGCTTTCGGAGGACGTAACTGTATGAGCGGGGCGATCTCGGTTCTTCTCGTGGACGACCACGCGCTGGTCCGCAAAGGTTTTCGCCGCATGATCGAGGACGATCCGGGCATCACCGTCATCGGCGAAGCGGGCAGCGGGCTGGAAGCCGTGCAACTCGCTCAGCAGCTCAGGCCGCAAGTCATCGTGATGGACATGGCGATGCCCGAAATGGACGGTGTGCAGGCCACGCGCGAGATCCTCAGGCATCTGCCCAAGATAGCGATTGTCATACTCAGCATGTACGCCCAGGAAAGCTATGTGCGCAACGCATTCGATGCGGGCGCGCTCGGTTACATCCTCAAGAACGCCATCGATGTTGACCTCGGCGGCGCGATCCGCGATGTGGCCCAAGGAAAGCGTGTGCTCGACCCGGGCCTCATCAGCGCCGAGCGCGAGCCCGATGACGTGTTCGACCGCATCACGCAGCGCGAAAAGCAGATCCTGCAACTGATCGCGGAGGGTAACTCGAACAAGGAAATCGCGGTCCTGCTGAACCTGAGCGCCAACACGGTGGCGGTGCATCGCGCGAACCTGATGGACGCACTCGGGGTTCACCGCACGGCCGAACTTGTGCTCTACGCCGTGCGCAAGGGATTGGTGAGGATGCCGTGAAGCGCAGGGACTTTCTTCTCGGCCTGCCCTCGCTGCTCGCCGCCCCTGACACGCTAGGCTTCCGCTTCGAGGACGTCACCGCGCGCGCCGGGCTTGCGTTCCAGCACAACAACGGAGCTTTCGGCGGCAAGTATCTTCCCGAAACGATGGGCTCCGGCTGCGCCTTCCTGGATTACGACAACGACGGCTGGCAGGACATCCTGCTCGTGAACGGGACCGACTGGCCCGGACATCGCAAGCAGCGCAGCACGATGCGCCTCTACCGGAACAATCGCGACGGCACGTTCACCGACGTCACGCGGCGCGCCGGGCTCGACATCGAAATGTACGGAATGGGCGTGGCCGTCGGCGATTACAACAACGACGGCTTCCCGGATATTTTCATCTCCTGCGTGGGCCAGAGCCGGCTGTTTCAGAACACCGGGAAGGGAACATTCGTCGACGTAACCGAGCGCGCGGGGCTCGGCGGGCGCAACGCCTTTTCCAGCTCCGCGCTGTGGTTCGATTATGACCGCGACGGCCTCCTTGACCTGTTCGTCACCAACTACGTCAAATGGTCGGCGGACCTCGATGTCTTCTGCACGATGGACGGTAAGCAGAAGGCGTACTGCACACCGGAAGCCTACCGCGGCGCCACCTGCTGGCTGTTTCGCAACAAGGGCGACGGCACGTTTGAGGATGTCACCGCGAAGAGCGGCATCTTCGACAGCAGCTCCAAATCGCTCGGCGTGGCGATGTTCGATTACGATCTCGACGGCTGGACAGACCTGTTCGTGGCCAACGACACCGAGCCGAACAAGCTCTACCGCAACCTGGGCAACGGCAGGTTTCAGGACATGGCGCTGCGCGCGGGAGTGGCCTTCAGCGAGGATGGCAAAGCCCGCGGCGGGATGGGTGTCGACACGGGAGACTACGACAATTCCGGCATCCCCAGTCTTGTCGTGACTAACTTCGACAACGAGATGCTGGGGTTCTACCGGCCCAGTAAAGGGGGGGCATATGTCGATCAGGCGCCGCGCTCGGAAATCGGCCGGCGCTCGCGCCGCAGCCTGGGCTTCGGCTGTTTCTTCTTTGATGCCAACCTTGACGGCTTGCTAGATCTGCTGGTGGTGAACGGCCATATAGACGACACGGTCACCACTATCCGGCGCGATGTGCAGTACGCCCAACCACCCCACCTGTTCATCAATCATGGCTCCGAGGGCTTTCGCGACGTGGCGGCCGACGTGGGCGGGGGATTCGCGAACCCGAAGGTCGGCCGCGGCGCTGCGTTCGCGGACTTCGACCGCGACGGCGATCTCGACGTCCTTATCACTACGAATCGCGGGCCCGCGTACCTGTACCGCAACGACCAGTCTTCCGGAAACCAGTGCATTCGCTTCAAGCTCATCGGCACGAAGTCGAATCACGACGCCATCGGCGCCATGGTCAAGATCCACTACGGCGGCGAATCCGGTTCGCGAGTCGTGAAGAGCGGTTCGAGTTATCTTTCGCAATCGGAGCTCGCACTGACGTTCGGGCTGGGTAAGCGAAATAAGGTAGACCGCGCGATACTCTCGTGGCCGAGCGGGCGCGTTGAGGACTACAAGAACCTCAACGCGGGACGGCTTTACGAGTGCACGGAAGGCAAGGGCATTCGCGATACGGAAACATTTTGACCCCCGAAACACATTTTGTGTTTCACGTGCGGTACTCTTTCAAGTATGGCTACCAAGAAAAAGGCAGCGAAAACTGCCGTGAAGAAGACGGCCGCTCCAAAAGCGGCGAAGAAAGCGGTGAAGAAGACCGCGGCTGCTAAGAAGCCCGCGGCGAAGCCCGCAGCGAAGAAGGCAGCGGCGAAAAAGCCCGCCAAGAAAGCCGCGAAGAAGGCGTAAGATCGATTTTCAACTCTGAGGCCGCCTGAAGCTTGGGCGGCCCTGATTGTCTGGTTTCAACCTTCCTGCCTCACCCCCCCTCGGAAAAGCTGCTACAACGGATTACCATGGGCACGATCCACTCATCCCTGCTGCGCCACGCTTCCGCCTCGCCGGAGAGCATTGCACTCGCGGCGCCGGGCCGCCTGTCCCTTACATATCGCGGCCTCGCGGCACTTGTAGACGAGGCTTCGGCGGACTTGGCGCGGCTCGGCGTCGCGCCCGGTGAGCGTGTCGCGCTGGTTGCTCCGAATGGCCCCGAGATGGCCTCGTCGTTCCTCGCAATCACCTCCTTCGCTGCCTGCGCGCCGCTAAACCCCGCCTATCGCGCCCAGGAATTCGCGTTCTATCTGGAGGACCTGCGCGCCCGTACGCTTATCGTTGCGGAAGGCATGGCGGCCGACGCGGTCGCGGCAGCCCGCAATCTGGGGTGCCGGGTGATACACCTTATACCGGAAGCATCCGGTCCAGCGGGTTCGTTTACGCTGCGTGGAGATCCCGCGGAGACGCCGGCTCCGCAATTCTCCCCCGTGCCGGCCTGTGAGGCGCTCGTCCTGCACACCTCGGGCACGACTTCGCGCCCGAAACTAGTGCCGCTCTCGCACGCTAACCTGGTCGCTTCGGCGCGCGCTATTCGCGCCAGCCTGGAGCTGACACCGGGTGATCGATGTCTGAACGTAATGCCGCTGTTTCACGTCCACGGCCTGGTGGCCGCGCTACTTTCGTCGCTCGACGCGGGAGCTTCCGTGGCGTGCTGTCCGGGGTTCACGGCAACACGGTTCTTCGACTGGATGAACGAACTCGAGCCGACCTGGTACACGGCGGTTCCCACCATGCACCGGGCCGTGCTCGATGCCGCCGCTCAGCACGCCGACATCAGCGGGCGGCGTCGGCTGCGGTTCATACGGTCCTGCTCGGCGGCGCTACCCCCTTCGTTGATGGCCTCGCTTGAATCGGCTTTCGGCGTTCCGGTGATCGAGGCGTATGGAATGACCGAAGCGGCGCACCAGATCGCATCCAACCCGTTGCCTCCGCGAACACGAAAGCCCGGTTCCGTCGGCGTAGCGGCCGGCCCGGATATCGGCATCATGGACTCCGAGGTCGTCCTTCGAGGACCGAACGTCACCGTGGGATACGAAGGCAATCCGGACGCCAACGTGAGCGCCTTCACGAACGGATGGTTCCGCACCGGGGATCAAGGTTATCTCGATGCCGAGGGCTACCTCTTCCTTACCGGGCGGCTGAAGGAGCTGATCAATAGGGGCGGCGAGAAGATCTCGCCGCGCGAGATCGATGAGGCGCTGCTCTCGCATCCGGCGGTGGCGCAGGCCGTCGCGTTCGCCGTTCCTCACTCGACGCTGGGCGAAGCGGTTGCGGCCGCCGTCGTGCTCACGAGTCATGTGGAGGAAGCGGAGCTGCGAAGCCATGCCGCCGGGCGGCTCGCGCATTTTAAGCTGCCCGAACGGATCTTCGTTCTCGATGGTCTACCCAAAGGCCCCACGGGCAAGCTGCAACGCATCGGCCTTGCGGAGAAACTGGGAATCACTGAAGCGGACCTGCGGCCCGCCTCGCGCACGCGGTCCGGCGAACCCCCGAGAAACCGGCGCGAAGAAGTGCTGGCACGGTGCTTCGCGGAAGTGCTTTCGGGCAAGGAACTGCCGGGTATCCATGACGAGTTCTTCGCCGTGCTGGGCGGGGATTCCCTGCGCGCCGCCGAGTTGATCTCCCGCGTGGAAGAGGAAACCGGAATCGCGGTATTGTCGGAGAGCTTCTTCGCGAATCCCACGGTTGCGGGTCTCGCGGCCACTCTCGACAAGTCTCACGAGGACGGCAGCCGCTTGCTCGTTCCAATACGGGCGGCGGGCAATCTCACTCCGCTGGTGTGCATTCCCGGCGCGCACGGCAACCTCGCCGGCTTCTACCACCTCGCGCGCCGCGTCCAGCCGCAACGGCCCGTCTACGCTCTGCGCATCCCGCGAGCTGCGGGCCCTTTCGCGCGCTACCGGGTCGAAGACCTTGCGGCAGCCTACTTCGAGGAACTGCGGGCGCGAGGGCCACGGGGGGCGTGCGTCCTCTTGGGCGTGTGCTCGGGAGCGCCGTTGGCCCTGGAACTTGCTCACCGGCTTGCCGGGGCGGGGCAGCCCGTCCCGCTTGTGGTGATGCTCGACAGCTACAATGCCGCCGCGCTCCGCAGGTTGCCGGCAGGCCGTATGCTTGGCCTTGCGCGCGGCCAGCTCGCCAAGCGCGCTGCCTGGCATCGAAAAAATCTTCGCGCCTGGGGTTACATCGTGCCGCGGCTGCGCGCGTTTCTCGATGGGCGCAGGGAAGCCTTCGGCCAGGTGGTATATCGTGTGTTGTCCGGTGCCGGCTTGCCACTGCCCGCGGCGCTTCAGGAATCGGTCTACGCGTGCCGGGAGGCCGCCCGCCGTTACGAACCGGCGCCCTGGGATGGCCGAGGCCTGCTATTCCGCGTCGAAGAGCCGCGCGCGGGCTCTTTCGATATCGAAGGCATGGGCTGGAGCGGCGTGTTCGCTTGCGGGTACGAAATGAAGGAGGTGCCGGGAAGTCATCTCACCGCGCTGCGGGAACCGCACTCCGCCGCGGTCGCTTCGTCTCTCGAGGAGGCGCTTGCACACTGCGCATCATGATCCGGCTTGCGTCCGCACGCTGCCACAAAAACGGCCGTGTACTCGCGCGTTGGCAGCTTGCCCAGAAAAGAAAACGCACTGAGCAGCGCGCCGATCGCGCGGTCGCCCAGCCGCAGCCGGCGTAGCGCGAGGAACAGTAGCGTCGAAAGAAAGCGCGGGTTGTGCAGCAGCAGGTCCGAGCTGACTATCTCCAGCCCGGCATCAGCGAACAACCGCGCCAGCTCGCGGCGGCCTGCCGTGTGCCCCAGCCGGAACGTAAGGCCGTATCGCCTCGCCCCCGCCCGGAACAGCAGGTAGAGCGGATTCCGCGGATTGTCGAGCGTGATGAGAAGCCGGCCGCCGGGCTTCAACACTCGTGCGAGTTCCCGTATCGAAATCTCCAGGTCGCCGGCGCTATCGAAATGGTCCAGCGTTGAGTTCGAGATGATAGTGTCAACGGAGCCGGCTTCGAAAGGAAGGTGGCGCACGTCGGCTGCGATGAAACGCTTGCAGGCGCCGGGGCGCCGGAGAGACGCGCGCCGGACTGTCGTCTCGTCGATATCGATGCCGAGCTTCAGGTCCGCCTCGAACGGCAGCGAGAACAGAAGCTCATCCTCTCCATTGGCCTCTTCGAACAGGTCGGTCTTCAGGAGCACCTTCATGCTGTGCTGCCTGACATTGCGGCGGATCCATTCCAGGTGCACTTGCCGCTTCTGCTGCGCCACCAGCGGATCCAGATACCAATTGGGAGGACGGCTGCTCACTTCAGGACAATTCTAACCGTTTGAGAGCGCCGCGTTCGGCTACAATACGAAACGCAATGGCAACCCCGGGCAGCCCCTGGCGGTGGGCCGCCTTGGGCGCGGTGCTTGTACTCGCCTGGCAGGCTCTGACCGTGCAGGCAAACTATGCGGGAAACTGGAGCGGCCTGTTTCGCACCGGCACGCTGACTTCGGTTCCGCCGCGACTCGCGCCTTCCACACATAGGGACGCAGGTCCGTACGGCTACGACGGGCAATTCTACCGGTTTCTGGCCCACGACCCTTTCCTGCGGTCCGGCACGGCAGCATACATGGACGGCCCGAAGGTGCGCTCCAGCCGGATTCTGGTTCCGCTTGCGGCATGGGTGTTCGCCGCGGGAAGGCCCGGACTGATCGACGGTGCTTACGTCCTGGTCGTCGCCGGGTTCATCTTCGCTGGCGTTTACTGGCTCGCCGCCTTGATGCTCCGGCTCGGCCGCCATCCCGCTCTCGGGCTGTTGTTTCTGGTCGTCCCGGCGACCATTGTGTCGATTGACCGCATGACGGTGGATGTAGCGCTCGCGGCACTCACGGCCGGCTTCGCGTTCTACTTCATCGAACGGCGCGACCCCGGGATGTGGCTGACGGCCGCCGCGGCGGGCCTCGTGAGGGAAACCGGCCTGCTGCTTGTCGCTGCGTGCGTACTTGCCTCTCTCGCGCGGCGGGATTTCCGCAAGACATTCTTCTGGGCCGCAGCGGCGATTCCCACGCTGTGCTGGTACGCATACATCGATCAGGTGCTCCCGCGCTACATCGGCGCAGCCGAACTCATGCCCCGGTGGGCTATCCCGCGGCCGCGCTTGGGAATTCTGCTTCGCGCGATAGATCCGCCGCACTATTCTCTTCCCGCCGCGCTGGAGGCGATCGCGCGAGGCCTGGACGTGCTCGGGCTTATCGCTGTAATGGCGGCAGCCGTAATCGCCGCTCTGCGCCTGCGCGTGACGCCGAAAGGCGCGCTTCGCATGGCACTGGCGCTTCAACTGGTGCTGTTTCTGGCTACGACTGATAAGAGGTTTTGGGACACCCCGTTCGGATACGCACGCCCGTTCGCTCCGTTGTTCGTGCTCCTGCTGGCCGCGGTGGGCACGCGTTTGGGAACCGCCGCTGTAGCCCGCGCCGCGTGCCTGGCCGCGCTCATCGACCTGCGTGTGGCCACTGAGATCAAGTCGCAGGTACACGGCGTCGTGCGCTGGATCTCCGGCTGATTCTCTTTCCGGACTCGGCAGAGTACACTGGTCTGCTTGCGGATGCTGACAATCTCTGTCGTGATCCCCGTGTTCGACGGGGCGGCGTTCCTTGCGCAGTGCCTGCGAGCGCTAAACAGCTCGACTATCCCGGTATTTGAATGTATCGTTGTGGACGACTACTCGTCCGACCAGTCGGCCGCGATTGCCGAAGCGGCGGGCGCGGTTGTACTGCGGACTGCGCGCAAAGCAGGTCCCGCCGTGGCGCGGAATCACGGCGCGGCCCGTGCCTCCGGGGATGTGCTCCTGTTCGTTGACAGCGATGTATGCGTCCATTCCGAAACCCTCGCCCGCATATACCAACGGTTCCAGGACGAGCCGGACCTGGACGCCTTGATCGGTTCCTACGATGACGAACCTTTAGCTCCGGGCTTCGTTTCGCAGTACAAGAATCTGTTGCAGCACTATGTTCACCAGAAGGGATCGAGGCAGGCCACGACGTTCTGGTCGGGCTGCGGGGCCGTGCGCAGGGAGGTTTTCCTGGCGCTCGGGGGCTTCGATGAGAGCTACGGACGCCCTTCCATCGAGGATATAGATTTCGGTTACCGGATGCTTGAGAACGGCCGCCGCATCGCGCTCGATCCGGACGTGCAGGTAAAGCACCTCAAGAAATGGCGGCTTTCCTCGATGGTGCGATCGGATATCTTTGATCGCGCGCTGCCCTGGACGCGGCTCATTCTCCGCTCCTCAAGGCTTCCGAATGACCTGAACCTGTCTATATCCCAACGGATCAGTGCGGCGATGGTCATCGCTGGCGTCGGGCTTGCCGGACTATGTCCCGCGATAGATGCGGTTCACCCCGCGCTGGCCGCGCCGCCGCTTGCAGTGGCTGTGCTCATCAACAGAAGCTTCTATTCGTTTCTTGCGGCAAGGCGAGGCTGGATGTTTGCTTTGGGCGGCATCGTGCTTCATATGGCCTACTATCTTTACAGCACGCTCGCATTTGCCGCCGGCGCCGCGGCTCATGCTCTGGACCGCCGCGAGGCGGCCGAAACACGCGGCAAGCAGGTGGTGAATCGCTACTGAGCCGCGCGCGTAACCAAGCGGCTTGCGCGCCCCTTTTTCAGCATCCTCCTACGCCGCACGGCGCAGGTCCCTCACCTTCTGGTCGAATTCCTCTTTCGTGATTTCCCCGCGGGCGTAGCGTCGCCTCAGTATTCGTTCTTCTACATCCATGTGCGGGCTTTCTGTGTCGATTCCCATCCCCGTCTCATCCGTGTCGCCGCGGTTCCAGCCCCAGCCTATGCCCCAGACGATCAGGAAAAGAATGAATGCCCAGAAAGCCCAGAACCACCAGCCCCATCCCCAGTAGCCCCAGCCGCCTCCCCACATCGCGCGCCCTCCTTGGATCAGCATCTCGCCGCATCCCTGGTCCCATTATAGGAAGCTCACCGTCAATTCACGAGTTGCTGGTGTTCTTAGCTGTTACCCAAGGGGCACCCTGAGTAGATTCCTGCCTTCATCCCACGCGCAGCGCGTGCCGAGAGCGGCGCACAAGGATTCCATCTTGGTGGCGATCTGCCGCGCGTGCCGCGGTTCGGCAAGTCTGGCCTGGAAATCGCGAATCAGGGTAGGCCGCAGCGCGATTTCCTGGACGCGATGGCCTGAAACATCCACCGTGAACAGAAAGGACTCATCATTGCGCTCGAGTTCATCCACAGCGTAGTCGTCTATGAAGTCGCCGGCGCTGTACAGGATCGGCTTGCCCCGGTATACCTCGATACCGCGGAAGATATGCGGCGAGTGGCCGGCCACGATGCCGGCTCCGGCCTCGATGAGAGCGCGGCCGAAAGCGATGTGTTCCGGCGGCGGGTGGTAGCCCCAGTTTGGTCCCCAGTGTAAGGAGACGAGCAGGCAATCCACCTTGCTGGATGTAGCAGCAACAAGGTCAAACAGGCGCCTGGCCCTGTGGTCGCCCGTATCGGCCGGCACGAAACACGTACCCGGCATCTGCTCGGATGCCTCCCATCCCGGTTCATTATCGGTGCAGGCGATTATGCCCACACGGCTTCCTCCAACCGTCAGAATGGCCGGACGCCATGCTTCGGCGCGGTCCCTGCCCGCGCCTGCCGCTCGAATGTCCGCCTTCTCGAGCGCGCTGAACATCTCGCTCAGCGCATCGTACTCGTAGTCGAGCACGTGATTGTTTGCGATGGATACGACGTTGATTCCCGCTTCCCGCAGCACCGCAACGTTCTTGACGTCGGACCGGAAGTGGAAGATTTTGCGTGTGGCCCGCCACGGGCGGCCGCGGTCGCTCAGCACGCACTCCAGGTTGCAGAACCGGGCGTCCGCGGCCCTGAAGAACGGAAGCGTGTTACCCCAGGGATATTCCGGAGCCGCCTCCTTGAGCATCTGATTGACAAGGCGGCCCAACATCACGTCCCCGACGATCAGGATGCGCACACTTAGTGGGACGCGCTCGCGCTGCGCGCGGTTGTTCCCGGTAGCGGCGGCAGCAGGGCCCTGTGGAAGATCATGCCCGCCAGCGCGGCCACCTGAGATGCACCCAACAGGAGCGAGAGTTGCGCGCCCCGCCATCCAGCCCTGCGCCGGAACCCGCTCGACAGAAGGCCGCCGTACCAGCCCGGCGACTTGCTCTGCGGCTTCGGCCGGCCATCTCTGGCGCATGCCGCCCGGTAACTGCCGGATCCTGCGCCATATTGGAGGTGCAGTTTGAGGAACTTGCGGAAATTCAACCAGTGCGCGTGCAACACGACGGCCTCGGGTACGAACGCAAACCGCCCGCCCGAGACGGCCCAACGATGGCATAGATCGCGGTCCTCGCCGAAGCGGAGAGCGGGATCGAACCCGCCCAAACGGAGGAAATCGTCGCGCCTCAGTGCAAGGTTGTTCGTCATGAAGAAGCCGCCGATGTACTCGGTCGGGCTACGTCGCTCGTAGAGGTAATCAAGCAGGAACTGTGTGGCTTCAGCATACGGGTTGTCGTGCAGCCGGTTCACGATCCGCCCCCCGCAGAGGAGCCCGCTCGAATCGCGAAGGCGGCCGGCCATGGCGCCGAGCCAATCCGCACTCGCCTCGCAGTCGTCATCGAGAAAGGCAATGAATTCGCCGCCGGCGCAGGCCACGCCGAAATTTCTCGCGCCTCCCGGTCCGGTCCTGGGTTGATCCAGGAGCTTGAGGTCGATGCGGGACTTGCACTCCGCGGCGACGCCGGCCGGCACCGGTTCTCCTCCGTCGTTGACGACGAGCGCCTCCCACCGCTCGCGCGGATACCGCAGCGCGGTGAGTGAAGCGAGTAAACGCGCAATCTGCTTGGGTCGGCAGTAGGTGGGAATCACGATCGAAAACGTAGGTTGCATCAATGGTGTGCCCCCTTTTAGCCGCGCTACTGGTCCCATCATCACACAAGCTCCCGATGAACCGCCCCCGATGAACCGCTGTCGCGCCACTTTGATAATGTCCCCTTTGGACCTCGATAGAAATGACCCCTAACCTGAAGACCTCGAATGGAGGTCGGGGTGGGAAGGACAGCGATGAGCAGCAAAGAGCTGCGCCGGGTGGAAGTCCTTGCCCGCGTGAAGAGCAAAGAACTGAAGTTGGTGAATGCGGCCG
>JAEZIJ010000220.1 GCA_023436715.1 Acidobacteriota bacterium
ACACCCCCCCCCCGGTGGGGCCGGGGCAGCCCCGCCCCGCTCCCAGTCGCAGCAACGTTCGGGCCATGAGGACTCCCTTACGGTCGCAGCTCGGAATCGCTACTAAGCGGTTTCTCAGCCCAGGTTCAGAACTTCTCGCGCCGTTCCAGGGTGGTTCTCGATCTTCTTCTGTAGCTGCATCAGAGCGTAAATGAGCTGTTCGGGCCGGGGCGGGCAGCCCGGCACGTACACATCGACGGGAATCACCTGGTTCACCGGAATCAAGGCGTAGTTGTTGAACACGCCCGTCGAGGTGGCGCACGCGCCCATGGAGATCACCCATTTGGGCTCGGGCATCTGCTGATAGAGCCGGCGGATCACGGGCGCCATCTTGTTCGAGACGCGGCCGGAGATGATCATCAGGTCCGATTGGCGCGGCGAGCCGCGGAACACCTCCGCGCCGAACCGCGCGACATCGAATCGGGATGCGCCCATCGACATCATTTCGATAGCGCAACAGGCCAGCCCGAAGGTCATCGGCCAGATGGAATTCTTGCGCGCCCAGTTGATCGCCCGGTCGAGTCTGGTGGTGACGACGGCGTCGCCCAGGTAGCTGTAGTCGTCTTCGTCGAGACCGGCGAAAAGTTCCGCCTCCGCCGCCCGTGTCCGGGCAGGGTTATCCTGCTCCATGCTTAACATTTTGACACGGATCTGGGTCCGGCGGCCGGCCGCTGTTAGAATCAAAAAAGGTGTTGGGGCTGATGAATCACCGCACTTTTAAACAGTCCGAATCATACGAACAGGCGCTGGATCGCGCTGCCCGAATGTGGGGTATCGAGCCGGAGTACGGCGACACATGGGGACGTGTACACGCGACAACCCCGGAGACGAAGAAAGGCATCCTGAAAGCCCTTGGCGTCCCGGCCGGCAGCCGTGAGGAGCTTGACCTCGCAATGGAGGACCGCCTCTGGAGCGAGTGGAACCGCTTGCTGCCGCCGGTTGCCGTCCTGGGTGAAACCGCGAAGGCATTCTGGATCAACATTCCCTCCGACCTGGCCGGAGTTCCCGCCGACGTCACAATCCGCTGGGAAGGGGGCGGGAGCGAGCGGCGCACCATTTCTCTTTCGGACCTGAAGAACTCGGGGCGGGCCGAGTTGCGCGGGGTGTGCTTCATTCGGAAGGAGGTTCCGCTGCCCGCCGGAGCTGTGCTCGGCTACCACGAAGCCGAGGTCACGTTGCGGCCCGCGGATTCGCCGCCGCGCTCGGCGACCATGCGGCTGATCCTGTGCCCGGACCACGCGTATACACCGCCGGCCATCCGCAGCGGCAACCGCACCGCCGGTCTCGCCATCGCGCTTTACGGCCTGCGTTCGCACCGGAATTGGGGCTGCGGCGATTTTACCGATCTCGAACAACTCGCCGGCTGGCTGGCCGATGAAGTGGGCGCGGCGTTTATCGGCCTGAATCCGCTCCACGCTATCGCGAACCGCCATCCGTTCAACATCAGTCCTTATCTTCCGAACTCGAGCTTCTTCAAGAATCCGATTTACCTCGATCTCGAGCGTATCGGCGATTTCCGCAACTCGCCGCGCGCGCAGGTTCAGTTTGCGGCTCCCGAAGTTCAGGCGGAAATCGAGGCGCTCAGGGCCTCCGAGTTTGTGGAGTACGAGCGGGTCTACGCGCTCAAGATGCGCGGCCTGAAGCTGGCCTTTCTGAACTTCCTGCCGGAGTACCGGCGCGGCACACCCGACGCCGCCGAATTCCGCCGGTTCATCGAGCGCGAGGGCGAGTTGCTCGACCGTTACGCCACCTGGTGCGCGCTGGACGAATGGATCCACCGGCGCAACGCGGACATCTGGGTATGGCCGGACTGGCCCGAGGAATACCGCGATCCCGAATCCGCCGCCACGCATGCATTCAGCGAGCGCCACTGGCGCTCCGTCCTCTTCCACAAGTACGCCCAATGGCAGATTGACCGGCAACTGGAGTCGGCACAGCAGCACGCCCGCCGCAGCGGCCTCAGCATCGGCCTCTATCACGATCTCGCGCTCGCCACCGACAGTTGCGGCGCGGACCTCTGGGCACACCGGCCGTATTATGTTTCCGGCTGCCGCGTCGGCGCGCCGCCGGACAGCTTTTCGCCCAAAGGCCAGGACTGGTGCTTTCCTCCTCCCAACACCGAGCACCATCGGGAGACGGGCTACCGCCTGTTCGCCGAATCCATTCGCCAGAATTGCCGCCACGGAGGCGCGCTGCGCATCGATCACGTCATGCGGTTCTTCAGGCTCTACTGGATTCCGGAGGGCATGGATCCCACGGGCGGCGCCTACGTCCGCGATCACTACGACGAACTGCTGCACATCATGGCGCTGGAGAGCGTGAGGGAGCGCGTGTTGATTGTCGGCGAGGACCTGGGAACAGTGACGGGCGAAATTCGCCACGCGCTCGAGCGGTTCGGGTTATACGGCTACAGAATTCCCTACTTTGAAAAGGACGACCACAACCGGCTCAAGCTCCCACGGGACTACACCGTCAGGGCAATGGTCTCATCGGCGACACACGACCTGCCTACACTGGCGGGTTTCTGGCAGGCGCGCGACATAGAGGCGCGCCACAGCGTCGGTTTGCTTCACGATGAGGCCGGCTACCATGAAGCCCTGGCGGAGCGCAGAGCGGAAAAACAGAAGTTCCTGGACGCGCTGTTTGCAGTCGGCCTGCTGCCCGACTGGCTTCCGCGGGATGCCGCCAAACTGCCGGACCTGACCGGCGAACTGCACAATGCTCTCGTCGGGTGGCTCGCGCTCGCGCCTTCATTACTGCTGGCGCTCAACCAGGAGGATCTTACCAAGGAAGCCGACCAGCAGAACCTGCCCGCCACCACCTGGGAATATCCGAACTGGCGCCGAAAGATGCGCTACAGCATCGAGGAGCTGACGACGAACCCGTCCGCGCGCGACTTCACGGCGATGTTCCGCAACTGGCTCGAGCGCACGGGCCGCGTGAGCCGGCCAGTCGCGGCGGATTAGTATAGCTGTGCATCGGCCTTGTATCATCCGCCTTGTATCAGGGCACGGCTTTAGCCGTGCCGTAACGTCATGAAAAGACCCGGGCTTTAGCCCCTGTCCCCAGCGTATCCAGGGGCTAAAGCCCGTGGCTTGGCAAGCGCTTGCGGCACGGCTGAAGCCGTGCCCTGATACGGTCCTGAATCCAGGTACGATGAAATCTTGCGCTCATGAAAGAATTCCAGCTCGACGGCGAACTTGCTCTGATTACAGGCGGCAGTAAAGGAATCGGCTTAGGCATTGCCAGGGGCATGGCCCGGGCCGGCGCGGACATCCTGCTCACGGCCCGCAACGAAAGCGAACTCGAAGCCGCGGCGGCGGAGCTGCGGGCGGCCGGCCGAAACGTCTCCTGCTGCCCCTGCGATCTCCGCGAAACCGGCGGTATTCCCTGCTGGTTCGACAATGTCGTGGCCCGGCACGGCCGCCCCGGCATCCTGGTGAACGCTGCTGGAATTACACGGCGCGGGCCCGCCGAGGAACTCCCCATCCGCGATTGGGACGACACCATCGCCGTGAACCTCACCGCCGCCTTCGTGCTCTCCCAGGCTTTCGCGCGGTACTCGATCACGGCCGGCGCGGGCGGCAGCATCATCAACATCGGTTCGATGATGAACTTCGCTGCGCGCAAAACAACCGCGGCCTACACGGCCTCGAAAGGCGGCATCGGCCAACTGACAAAAGCGCTCGCCGTCGATTGGGCCGACCGCAGCATTCGCGTGAACGCCATCGCCCCGGGTTACATCCGAACGCAACTCAACCAGGTGCTCCAGGATGACCCCGAATTCAGCGCCTGGGTCGAGAAGCGCACGCCCCTCGGCCGTTGGGGCACGCCGGATGACATCGCACCCGCCGCCGTCTTCCTTGCCTCGCAAGCTTCGGCATTTATCACCGGGCAGATTCTCGCGGTGGACGGCGGCTGGATCTCGACTTTCTAGGCGGCGCCGGCCGACGCCGTCTTCTCTTCCAGGATGCGGTACACGGTGGCGCGGTTGATGCCGAGGATTTTCGCCGCGCGCGCCTTGTTGCCGTCCACGCGTTCGAGCACGTGCAGCACATAACGGCGCTCGACCTCGGCGAGGGTCGAAAGTTCGTTCGCCTCGCCCCCTTCCTTCGCGGGAGCGCTCGAGCGCACGCTTTCCGGCAGGTCGTTCACGTCGATAGTGTCGCTGTCGGCCATCATGCAGGCGCTCCCGAGCGCGCTGCGCAACTCGCGCACGTTGCCGGGCCATGGATACCGCGCCAGCACAAGCTGCGCTCGCGGCGTGATCGCCCGGATGCCCTTGCCATACTGGCGGGAAAACTCTTCGAGGAAGCAGCGCTCCAGCAGCGGCAGGTCTTCCTTCCGATCGGCCAGGCGCGGCAAGCGGATCTCCACCATGGACAGCCGGTAATAGAGGTCCTCCCGGAACAGCTTCCGCGCCATGCGCTCCTGGATGTCGCGATTCGTCGCCGCGATCACGCGCACACTCACCCTGCGCACAGCCGGCGAACCCACGCGCTGCACCTCGCCATTTTCGAGCACGCGCAGCAGCTTGCTCTGCGCCTCGAGCGGCATGTCGCCGATCTCGTCCAGAAACACCGTGCCGCCATTGGCGTATTCGAACAGCCCGGTCTTGTCCTGGCCCGCCCCGGTGAAGGCGCCTTTCGCGTGCCCGAACAGCTCGCTTTCAAAAAGTGTCTCCACCACCGCCGAGCAATTGCACACGGCAAAGCGCCCCGGCGCCGGCTCGCTCATGTGGTGCAGCGCCCTGGCTACCAACTCCTTCCCTGTCCCGGTCGGGCCGACGATCAGCGCCGTTCGAAAGTGGGGTGCGACCCTCCGGATCCGGCTGAAGACTTGCAGCATGAGCGGGCTGCGGCCGACGATCCCCTCGAACCGGTGCGCCTTCACAACCTCCGCGTCGAGGTCGAGGGCCATCCGGCGCCGGCGAACATCATCCGCAATGGCAGCGATTCGCCGCCGCAGCGCCGCCACGGAGACAGGCTTTGTCAGGTAATCGCTCGCGCCTTTGCGGACGGCTTCGACCGCCGAAGCGGTCGAGTAGTGGCCCGTTATCAGAATGACCTCGGTTTCCGGCGCCGCGTCGAGGATGCGTTCGAGCAGTTCCATCCCGCTGATCCTCGGCAGCACAAGGTCGAGAAGAACGATTTCAGGCCGCTTGTGCAGCACCAGCTCCAGGCCGGTTCCCGGATCAGTGGCGCTGTCGATTTGGACCGGCAACCCCTTCAGTGCCGCCGCGATCAACTGAAGGGAAGCCGCATCGTCGTCAATCGCTACAAGACCGAGGGAGAACGCATCGATGCCCACCATAATCCCCCCTGCGTTCCGAACCCAGATTGTTCCCGCTACTCGAATCGTAACACCCTTGCGCAAGCGGGATAATGGCCGCATGAGCTGCCAATGGGCACGCCTGGCCCTGCTTACCGTCGCGCTTTCACTCGGCGTTCGCGCGGAATCGAGCGATATTCGCCTGTCCCCCGATGGCTGGTTTCGCACCGGCTCGGGCGAGTTATTCGTGCCGCTCGGCGGATTTCACGCCAACATGATTCCGCTCTCGATGGTGAAACTCTCGCCTGAAGAGCGCCGCCGCGTCGAACCTCACATCTGGACGGATCAGAAGACGGCCGGTCTCGGCCACATCGACCTATGGGACGCTTCCGACGACCTCATGCGGCAGTGGTTCGGAATCCTCGCCGCGAACGGAGTCACCGCGGTGCGGCTATTCCCGCGCGCCCGCATCGTCGAAGACGTGCTCGATATCTGCGGCCGGCTCAATCCAAGACTGCGCGAAGTGTTCCACCGCGCCTTCGCCGCTGCCCGGCCTCACGGCATACGCGTGCTTCTCCAGATCGTTCCGGAGCCGTGGCTCAGCGGCTACATGAGCCGCGACGCGCTCGAGCGTTACGCGCTGCCCCACTACACCCCGGACGAACTCGCGCGCGCCACCCCCGCACAGAAGCGCTTCCTGATCGGCCGCAAACTCGTCAGCCGCGAATCGGGCGACTGGTTCACGGACCCCGACGTGCTCGCCTGCCAGAAGCAGTATCTCGACGAAGCGCTCGCCTGGGTGGCGGAAGAGCCGCAGGTGTTCGCGCTCGAGCTTTACAACGAACAGGGCTCCGGGCCGGATGAGGCCGCGGAACTCCGGTGGACGCAAGAGATCGTTCGCTACATCAAGCAGCGGCTGCCTCACATGCCCGTCACAATCTCCCACCCCGGCAGCGGCCTCACGGTGTTCGACCCGCTCAAGTGGAGCAGTCGGGCGGGCGTGGATTTCTACTCTTCCCACCTCTACGCCGGGCAGTGCGGCGAAAACTCGCGCATCGACTTCGCGGCGGTCACCGGCGCTACGACGGCGGTTCTGCGCGCCGGCATGGTGAATTTTCCTGGCGAATGGGGTGTGCTCGATAGCACGGCGCCCGCTGAAGTTCAGAAGCGCAGCCACCGCGACGCGCTTTGGCTCACCCTGATGGCCGGCGGCCCCGGCTTCATGCAGTGGACCTACGACTTCCCGGACGAGTACCGCCGCGCCTCTGAGGTCTTCCGCTCGCTGCCAAAACGATTCTCGCCCGAGCGGCCCGCGGCAACCGCCGATATCGTCCGGGCCTATCGCGAATACCAGGCGAAACGGACGGAGCGGAACCTGTTGGCGGTCTACGAAGGTGGGACAGGCCTCCTGGCCTGTCCAAAGTCCATCGAAGCGCAGGGCGGCTATCAACTCGCATGCCTCGCCGACCCGGCCAGCCGCATCTGGATCGCATACCTGCGAGACCGCACCGTGCAGGCCTTCGGAAAGCAGTACCTTGGAGTCCCAAGAGAGTCCAGGCTGCGGCTGCGCTTCCGCCTGCCTAAAGGCCGTTACGATATCCGGGTGATCGATCTCGAAACGGGAAGTGAATTCCGCCGCCCAATCGGCCACAACGCCACGATCGATGTAGCCAGGCGAACGAACAGCGATTACGTGTTGGCGATCCGGCCAGCGGGCGCGTGGTGATTCACGGGACCCGAGCCGCGCCCCAGGCCCGGGTTCGTGCGTATGGCTTCCGTGATGAACGCCTTGGCTCTCGCAACCGCCGCCGGCAGCGGAGTACCGCGCGCGAGTTCGGCCGTGATCGCAGCCGAGTAAGTGCAGCCCGTGCCGTGCGTATGCACCGTCGCGATGCGCGCCGCGGGGAGGTCGTGCCATTCGCCATCCGAGTAGAGCACGTCTGTTGCGCACTCCTCCAGGTGGCCGCCCTTCACCAGGACAGCCTTCGCGCCCATCTCCGCCAGCCGAAGAGCCGCACGCCGCATTGCCGCAATGTCCGCCACCTCGAACCCGGCGAGCGCGGCGGCCTCCGCAAGGTTCGGCGTCAGCAGGGTAACGCGCGGCAGTAGCTTCGTCGCAATCGCCTCGCGCGCTTCCGCGGCCACCAGCGGCGCACCGTGCTTGGAAATCATCACCGGATCGACAACCAGCGGGAAATCGAACTCCTCAGCCAACGCCGCAACAGCCTCGACGACCTCGCGGTTTCCCAGCGCTCCCGTTTTAGCGGCACTGGGCCGGATGTCCGAGATCGCCGCGCGAACCTGCGCGACGACCAGATCGGCGGGCATGCACTCCACGCGGTCAACCCCCACCGTGTTCTGAACCGTTAGCAGCGTCACCGCCGCTTCTCCGTAGACGCCGAACTGGTGGAAGGTTTTCAGGTCCGCCTGTATGCCGGCCCCGCCGCTCGGGTCTGAACCGGCAATCGTAAGGGCGACAGGAATCACTCTGTTATTTTGACATTTTTGGTCGCGGTTCCTGCCGAGTTCGGCATCTCCACGTCCACGGAATCGATCTGCGCGATCGCGCCCGCAACCGGAAATGCCGCGCGCAGGAAAAACAGCCCGCCGGAGTTCGCGGTTTCGAAATGGTTTTTGAAGGCGGCAGCGGCGTCCGCGCGAACGGCGCCTCCCCCGAGCACCTGCCCGCCCCGGTTGCGGAACGTGAACGCGAGCGGGCCGGCGGTTCGGGTATTATCGAACCCGCCGATTGCCAGCTCAATAGTGGACGCCGTACGCGTGCCTCTGGCCGAGTCGATCTGAACCGCGAGCGGCGCCAATTGCACGGTAGCCTGCTCGGTGTACGGACCCAGGATAGCCGTGATGACGATCGCGCCCGCCGTGGTTCCCGTCTGGAATTCGATGTCGGCGCGCGTGCCGAAAGTGGCCAGGTCCTTCCCTTTCTGCACGCCGAATTGCACCGTGCGGCCGGAGCCGGGCGCGAGGAAGCCGAAGCCGGGGTCTGCCTGGCCGATGAACTCCAGCCGCAACTGCCCCGTCCCGGTGGCCGGCGATGGCGTATCGAAGCGCACCGCGATGCGCGCCTGCTGGCCGCTCTTGAGCGCCAGTGTGTCAAGCGCGATTGTGGGCCGCGGGAAGGGTGGATCGCTGGCGGTTCCGGTAAGACGGAAGCCGAGGCGGTTCACGTTGAGCACGCCCTCGGCAGGCCCCGCTGTTTGCGGGTCCCAAACAACTTCGAAGGAGAGCGAATCGCGCGGCGCAATCGTCACCGGCATTGCTGGGGCGCCCGCGACCCGGAAGCCGCCGCCCTCGGCCGCAACCTGCCTGATCTCAACTGGCGCCGCGTTGCGGTTCTCGATCATGTACCGGCGTGACGCGGTCGTTCCCCGCTCCAGCGTTCCGAAATCGAGCGTGCTGCCCGGCGCGAGCGCGGCGCCTTCATAGAGCACGGCCGGCGCCGGTTGCCCGGACCCAACCAGCAGCACGGTGCCATTGTTGATGTACAGGTTGGCGCTGTGGCCCTCCGCTGTGACCGGCTGGAACCGCGCCGTGAAATCGGCGAACGCGCCCGCGAGCAGCGTCACGGGCAGGCGCGGCGTGTTCAGCAGCAGGAAGCCGGTTCCCGCCGAATCGAGCTTGTCCAGTTTCGCCGCGGCCGGCCCCGGGTTGCGAAGCCGGAATAGCACCTCGACCGTGCCGCCGACCTCCGTGGCCCCAAAATCGTACGCGGTCGCGACCGGCCGGTCGATCTTGCCATCGACAACGTACAGCTTGATCTGCGCGAGTGCCGGCGATGCGGCGAGCGCCAGGGCGAGCAGCCAGCGCGCGGTCACTGCGCGGCCTCCGGCAAGCGGTAAACCTGCTCACGATCAAGCGAGAACGCGACGTGCCCTTCGTCCCCGGCGAGCCGTATCCGCACCCACCCTTGGCCCAACCACTCGAGCGAGGCCGCCTCGCCGGGGAGCGCGATCGTGCGCTCTTCACCCGCCGCGTCGATCAGAACCAACTCCGCGCCTCGGGAAGTGAGCCGGCCCCCGTTGGGCAGGAGCAGGGTTTCGGTTCCCATCTCCTCATGCTCAACCGTCCGGACGGACCGGCGGCTCACGCTCAACCACTCTCCTGTTTCAGGAAAGAACACGAGGACATTCGATCCTTTATCCGCAAGCTGGAACAGCGCGGTTCCGGCGGGGGCGGACCGTTCCGACACCCCATCGCGGGTGCGAATCTCGAGCGATTCCGCCCGCTTCACAATGGTGAGGTTGTCCATGCACACGGCCGCCAGAACCTCTTCAGCTTCGGGCTCTCCTATGAGGAAATTGCCCGCCACGCCGAGCACCGGCCGGAGACGGCGCGCGTCGTCAACGAAGCAGCCGATTCGCGGGACTGCGATTTGCGCAGCCGCGGCGCCGGCCGCGAGCAGAAGGATTGAGATAGCTCGGGTCATCATGGCTTCGAAACGATAATCGAGGGCGGACCGATCTGCACGCCACCTGCCGGGTCGGCTGCGTTCTTCGCCCCGCCTCCGCGCACCACCATTCCGGCAGCGAGCCCCGCGCCCGCCGCTCCCGCCGCGATCAAAGCAACCTTCATCCACTTCGAACGGGTCCTGGAGCGCTCGACCCTTGCCGGTGTACTGGGGGTAGGGCCCTTCGCGTCAGGGTCATTGACGTACTGCGTGACTACGGTTCCGGCCCGCAGCCGATCTCGGACCGCGGTGATCCGGATCTGCGCGGGCCCCGGAATCCGGTTCCACCTTATCGGCCTGGTGGCGGCGCGGCCGTCCGCTCCGGTGACGAGGATTTCCGTTGCCATGCCGTTCGCGAACGCACCTCCGGGCCCGTCGTCCGGCAGACGCAGGCTCACGACAGCCCCCGAAACCGGCCTGCCCACTTGATCCGTGATTTCAAGAGTCAACCCCGGGCCTCGCGACCCGGCGGGATGGACCGCGCCCTCGCCCTCCACCACACGGATCTGAAGGACCGTGGCCTGCGCGGCCATCAGCAAGGCAAGCACGGACGCAACTACGGGAGCCATCGGTAGTGTAGTGCCCCGAGGGTGGTAAGACTCTCACCTGAACGGTGGTAGTCCTGCGGATTTTTTCTTTGTGTGTGCTCTGCACCCCTTGCACTTCTACATATTGCCGTGATAAAAGTGAACTGCCATGAAGCCGCCGAAATCAGACCTGCCGCAGGGCACCCTCGATCTCCTCATCCTCAAGGTGGTCGCCGCCGGGTCGATTCACGGCTACGCGATTGCGCAGAGAATCCAGCAGATCTCACGGGATGTCCTCCAGGTTCAGCAAGGCTCCCTCTACCCCGCACTGCATCGCCTGGAGAACAGGAAGTTCCTGTCGGCGGAGTGGAAAGAAACGGAAACGGGCCGCGAGGCCAAGTTCTACAGCCTGACGGAAAGAGGTCGCGCTCAGCTCAGGACTGAAACGGCCGATTGGATGCGCTTGAGCGAGGCCGTCGGGCGTATCCTGCGGCTCGCAGAGGAAGGAGGGGCGCTGTGAACTGGTGGCGGAGGTTGGTGCGGAAGCCCGAACTCGAGCGTGACCTCGATAAGGAACTGCGCTTCCACTTCGAATCCCGGGTTGACGACCTGATGCGGGACGGTATTTGCGAGCAGGAGGCGCGCCGCCGCACGCGGATCGAATTCGGTGGAATCGAGCAGGTCAAGGAAGACTGCCGGGACGCGCGCGGCACGGCGTGGGTCGAGGCCATCGTCACGGACCTGCGGTACACCATGCGCGCGCTGCGCAAGAGCCCCGGATTCACGGCCGCAATCGTTGGAACGCTGGCCCTCGGAGTCGGCGTCAACACCGCCATTTTCAGCGTCGTGAACGCGGTCCTTTTGCGGCCGCTGCCGTACGCTCACCCCGAGCGACTGGTCTGGGCGGCGGAGTTCTTCCCCAAATTCAAGCGCGCCATGGCATTCACGCCGGAGTACGCGGCCTGGAAGCAGCAGAACTCGGCGTTTGAGCGGCTCGAAGCTTATGTAGCTGGAGCCGGCCTTAACCTGACAGCGAATAACCGGACGGCCGAACGTGTGCAAGCGGGACGCGTCACGGCCGGGCTTTTCCCGATGCTGGGAATTGAGCCCCGCCTCGGGCGGGCTTTCCGGCCGGAGGAACAAGAGCCGAGCAATAGCCGGGTCGCCATTCTCAGCGATGCGCTGTGGCGAAACTACTTCCACGCCGATCCCGAAGTCCTGGGTAAGCCGATCCTGCTGAATGGCGCGCCGTACACGGTAGTCGGCGTGATGCCGCCCGGTTTCCTCAGCCCCGGCGCGGCCGACACCGGCGTGTGGCTGCCGGATGCAGTGGACGAGCGGAGCGCCCTGCCCGGCCGAGCGATGAAGCGCCTGGACGGCGTGATCGGCCGGTTGAAGCCGGGAGTGACCGCCGAACAGGCGCGCGCGAACCTCGAGGTGATCGCACGGCGCATGGATAGCCAGTATCCGACGCCCTGGTCTGGTTACCATGCTGCGGCCACCGTGCAGGTTGTGCCCCTCCAGCGGCAGTTGGCCAGCGGTTCCCGTACCGCAGTGTACGTTCTGATGGGGGCTGTGGCTTTCATTCTGCTGATCGCGTGCGCGAACGTTGCGAACGTGTTTCTGGCGCGCTCAGTAGCGCGTACGCGGGAGCTTGCCATCAGGGCCGCAATCGGCGCCGCGCGTTCGCGCATCGTTCGGCTGCTCCTCATGGAGAGCCTGCTACTGGGGACCTTCGGCGGGCTGGCGGGCCTGGCACTGGCGTATTTGGGGGCCCCGGCGCTGGCGTTCCTTATCCCGGCTGCACTCCCACAGCACGTTCCGATCGACGCCCGCGTGCTTGGCTTCGCCGTCCTCTGCTCTTTGGCTACGAGCATCGCCTTCGGACTCGCGCCCGCGCTCACCGCTTCCAGAGTCGATCTGAATACCAGCCTCAAGGAAGGCGGCTCACCCGCGGTTCGCCGTCCGGGCCGGCTCGGTGTACGGAGTGCGCTCGCGGCCGCTCAACTGGCGCTGTCGCTAGTGCTCCTCGTTGGAGCGGGACTGCTCATCCGTAGTTTTGTCTCCCTCATGAGCGTGAATCCCGGCTTCGACACGCGCAATGTGCTCCTGGCCGATGTGTCACTCGCTCCGGCTGGACTCTACAATCCCGCGCGGCAGGCCACGTTTTTCAGCCGTGTGCTGGATGAAGTCCGCAAGATCCCGGGCGTGGAACACGCCGCAGTAACGGATGCAAGCCCGCTCGTGACGTTCAACTCGCTTGCGAGCGGCCTGGCCGCGGAGGGCGGTGCGGAGACAGACGCTACGGTCGTCCCTACTTCCGTAAGCGCCGGCTACTTCAACGCCTTACGGATTCCGCTACGCGCAGGACGCTTCTTCAACGCGGGCGACCGTGACGGAACGCAACCGGTAGCCATCATCAATGAGGAACTGGCACAGATTCTCTTCTCGAACCTGGACCCTGTGGGCAGGCGTATCCGGTTCAGCGAAGCGGGGCTGGTCACCGTCGTTGGTGTGGTAGCGGATATCCGTCATCGCGGCCTCGATGACCGCGTCTGGGCCGAACTCTACAGACCTTATGAGCAGGCGCCGTCCGGTTGGATGAGCCTCGTCGTCAAGACCTCCGTGGAGCCTTCCAGCCTCGTCCCGGCGATCAGAAAAGTAGTCGCCGGCATCGATCGCACTCAGCCGATGTTCGCTGTCGAGTCGCTCGATCAGCGGTTGTCCAATTCGGTCGCGCAGCGCCGCCAAAGGATGCTCTTGCTGGGCGCATTCGCGCTCCTGGCTCTGGTTATCGCCGTCATCGGGGTATATAGCGTAATGGCGTATTCGGTGACGCGCCGCACGCATGAGTTGGGTATCCGGATCGCCTTGGGCGCGCGGGTTCGCGATGTGCTCCGAATGGTGCTGGCCGAGGGACTGTGCATGGCTCTGGCCGGGATAGTGATAGGCTGCGCCGGAGCGCTCGCGCTTACGCGAGTCGTTTCCAGCTTTCTGTTCGGCATTACACCGACTGATCCGGCGACCTTCGTCTCGGTCTGCCTGCTGCTGCTCGCAGCCGCCTGTCTCGCGAGCTACATTCCCGCACGACGTGCAACCCGCGTCGATCCCCTGGTCGCGTTGAGACATGAGTAAGGGTACGGCGTGCTATATTTCGCCTAACTATGCGCTACATTCTCCTCGCCGCACTGCTCTGCCTCGCCGCAACCGCCCAGGTTAAGCCCGGCGAGTGGCAACCGCTGTTCGACGGGAAGTCTTTAGAGGGGTGGCGGGAAACGCCGTTCAAGGGACACGGGCCGGTTCGAATCGAAAACGGCGTGATAGTCCTTCCGCCCGGCAAACCGATGACGGGGATCACGTATACCGGCGCTTTTCCGCAGGTCGATTACGAGGTCCGGTTCGAAGCCGCCCGCCTCGCCGGCAGCGACTTCTTCGCCTCCATGACATTCCCCGTCGGAAAGTCCTACTGCACCTGGGTCACGGGCGGATGGGGCGGCGATATCGTCGGACTGTCGAACCTGGACGGCTGGGACGCCGCGGATAACGAAACCCGCACCTACTTCGAGTTTGAACCTGCGCGCTGGTACGAGTTCCGCGTTCAGGTGACGGCCGATCGCATCAGGGCATGGATCGACAGCGAGAGCGTGATCAACGTAGACATTCGGGGCCGCTCGATCGGGCTGCGGTATGGAGACATCAAACTCTCCGCCCCCTTCGGATTCGCCTCGTACGCGACCACTGGAGGGTTGCGAAAAATCGAGTACCGCACCCTGCGGTAGTGGACCGTGGGCTGTTTGGGAACACGCCCCTCACAGCCCACAACCTACAATCCACAACCTCAGCTATCCGTTCAAGGTCCAGTTGTCGCGGTACTTACGCTTCAGCCACTCGTTCGCCTCAGCCATGTTGGTCACGCGACCGGCAACCGGGTCGTACTCCAGCCGTTTGCCCGCGCGATGCGCCACCAGGCCCAGCAGCATCTGCTCGATCATTGTGCCGGAGTAGTCGAAGTCGCAGTGGGTCTTGCTGCTCGTGCCGTGGGTGACGCCATTGTAACGGCCCTTGCATGCATCGATCCACTCCAGTTGGAACGGGTCCGGACGGCCGCCGCTGCGGGCGACGTCGGTATTCGGCATGCCGATAGCCGCCGGGAGCCCGGCCTCCGTGAACTGGATCACGGGGAAGCCGTCAGGCGAGGGTTCGGCGCTCGGATTAGCTTTCATGCCGGCCGGCGGAGGCGGAGGGGTCCACGGGCGCCCGGCCTGCCGGGCGGAAGGACGCGGGCGCGACGCCTGCGTCGGTGATCCTGTCCCGTGGACAAGCGGCAGCAATTCTTCTTTCCCGCGGCGCTTGTAATACGTCAGGTCGCCGTCGTCGTTGTTCGGCAGAATGATGCGGGTCGTGAAATCAGCGATGATGGTGCCCTTCGTGCCCTCGAAGATCGCCCCGTTGCCGATGCGCTCGACGTTGATGTAGTTCCTGGGGCTTTCCGGCTTGAGTCCGCCCTGATACCAGACCAGCGTCACCGGCCCGCGCCAACTGTTCGCCGGATGCTCGAAGGTCGCCTTCAACCGCACCGGCGTGATGTTCGGATCGAACTTATCGCTGACTTCCTGGTCGATCTCGATGGAGGCTGGCGCGCCCGCATCGACGACGTTCCACGCAAGGTCCATCGTGTGCGCGCCCATGTCGCCCATCTGCCCGACGCCGAAGTCCCTGTACATGTTCCAGAACAGGCAGTTCAGGCCGTTGGAGCCGCCGAAGTATTGCGGGCTGTAAGGATGATACGGCGAGGGCCCGATCCACTGCTCATAGTGCAGCGACGCGGGCGGCATGCCTTCGCCCGCCGGGTAGCCCGGCCTGGGAAGTTTGCGGCTGTCCCAGCTATGCACCGTCTTGAGTTCGCCGATCGCTCCGTCGAGAATGAGCTCGCGCAGCCGGGTGAAGTTCGGATACGAGTGGCGCTGCGTTCCGTGCTGCGTCGCCACCTTCGCTTTCCGCTTCAGGTAGTTCGCCCGAACCGTGCGCGCTTCCTCTACCGTAATGCCCAGCGGCTTCTCGCAGAACACGTGCATGTCGCGATTCAGCGCCCAGTTGGCGATGAACGCGTGGTGATGATCGGCGGTGCAGATGATAACCGCCTCCACGTCCTTCTGGTCGAGCATCCTGCGCCAGTCCCAATACACCTTGGCTTTCGGGAAAAGCTGGGCGGCCTCTTTGGTGCGTATGTCGTTCACGTCGCAGAGCGCCACTACGTTCTCGTTCCTGATGGAATCGTAGTGCGCGGTCCCGCGGCCCCACACGCCCACGAGGGCGACATTGAGCTTGTTGCTGGGAGCGCTCTGGCCTCGCAGAGTACCGCTCTTCAGAATCGTCAATCCGGCAGTGGCGGACTTCAGCAAATCACGTCGTTGCATATGGGCAGACCTCCCGAACATTCTACAGCTTTACATCACCACCCGCAGGCCCATCTGGAGCACCCGGCCGTCGTTCAGTGTGTTGGTGATCTTGCCGAATGGCGGGGCGGAAAGGTTCCTCTGCGGTTCGTCGAATTGCGGGTGGTTCGTCAGGTTGTATGCTTCGGCGCGGAATAGAACCGTCCTTTCGCCGCCGGCGCCCCAGCGCCACTGCTTCGACAGCGCGGTGTTGAAGTTCGCGATCGGCGACTTACGAAAAGTCCCGCGGCCGAGCGAACCGCGGAGCTCGTTCGGCCCGATGAAGGCGAAGCGGTCGCGGCGGAGAATCAGCGGCGCGGTGTTGGGATTCGAAATCGTCTTCCCCAGAATCGAGGGGTCGATAATGTTGGGCCGGTCGCTCGATCCGCCGTCGACGTTCCCGTAACCGGGCGCATCCGAACCGACGAACAACGTCAGCGGCGTACCGGATTTCATCATCGTCACGCCGGAGATCTGCCAGTTGTTCGCCAGCCATGCCTTCCAGCCGCCGGAACCGGCCAGCCGCGGCACGTCATAGTAATAACTCACGAGCAGCGCGTGGGTGGAATCGAACAGGCTCAGCGCTTTCTTGTCCTTCAGGCTGTCGTACTGCCACTGGCTGCGCCCCGTGAGCAGGTCCTTGTTGGCGGCGGTGAAAGCGTAGTCCGCCCCCTCGTCGATCGCCTTGCCGAACGTGTAACTCACGGTTGCCATCAGGCCGTGCCGCATCGGGATATCGAGTGAGGCCTGCGCCGCATCGAGGTAAGCGATGCCGCCGTTGAGGATGAGCTTGGTGTCGTAGTAACGCGGGTCGGGCCTGCGGAGGTCCACCGTATCCAGAGTGGTGGGGATGCCCGGAATCGGCTCCGCGCGATTCATGATGTAGTCGTTCAGCAGCTTGAAGGAACGGCTGCCCACGTAACCGAACCGCACCATGTACCCGCCCGCCATGCGGCGCTCAAAACTCAGGTTGTACTGGTGGGCGTAGGGCGAAACCATATCCGGCGAAAGAATGGTCGGCGAGGTGCGGACGTTCGGGTCGGCGAGGTTGATGCCGCCGAGCGGGTTCACGAGATCCGGATTCTGCACGATAAAGTAATGGACCAGCGGCGCGCTGTTGCGTATCTGCTGGTAAGTCACCGGAAGGATCTCGCCGAATGACGTTGTGTAAGAGGTCCGCAGCACCCAATCACTCGCAAAACGCCATGCGATCGAGAAACGCGGGCTGAAGTTGTTGCAGTCGCACCCAAAGGGAATCTGGTTGAGTCCGTTCACCTCGACGGGTGCGGAGACCAGGTTGTAGCGCACGCCATAGTAGATGTCGAGCGGGCCGGCAACCTTCCACTTGTCGCCGAAGAAGCCGTTCGCCGTCCAGTTCCGGAAGCCGCGCGCCAGTTCGCCAACCGTCACCTCATAGAGCGACGGCGCGCCGCGCCTGAGGTTCTCGATCGCCAACCTGCCGAAATTGTTGGTGAACTGAAAGAACCCGCGCTGGTTGTTGCTCTCGACGCCGTTCAACTGGAAGCGGGTTAGGTCGCCGCCGAACGTCAACGCGTGCCGGCCGCCGGCAGCCAGTCGCCTGACGACGGCGCCGTAGCGGTAGCTGTTCTGCACGCGGTCGATCGGGAACATGCTGTCCGGACCGAGTTCCTCGATCTGAAACCCGAATCGCACCCTCGGGCCCACGGCGTTCGGCTCGGAATCCAGAAGCGAGGTGACGCGGTTGAACGTGATGCCCGCCGCCAGTTCGGTCGCCGGCGAGAAGTTGCGGCGGTAAGCGATCCGCCCGCGGTGCGAATTGATGTTCGTATCCGGATTCTGCCCGGCCACGAGTTGGAAAGCATCGACGCGCTGCCGGCTCATCGTATAGGATGCCGCGATTCTGGCCCGGGAGCCCGCGTCGCGGTCCCAGCGGAAGTCGCCATCCGTTTCGTCGATCCGCTGCGGAGCGTTGGTGTTGAGGGCGCGGGGGTCGAAGTCCGGCCGGTTGGGAAGCCCGGCCGGGTACGCGGCCAGGAATCTCGATATGATGGCGCGCGCCTCCGGGTCGGCCGCAAGCGGGGTGCGCTCTTCGGCCAGCGGCGCCAGCACGTTACCGTTCACCATACCGCGGATTTTGCGCCCGGTGACGTTCGCGGTGAAGAAACCGGTTTGATCCGAGCCGCCGGTAAACCGGCCGCCGAACGTGTTGCGGCGGGAAGGCTTCACGCCGCCCACCTGGAAGAACGTGCGCGCGTTGAAGACACTGTTCTGATGCCACCAGAACAACTCGCCATGGAAGGCGGGCTGCGGGTTCGCCGCCGGGAGTATCGGGCCGCCGGCTGCCGGGCGGCCGTGTTCGGTGGCGAAGTAACTGGATTCCACCGGGGCCTCGGAGACAATGGTGACGTTGTTGCCGAGCCGCACGTTGGACTCCTTGACGGCGTCGTTATCGATCCGGTTCACCTGCACGTTTTCGTTCCGCCGCGCCGCGGCGTCCATGCGCGTCTGGGTGGCGGGCTTCGCAGTCTCGGCTGTTTTTGGTTTTTCGTCTGCAAGGCAGAGCAGAGTACACAGAAGTAGAGCGGCCAGGTAGGACATGGGGTTTGTAGGGGACGGGCATGCCCGTCCCGCAGCTTTTGATTGTAGACCCTATTTGCGCTTTCGGCCTTCGAGCGCCGCTTTCAACTGGCGGTATGCGCCCTCTTCGAAGTTGGGCTTCGCCCGCTCGAGCCCCTGTGTTTGTGGGTCGCCGGCTCGCGGGCCGGTCTTATTCAGACAGTGGCCGAGCAGCGTGGTGGCCTGGGCGTCCTCGGGGTTGCGCGCGAGCGCAGCCCGAAAGCTATCGGCCGCGGCGGCGAAATCCCCGCGTTTCCAGAGCGCGTAACCAACGTTGAAGTGGTAATCGGGATCTGCCTGGTCGCCTTCGAGCGCTTTGCGGAACGTCTCCAGCGCCTCCGGCCGGTTCAGTCGCGATTCCGCCGCCCCGAGATTGTTGTAGACCTCGTTCAGCGGCACCGATTGCGCAACCCGCTCAAATGCCGACCGCGCCCCGGAGTAGTCTCCCAGGAAGTACCGGCAGAGTCCCAGCAGGAAGGTGGATTCGAAAAACCTTGGAGAGTTGGGCTTGACCCGCGCGAGCCAGTCGGCGGCCAGGCGGTACTCCTTCTTCGGCCAGTACAGCCGGCCGAGTTCGAACGCCGGCTCGGAAGAGCGGTCGTCCAACCGGTACGCCTGGGTGAAGTAGCGGTGTTTCTGCTCAGCATTTGCCGAGAGCAGTCCGCGCGTGTAGTTTTCTATGGCGTCGAGGCGAACGGGCGGGCGTTCGTTCAGAAACTCTTCGGCCGAGGGCGTCAACTCCGGCGCCAGGAGCCGCAGAACTTCCCAGGCCAGCTTCGATTGCAACTGGGCCAGATCCTCCAGCGGACCGGATTCCATGAATTCCCGCCCCTTCCGCATCCGCTCCATATCGAGCATGTAGGCCGTAATGCGTATGCTGCCGCGCGAACCGGCCGCGCCGGCGGGTGAGGGCGTCACCTCGAAATCGCCGTAAACCACGCGGTTGGCGTCGAGTTCTTCCGCGACCCTGATCACCGAGGCATGCGTCAGGCGCGCATTGGGCCGGATGGAAAGGCGGCGATAGACTTCCGATCGGTCTTCGCGCTCGAGCACCAGCAGGCCGCGCGATGTCAGCCCCTCCGAAATCGTGTGCGAAATGCTCTCGCCGATCCAATCGAGGTTCTGCGCGGACTCGTTGAACAAGGGCAGAACGAGCACGGTTTCAGCCGCGGAAGGGGAGAATGACAGGAGAAAAACAAAAATGAGGAGCCGCTTCATCGACTTTCACTCAGTCTAGCAAACGGCTCCTCAGGGTTAGGTGGGTTCTGGATCCACCTTGCGTTGGCAACTCTATTCGTGGAAAGCGTGCTGAGAAAGGGGTCGGACACGCCTGTCTGCCCCCTTTCTCATCATCCTCACCTAATCAACGACCAGCTTGAGGTTGGTGCCGCCCAGCCGGATCTCCTGAATGCGGAACTTGCCGTCGGCGTTGGCATAGCGCACGGTCGTCGCGGAAAACTTCGCGTCGCCCTGCTCCACTTTCACCGAGCTCTCCACGACTTGCTTGCGGCTCTTTACGACGATCTTGGAATCCGTCAGGTCGAGCCGGTAATCGCCGGCTTTCAGTTCGGTCCCTGCCAGAACTGAGTCCTGAAACAACGTCACCGTGTACGTCTTCGCGCTCGCCACGGCGAGCGCCACAATCGCGAATACGAATAAGAATCTCTTCATCGTCTCTCTAGCTCCTGAACCGGTTGGTTCGTAGTCTCGACTGCATCAATCTGAACCGGTTGGTTCCAGCTGTAGAGACGAGTAAAAGAAGAAAATGTTCCGACGAAAATCAAAAATATTTTTTGGCCTTCATGTGCCCGCAAAACCTCTAGCACGTAAGTTGCCAGAGTAGCACCACTACTCGGTGGTTCGATGGAATTTCAGGTGGGGATTTCTCTTATTTTCTCCAGCGCCCTGCCCAGCAGTTCCGGTTCCCCTCCGAAGCCCGGCAGCCACTCGACCCCTGCATCCCTGCGGAACCAGGTCCACTGCCGCTTCGCGTACCTCCGCGTGTCCCTCCGGGCCAGGTCCAGCGCCTCGTCCGGCTCCAGTTTCCCCTGGATCATCTGGACAGCCTGCCGGTAACCGTGCGACTGTAGCGCCTTGCTCTCCGGCGGATACCCCATTTCGAGTACCCTTCGCACCTCATCGAGCAAGCCGCCCTCGAACATACGGGCACAGCGGGCGTCGAGACGTTGGTACAGCGCCTCGCGCGGCGGGTCGAGGCCGATCTTCACGACCCGAAAACCCTCCAACGCATCCCGCCGATCGGCGAACCACGAAGAAATAGGGCGGCGCGTTTGAAGCAGCACTTCCACCGCCCGTATTAGTTTTTGGACGTCGCTCGAATGAATTCGTGCTGCCGAAACCGGGTCGAATCCGGCGAGCAGCCGGTGCAGCCAGCCGGGATGGCTCGCTTCACGCCGCGCCAGGCGCCGCCTTAGGGTCTCGTTGCGGCCGGGGCCGGGGAACAAACCGTCGAGCAGGGCGCGAAGGTAAAACCCCGTCCCTCCCGCGACCACAGGTAAACGCCCCCGCGCCGCGATATCCTTCAGGACCGGGCGCGCCACCCGGGCATATTCTCCGGCCGCGAACAACTGGTCCGGATTCAGAATGTCCAGGAGATGATGCGGAATACCACGGCGTTCATCCGGAAGGAGCTTCGCCGTACCGATATCGAGGTAGCGGTACACCTGCAGCGAATCGCAATTGACGACTTCGCCGTCCAACTCTGCAGCAATGCCCAGAGCAAGTTCACTTTTGCCCGACCCGGTCGGCCCGACCACGGCCACCAGCAGGGGCGCCGGCTCTTCACCCACGTATTCCAGTCTAAACGATCCGCAATCATCGACCTGCGGTCACCACAGGCTTCGGACAGCCCTCGGGCCGTGTGGATATACTAATGAGGAGAGGGATCCGGGTCTGCCCAGGGTTGAAGTCATCCCATGTCAGGAAAGCAACATTCCATGAGAGAGAAAGCAAGAAGGTTTTTTATCTCCTCCGGGCTGGCGTGCGCGCTGGCATGGTCCGGTCTCGCGCAGACGCCAGGAGCGGCTCCCGCCCCGCAGGACAATCGGGCGGCGGCCTATTACAACTTTGCCATGGGGCATATGTACTCCGAACTGGCGGCACAGTACGGATATCGCGAGTATGTAGATAAGGCCATCGAGCACTACAGGGCCACCCTGAAAGCCGATCCCGGAGCCAGCCAGGCCAGCGAGGAGTTGACGGACCTCTACATACAGGCGGGCAAGCTTTCCGATGCCGTGTCCGAAGCCGAGGACATGCTCAAGCGCAATCCTCAGAATCTGGAGGCCCGGCGCATGCTTGGCCGCATCTACGCGCGGCTGATTCAGGATCCGCAGCAGAACCGGGTCAACGAGGACCGCCTCAAGCAGGCTATCGAGCAGTTCCGGAAGATTACCGAACAGGACAGCAAGGACCTGGATTCCTGGCTGATGCTCGGCCGGCTGTACAAGGTCGCGCAGAACTCCGTCGATTCGGAAAAGGCCTACAAGCAGGCCCTGGCGATCGATTCCTCCAACGAATACGCCCTCTCCGGTCTTGCCCTCGTCTACTCGGATCTCGGCGACACGAAGAACGCCGTCGAGATGTGGAAGCGGCTGGTGGACCAGAACCCGAACGCACGTACTTTGCGGGCGCTCGCCGGAGCTTACGAACAGGTCCACGACTACAAGGCCGCCTCCCAAACACTCCAGCGCGCACTCGAACTGGCGCCGCGCGACGTCGAGATGAAGAAGAACCTCGCCGAGGATCTTCTCCTTTCCAATGACATAGAAGGCGCGCTCAAGCTCTACACCGAGCTGGCACAGGCCGATCCGAAAGATCCGCGCCTGGAACTCCGTCTTTCGATAATTTACCGCCAGAAGCGCGATTTCGCTAAGGCGCGTGAAGCGCATGAGCGGGCTCGTGCGCTCGACCCGGACAGCCTCGAGATCCGCTACAACGACGTGAACCTCCTTGATGCGGAGGGCAAGTACCCGGACGCAATCACCGCGCTGAAAGCCATTTTGGACAGCACGGCCAAACGTACGTACACAACCTCGGAGCAGAACAACCGCGCCATTCTGATGGAGCGCCTCGGCCTGCTTTATCGCCAGAGCGCACAGTATCCTCTTGCGGCCGATACGTTCCAGAAGGTAGCGCAACTCGATCCCGAGTCCGCCGGAAGGGCGTCCGCGCAGGTCATCGACACCTGGCGCCAGGCGGGGGACTTCGCGAAGGCTGAGCAGGAGGCCGCCGACGCAATCAAGAAGTACCCCGGCAACCGCACCGTGAAACTGGTCCGCGCTACGCTGCTTTCCGAACTCGGCCGCACGGAGGAAGCTGCCGCCGCAGCCAAACAGCTTCTCAACGGCAAGAACGACCGCGAAACCTACCTCACACTCGCCCAAATCTACGACAAGGGCAAGAAGTATCCCGAGATGGCGCGGGCTCTCGACAGCGCGGAGAAGCTCTCCGAGGGCAACGACGACAAGGAAAGCGTCTTCTTCATGCGCGGGGCCATGTACGAGAAGATGCAGAAGCTGGAACTGGCCGAAGCGGAATTTCGCAAGGCTCTGGAGATCAACCCCGACAATGCCGCCGCGCTCAACTACCTCGGCTACATGCTGGCGGACCGCAACATACGGCTGCCGGAAGCCCGCAAGCTCATCACGCGAGCGTTGGAGTTGGAGCCGGGCAATGGCGCATTCCTCGATAGCCTCGGCTGGGTGAACTACCGTCTCGGGAAACTGGACGACGCGGAAACTTACCTGCGGCAGGCGATTGAGCGTGTCGGCAAGGATCCCACCATCCACGACCACCTCGGCGACGTCTACTTCCAGCAGGGCAAGCTGAAGGAAGCAATTTCCCAGTGGGAAACGTCGCTCAAGGAATGGCATGCCAGCTCGGTCGCGGAAACCGACCCCACCGAGGTGGCCAAGGTTCAGAAGAAACTCGAGGGCGCGCGCGTCCGCCTGGCCCGTGAATCCGGCGCGGTCCAACGATAACCTGTAGGGGCCGGGCATGCCCGGCCCGGAGTGGCACAGGCCAGGAG
>JAEZIJ010000003.1 GCA_023436715.1 Acidobacteriota bacterium
GCGCCGCTTGGCATCGTCGTCGCACATTCCCCGCGCGCAAGGAACCACGATGAGCTTAGTTAAGTGGCATTGGGCGAAACCGCCTGCCCCACTTCTTCTTGCACTGACACTGAAAATAGTATCCAGGCGCTCCCGATTGTCTCCGAAAATGTAGAAACTCGAGGCACAGGCCAGGAGGCCTGTGCCACACTCTGCTAGCGGAGGCAATACCGCAGCCAGACCTGCATTGCGGCGGGTTCGCGGTTCGCGAATGTGTAGTACGGGATAAAGGTCAGGTCGGTTTCGCGGGCCGCCTTGCGCGCTGCCAGTGGGCTATAGAGCGGCTGGGCGGCTGATGGCGTGTCCAGCACGGCGCCTTTGTGCCTCAGCACCATCACGCCGCCCAGCAGGTCCGGCCGAAACTCGGTGGAGAATCCTCGCGAGGGGTCTACCCCCACAGGTAGCGCAACGTCGTACAGCGACTCGATCCCCTTCTGGTCGATTGCTTCCATGCAATAAACCAGCGGTCCGCGCTCGACCGCCACTTTGCCCGTATCCTCCGGCACGCGCGGGTTTGCGGAGATCAACTGCGGCTTCATCTCGAACGTCATCACGATGCGGTCGCCGGCCTGCCATCGGCGGCGGATGGGCAGATACTCGCCCGGAGTGGGGGCCGGGCGGCTGTCCACCTGCGCCGAACGCGTCCAGCCCGGGATGCGAACGAAAACGGTGAACTCGGCCGGAACCGCGGGGTCCACTCGAATCTCCACGCGGCCGTCCCACGGATAGTTCGTCTTCTGGGTGACTTTCAGCTTCGTGCCGTTCTGTAGCTGCCAGTTGAGCTCGCTCGCATGATACAGGTGTACATACAGGCCCTCAGCGGAAGTGCTGTACATGTAGCCCGGCAGCGAAGCCAGTATGCGCTCCAGGTTCGGCGGGCAGCAGGTAGTGTCGTACCAGGGATTCCGGATCCTGTCGTCCGCGCCCGAAACGAGTTCAAGCGGATTGCGGTAGCAGTACAGGTTGCCTTCGAGCGACATGCCGGAGTTCACGCCATTATAGAGAGCGCGCTCCAGCGCGTCCGTGTACCGCGCCGAACCGGTGGCGGCAAGCATCCGCCAGTTCCACATCATGCTGCCGATCGCCGCGCAGCTTTCGGTATAGGCGACGATATTCGGCAACTCGTACGCCTCTCCGAACGCCTCACCGGCCGACCGCGAGCCCACTCCGCCGGTGACGTACATCTTGCGGCGGACCATGTCTCCCCACAACGCTTCGAGCGTCTTCCAGTACGCGGAGTCGCCGGTTTCCATGTAATAGTCCGCCGCGCCGCAGCAGGCGTACATGGCGCGCACGGCGTGACCTTCGAGCTTGGTGCGCGAGGTGAACGGCTTGCCGCTGAACATGTAGGACATCGAGCGCGCGGAGAGCTTCAGCCGCTCTCCGTCGCCGTGCAGGAGATAGCCCGCCAGGTCCAGATAACGCCGCTCGCCCGTGGTGCGATAAAGCTCGACGAGGGCCATCTCGAGTTCCGGATGGCCGGTGAGCAGCGGCTGCTTCGCGGGTCCGAAATCGCGACACAGGTAATCGGCGAACCTGATGCCGCCGTCGAGCAGCCGCCGGTTGCCGGTCGCGCGGTAGTACGCGATGGCCGCCTGCAGCATGTGGCCGAGGCAGTAGAGTTCGTGCCCGCCTTCCATCTTCCGGAAGCGGTCGCCCTTCCGCTCTTCCACCCAGTAGGTGTTGAGGTAACCGCTCGGCTCCTGCGCGGCGAGGATCTCGTCCGTGAGCCTGTCGAAGGTGGCGCGCAGGGTGGGGTCGTCGCCCGACTGGAGCACAAAGGCTACAGCCTCCATCCACTTGTAGATGTCGGAATCGGTATAGAGCGGCCCGCGGCGCGCCGCGGTCTTGCGGCCCGACAGTCTGCGGAAGTTGTCGACGATGCCGTTCTGTTCGAGCAGATCGAGCATCAATGGGATGCTCTTCTCGACGTTGATCTTCCGCCGCGGCGCCCAGAAGCCGTCACCCAGCTTGACCGCCTGCACCGGCACGTTGCGGAGCTTCGCTTTCGGCGAGCGCGAGAGGTCGAGAATTCCCTGGTCCCGTTCGGGCGGATTCTGCGCATTCAGGACCGGCAGAGCGGCCACACTTGCGCCAAGCACTTCGCGGCGGGTCATCATTTCATCATCTCCGTCAGTCCGTTCACAATTGCGGTTTCGGCACATCCGCGCTTCACGTGGGCGGTCTGGATCTCGTAACTGACCTGGTCATATGCCGCATCGTCGGGCAGGTAGCCGCTCGAACCGTTCGCGTGAGTAATCATCATGGTTGCGGGCAGACGAGACTGCTTTTTCAGGCGCGAGCCGATGCCGGTGAGCACCTCGCCCGAGACGCCCGCGAACGCGATGTCGCCGACGCGGATGAGCGATAGACGGATATCCACCGGGTCCGCATCGACGAAACGGATCTCGCGGTCTCTCCTCGAAGTGCCGGGAGCCATTCGCTGGCCGGGACAGGTGACCACTTTTTGCGCGCCGCTAATCGCCGGCTCACGCGGGGAGGGCTTGATTCCACGCGCCACACGCACAGTTTCCTCTCCGAGTATCTGGCCGAGAACCTCGAGTTGGCCCCAATCGTTTCCGGGACCGTAGATCCCGTTCTGATCGCCCGCCGCTCCGCTGGTCCACAGCGCGACCACATCGCCGCCCAGTTCCTTTTCGACGAAGCGCGCCGCAGCACCGGGAAGGTCGCCCGTAATCCGCGAATTCTGCATTCCCATTACGGTTCCGTGTACGGCGTAGTTGCTGAATATGGCGATTGGCTTGCCGGAGAGCGATTCGAATTTCACGACCGCGACCGTCTTGTCCGAAGGCCCGTCCGGATTCACGCCGAGCCACCAGCCGCCGCGCGCTTCCCGCGCGCGCCGGTTGACGTTCACGTTGGCGCGGCCGGTTCCGAAACCCACACGCGCCGGTTGGAGCGCCGCGCGCGCTTTCCGCACGGCTTCCATCACGGCCTCCTCCAGGCTCGCGATATAGACCGCTTGTTTTGCCGATGGCGGCCCTTCGTAGACTCCGGTGCTCGGGGCGCCGTGAGTGTGGACGGCGGCCAAAAGGAATCGTTCGCGAGCTATGCCGGTCTCCGACGCCACCCGCCCGGCGATCTTCTCCCAGAGGGTGTTGCGGAACCCGATCACGTCGGCGCTGACGATGGCTGCCTGCGTGCCGCCCTGATCCACTACCAGGGCGCGCACGTACAGGTTATCGTGAATTCCTTTGTGTCCCTCCTCGCGGCCCGGGTAGCCGCTCATGGCGAGGGCTCCGTCCGCGGCCGGAGTGATATCCACACGCGCGGCGCCCGCGCTGAACATCGCAAACGCAAGAAGAAAGGTCCCTGTCATAGATCCAGAACCTATCACATTCAGCGTACAATGGGGTGCTTATGACCAGGCGTCATCTCATTGGAACCGTTGCCGCGGCCTCGGCGGCTCTCGCACAGGGGCAAAAACCGAAAACCTGGAAGCCGAAGCTCGGCGTGCTCACGAAGTTCTCGGAAGCGAACATCGAGTTCATCCGGCAGGAAGGCTTCACCTGCACTCAGCTCAACACCGATCCCAGCCTGCACAGCGACGAGGGGGTCCGGAAGGTCAAAGACCTCATGGCGAGGACCGGACTGACCATAACGTCACTGGGCTCAACCGTGAACCACACGGCTCCGGACCCGGAAGCCCGCAGGAAGGTGAATGAAGGCTTTGCCCGTAACATCGAACTGGCCGGCAAGCTCGGGGTTCGCTTCATCGGATCGGCCTCCGGCAATATGCCCGGAAAACGGCTGAACGAACAGGTGGACGAAATCGTCCGGGTGTACACGGAAAAGTACTTCGCACTCTGTGAGAAGCACAACGTGAAGATCCTGTGGGAGCCGTGGGCGGGCGGGCCGAACGTCGCCACCGGGCCGGTCGGCTACGAGGCGCTGTTCAAAGCATTCGGCAACAGCCCGCACGTAGGTCTCCTGTACGATCCGTCGCACCTGCTCTGGCAGATGATGGATCCGATCCAGTGCGCTCGCGATTTCATCGACAAGATCTACGACGTCCACCTGAAGGACACGGAGATTTTGTGGAATGTCGTCCGCAAGGGGGGCATCCAGCCGGTGAACCGGGCGCAATGGTGGCGTTTCCGGCTGCCGGGCTTCGGGGATGTGGATTGGAAGGGTTTCTTCAACGTGCTCGCGGCCGCGGGATACGAAGGCGGCATGAACATCGAGCATGAAGACTCGTTCTACGGATGGCCGCCTCCGGGTGGCGAGTTCAATGAGGAAGTAAAAACGGGTCTACGCGTCTCGCACCAGTTCCTGAAGCAGTTCGTGCCGGCGTAGGCCAGGGGTGGCACAGGCCTCCAGGCCTGTGCCTTGAGTTTCCACATTGTAGCTGCGGGAATCTGAGCGTACCGGGTAGGCCCAGCCTCGCCCCTGGGTCATCGGCCGGCAGGGGCTGAAGCCCGTGGCTTGGCAAAGGCTTGCGGCACGGCTGAAGCCGTGCCCTGATACAAGGCCCAAGGCACGGCTTAACCGGCGCGCCAACCTTTTCGGACCCTGACCTTGTAGGCGTACTCGGAGGATTCGTCCTGCGCGAAAGCTTCGAGCTTGAGCTTGTGCAGCTTTCCATCCGCTGGAATCTGCCCGTCGTAAATGAGCCGGTACTGTGCGGCCATATCGTCGAACACGCTTGACATCGCCTCGGCGAAGCCGGAATCCGAATTCGGGAACCACGCTTTGCCTCCGCTGTCCTCAGCCAACGTTTCGAGAACGCCCCGTGCCTGCATGGTCTCCAGGCGCATGCCGGGAAAAGTGTACGGATCGTAAGGCTGACGAAGCAGCGCGCCTGTGCCGATAGCATAAATGGTGACGGCGGACGCCTCCAGGGCTTTCTGGACGTCGCCGAGCGATCGCGCGCTGTAGCGATCCAGCCCCGAGCCGATGAAGACAACAACACGGCGGCCGTGCATGCGCTTCGTATCGCTGAGGACCCGGTAGGCCGCGTCGAACGTGCTGATGTCGCTGCGATCGGACTGGGCCGCGCTGTCGTATGCGTTGACGATTTTCTGTTTGTCGCGCGTGAAGTCGGCTTTCACCTCAACGCCGCGGGCGAAAGTGACGAGCGCATACCAGTTACCCTCGGGGGCGCGACTCATGAACGCCTCCATCGCTGCCTCGATCTGATTGCGGTACCAGCTCGCCAGCGCGCTGTTTTCAACGACGAACACAACGTCGGCCGGCGTCTCGTGAGCCGCCACGTGAGCCGGCCCCGGCTGGTTGTCCACCGAAAGGCGAAAGCTGACCGGACCGGTGACCGGGCTGCCGTCACGCGAAACCGAGGCGTAGGCTTCGAGCGGCTGATTGGGTTCGATAGCCGCAACGGGCTTCGCCCCGATTCCGAACAGGGCTACGGCTGTGAGGAGTCGTCCGCGGGCGACCCCTCGGCTTCGCCGAGCCGCGGCTTGAGTTGTTCCGGCTGTATTTGACATATACCCTCAATCTGCTGCTGGCCTGCAATCGAGATGGGCGGAGGAGGAGCGCAGCCCGGCTCCGGTGAGAGGAGGCTCGGACGGTTCGGGTCCTGTTCCTCCTGCCGGGCCTTCGCCGACACCCGATCGAGCGCCTGCTTCATCGCGCCGAACCCGCTCGTATTCGTGACCAGCGGCTGCTTTCTTGGGAGGAACATCATCTCGCGTTCGGTATCGACCATGCGCTGGTAAAACGGCGGATGGCTGTGGAACCAGCTCAGGCCGGTGACGTAGCCCTCCTTCGTGGCCATCTTGTCGAAGAAGTTGATGAACCCCTGCGGATCGTACCCGGAATTCCACGCATACTGAATTCCGAGCTGATCGGCTTCCAGTTCGTATTCGCGGCTGACGCCAAGCAGATTGAGATTGAGTATCAGGCCGAGTCCGTAGAACCCGTATTGCAGCGCGTAATAAATCCCGATCGAAGCGACGCCGCCGGTCAGCATAATCGCGGCAACCTCGGCTGCCTGGTAGAAGATAGACGTTACAGTCGATCGCACCATCAGCTTGTGGCCGTGGCGCGCCGCATCATGGCCGATTTCGTGCGCGATGACTCCGGCCAGTTGCGATTCATTGTCAGCCGCTTCGAGCAGCCCGCGCTCGATGAACAAATACCCGCCGGGGAGCGCAAAGGCATTGATCTCTTTTGAGTTCAGCACTGTCACGTGGAGCGGAATGTGGAGATCGGAGTGCTGGGCCACGCGCTGCGCCACCTGGTTCACGTAATTCACGACGGCGGGATCCTCGACCGGCTTCGGCATCAGCCCCTGCGCCTTCATGTCCCGTATGGCGTCCTGGCCCGTTTTGATATCGTCCTGCTGGTTGGCGGCTACCTCGCGGAAGCCGATATCCTGTACGTCTCCCCAACGGCGGTTCCGGTACGTGCCGCTGGCGATTTGCTGCTGAATCTGACTCAGGTCGGCAGGCCAGTTCTGAATCAGGTCGAGCTTCGCTTCGCGGTTTTGGTACGCGACCGGTATCGCGGTCTGGGCCAGAACTTTGGCCCGGGTCATGGCCGCTCGCGTGTTCTGAACCGAGCAGTGGAGATTGTGGCGGTCACCCTCGGTGAGGCCGGCTGCCCCGGTTTGTAGCTCGGACCTGTCGCTTGCCAACTGCTTCTCGTACTCCTTCGCGCGCTGGTCGAGGCTGCCGGCGCAGTAACTCCCAGCTCTTTTCAGATACTCCCGCATGGCGGCGATCTGAGCCGGGCTATACTCCATCCGGGGCGCGGTACGAAACAGCTCCAAATAGGATTTCTTCAGTTGTTCCTTGAGCGGCTCGAAAACGGTAGGCGTAAGCGGCGTGGCGGGAGGCGCGGTCGTTTTGTGGCCGCATCCGCCAAGACTGACAAACAATAAAAGCTCGATCCCCAGAATGGCGGTTAGCGCCTGTACCCTCATCCCCCACCCCTGATTTCATTTGAACACCCACTCGCCGTCCGGGGCAATCATCAACGGGAGTAGGATATCTGCTATGGGACTTACCCGTCGCGATTTCACGCGCGCGGCCGGCATCGCCACCGCGTTGAGCTATTCCCGGGTGCTGGGCGCGAACGATCGCATCCGCATGGGATACATAGGCCTCGGCAACCGGGGCGACCAGGTGCATGACGCCTTTCTCGAACACGGCGACCAGCAGACGGTTGCGGTTTGCGATCTCCGCGACGATTACCTCGACTTAGCCGAGAAGAAATCGCGCGCCAACCCGAAGCGGTATAAGGACTACCACAAGCTGCTCGAAGACAAGGAAGTAGACGCGGTGGCCATCGCCACCCCCGACCACTGGCACGCGCTGATGATGATCGACGCGTGCAACGCGGGGAAAGACGTGTATGTGGAAAAGCCGCTGTCACTAACAGTTGTCGAGGGGCGCAAGATGGTTGAGGCGGCTGAGCGGACCAGGCGCGTGGTGCAGGTGGGCATTCAACGGCGTTCGGCGCCGTTCCTTAAGGAGGCGGCCGAGTTCGTGCGCTCCGGCGGCATAGGACACGTGACAGTCGCCAAGGGGTATCACGTCCTGAACGAGTGGCCGCTTGGCATAGGCAATCCGCCGGACACAACCCCGCCGAACGAGGAGCAATGGGACCAGTGGCTGGGGCCGGCGCCGAAAGTGCCCTACAACGCGAACCGCACCTACTATCGCTTCCGGTGGTTTTACAATTACTCGGGCGGGCAGCTCACGAATTTTGGCGTGCACTACATGGACATGCTGCGGTGGTGCTTCGGGCAGGACGCGCCGCGCGCGGTAACGGCGCTCGGCGGGAAGTATGCAGTAGGCGACAACCGCGAGATACCGGACACGCTCGAGGTGCTTTGGCAGTTCGATGGCCCGACGATGATGGTGTTTTCGCAGTACAACGCTAACGCCGCGGGCGGGAACATTCGGGGCTCCGAGATGGAATTGCGCGGCACCAAGGGTACAATGTATCTTGATTTGAACCGTTGGGAAGTCGTGCCGGAGCAGGTTGCCGATGTGGAGGTGCCGGATCGCACCCCGCTCGACCGGCTGCACGAGCGCGCGTGGGAAAGGTCGCGAAAAGCGGCGATCGAAGGCCGGGCCGCGAAAGGAAGCGCCGATACGGCGTTCCACGCGCGCAACTTTCTCGATTGTGTGAAGAGCCGTGCAAAATGCAACTGCGACATTCTGACAGGCCATCTCTCGACCAGCGCGACGCTGATCGGCAACATCGCATTGAAAACGAAGAGCTACCTGGAGTGGGATGCGCGCGCGGAGCGCTTCACGAATAATGAAGGGGCTAACAAGCTGCTGTCGTATAAGTACCGCGCGCCATATAAGCTGTGACCACCGGAGTGGCACAGGCCTCCTGGTCTGTGCAGCACTGCGCGGATCCCCCGGGTAAGGCGACTTTCAACAGAGAAAGCCAAGGATATGTCTGTCACTAGAAGAGAGTTCATTGCGGCTTCGGCTGCGGCGGCAGTACACGCCGCGCCCGCGAGGCCGACGCTGTGTATCTTCTCCAAGCATCTTGCGACGCTGAATTACGAGGAACTGGGGAAGACCGCGCGGCAGCTTGGATTTGCGGGAGTGGACCTGACCGTGCGTCCGAAGGGCCATGTGGTGCCCGAGCGCGCGGCGGAGGACATGCCGCGGGCGGTCGAAACGGTCCGGTCGCACGGCCTTTCGGTCCCGATGATCACGACCGACCTGCTGGACGCATCACACCCAGCCGCCCGTCCCATTCTGAGCACGGCGGCGCGGCTGAAGGTGCCGTATTACAAGACCGGCTACTACCGCTACCAGAACCGTGGCGTGGAAGCGGTGCTGGCCGATGTGCGGCCGAGGTTGGCGGGGCTTGCGGCGCTCGGCAAGGAATACGGTATCCAGGCCGGGGTCCACAACCATTCCGGCGATTACGTCGGCGAGGCGATCTGGGACACGCGGGAACTGATTCGCGACCTGGATCCGAAGTGGATCGGCTACTACCTGGATCCGTGCCACGCGACGATCGAGGGCGGCCTCGCAGGCTGGCAGGTTTCACTTGACCTCGCGATGCGGCGGCTGAAAATGGTCGCGCTCAAGGATTTCTATTGGACGAAGAAGGGCGGGAAGTGGATCGCGCAGTGGTGCCCGATGGGCGAGGGCATGGTGAACTGGCAGAAGGTGTTCGCCGCATTCGCAGCCGCGCAATACACAGGGCCGCTGTCGTTGCACGTGGAGTACGAACCGGCCGACGAACTCGCCGCGATGGCGCGCGATGTGGAGTTCATCGGGAAGCAAGTAGCGGCGGCCTACGGGTTGTAAGGCGGCGGGAGCAGTTCTCCGAGGGACCGGAAAGCCTCGCCCTCGCCTGCGATGGCGGTCCGGACAATGCCGGCCGATATCCCGGTATCCCGCAGCAGGGCCGCGACGGGAGTTTTCTCCTCCAGCAGCACCAGCAAAACGTGCTCGGGGCCGGCATAGGCGTGATTCATCTCCTGGGCGCACGTAGGGGTCCGCTTGAAGATGCGGAAGACGGCGCGGCTGAGGGGAAGGTCACCAGAGGAGGCCATCGTGCCCGGTTCGCCGTAGCGTGCTGCGATGGCAGCGCGGGCGGCCTCCGCGTTGGGCGGCGGGAAAAACCTGGCCGCCAGCGCATCATCGCGCAGGAGTGCGAGGGCCAGGTGTTCGGGCTCTATCGCTTTCGCCCTCCTGTCGTGGGCCTCATGCAGCGACGCCGATACAACCCGCCGCGCCCGGTAGTTGAACCTGTCGAACATCACTGCCTCCGTGTGAGCAGTTGTTCCGCGTAGAGCGCGCCTTCCGGCGTGTCCTCGTGCTTGAAGAAGACGAATAGGTCCTTGCCCTGCCCGCGCAGGGTTTGGGTATGCTCGGCGATCTCCTCAATGTCCGCGGGCGTGTACTCCGGCTTGCGCAGCCTGAAGTAGACGAAATCGGCCGTAATCACCTTCGGGACCTCGAGTTTCTCCGATTCCGCCAGGCAAAGGCAGACGTTGCGGTCTTCGAGCAGCTTGTAGATCGTGTCGTTCAACCAGGATTCGTGCCGGAACTCGAACGCGAAGCGGATGTCGCGGGGCAGTAGCGGCAGAAAGCCGGCCAGCACCGCGGCGTCGCATCGAAACGCAGGCGGCAACTGGAACAGCACAGGGCCGAGCCTGCGGGCCGAGCGCAGCGGGTCGATGGCGCGGAAGAACACTTCGGCGAACTCGGCGGCGTTGAGCAGCCTGAGGACGTGCGTGAGCCGCATGTGCGCTTTCAGGCTGAAGAGGAAGTGCTGCGGCGTCGCCTTCACCCAGCTTTCGAGCGTTGCGGCCGACGGCAGCCGCCGGAACGTGTAGTTGATCTCCACGCTGTTCAGGCGGCTCGCGTAGTACTCAAGAAACTTCTTCTGCGGCAGGTCCTCGGGGTAGAAGTGCGGCTTCCATTGCGGGTAGGCAAAGCCCGATGTGCCGGCGAACAGCGTGCCCATATACGCCCCCTCTCCAGCGGATTCGCTACTCAGCGTCTCACGGCGAAGCCGCGAGGGGCAACTCGACGATGAAAACGTCGTTTCGGGGCCGATTGTCGCGCGACGTTCCGAGTGTGTTCTCCCAGTTCGATGTGAAGAGGAAGTAGCGGCCGTCCGGGCTGATGTTGCCGCGCGGATCGTCCCAGAAATAGCCGTTGTAGCTGGAGCGATGGTGGGCGAAGCGCCAGACCGTGGGGTGTTTGGGGTCCGTGCTGATGGCAACGATTTCGTCGTCCCAGGGCTCGAGGGGGTTCTTGGCGCCCGCGTGCCGCGCGATGCTGACGAAGACGGGCGCGGCCGCATCGGGCAGTGCGTTGTTCCAGGACGAGTGCTCTTCGCGCCCGCCGTAATCGTCCGGAAGCATGGGATCGATCAGTCTGTCGAACGTGCCGATGCGATCCGGGGCGAGCGAACGGAGCAGCCACATCGCCCATGTGGGCCACCAGCCGTTGCCGTTGACCATCGTGCCGTACCCGGTGGAGTAGTGTCCGGTGCCCTTCGGCGTGACCTCCGCGAACTTGCCGGTCTCGGTGTCCCACACGACCAGGTTCGGAGCTTTGCCGCCATCGCCCTTGCTGATGATGACGTAGCGGCCGCTCTTATCGATATTGACGATGTGAACGCCCCAGTTCATCGGGAAGCCGGCGGGTTTGCCGTCAACGGTGGCAGCGTGCGTGTCGAGAATGCGCGTGTTCCCGGTTTGCTTGTCGAAGAAGAGCACGTAGTGGTATGTATCCTGCATGCCGCCGAAGACGACGGCCATGCGCTCGTTCGCACTCACGGTTACAGCGCCCGGACCGCCCTCGGCCTTCGGCATCAGTTTATGGAAATCCACGAGCGTGCGGTATTTCTTCGTCCGGAAGTTGTATTCGAGGAGCTTCTGGGAATTCTCGTCGTCGATGCCCGCCCCGACGCCGTAGATGAGGTCGGGATCGGAAAAGCTGAACGCGGGCGAGGCCTTGAGATCGAGGCTTCCCATTCTTTGCGCGCTGAAGGTCTTCTTGTCGAACTGGTAAGGAAACACCACGCTGCTGCAAATCGCTGTGAACCGGGTGCTGTCGGCATTCCAGGTGTTCTGGAACGAGGCTGCGGCGGTGGTGCAGATGCCGTTGGGGTAGGCGGGAAACGTCTTCCCGTCGGTGACGCGAAGAATGCGGGTGCCGAAGGTCGGGTCCGTGATGACCGTGTTCGCGCCTCTAAGCGCAGGCAACGGAGGCTTGGGCCTCGGCTTGCGGTCTGTCGGCGCGTTGTAGGAAATGGATACGGCAAGCAGGATCGGAAGAAGCGTCACGTGCCCCCCTGAGTTCCGGCTGCGGCCGAAACCGCTCCCTTACGGTCGCGGCTCGGTTTCTGTTGTTGAGCCGCGCCATTCTGATTCAGCCGGCGGCCGACTTTCACAGACCAGTCGAGAATACGCGAGACCGGAACCAGGCCGGCGACCTTGAAGTTGCCGATTGAAGCGAGACCGGCGGAGGCGATGCAGCCGCACTCGGAACAAACCGGCTTGCCGCCAAGCTGGCACGGCGTGACTGCTGACGAGAGGTCGGCCGAGAGGCACGTCGTGACCCGGGCGAAGATGCATTCGGCGGGCGACTTGGGGGTATCGACGTAGCCGCGCAGGACGACGTCTGGCAAGTACACCTTCGGAAAGGCCGAGCGGACGGCGGCGAGCTGGCGGACGGCGCTGAGCCGGTCGTCCGGCGTGAGCCGTTCCTCGGAGGCCTCGCCCTCCTGGGGTGTGTAAAGGCTGAACCAGATCTTACGGACCTCGGGACGGGCGGACCACACGGCGGCGAACTCAGCCAGGTAGCCTTCGCGCGCGATCTGCTGGCGCGTCACGGTGCAATGCACGATCACGCTGTGCCCGGCAATGTGCTTCAAAACGCGATCGTAGGTGGCGGGCGCGCGGCGGCGGTCGTGCTCTGGCTGCAGGCCGTCGATGGAAACCACCAGGTGGAGGCACTCGAGCGAGGCCCACTCCGCCGGGATCGGGCGGACGGCGCTCGTCACCAGTTGGACCTCGATGCCCATCCGGCCTAACTTCGGGAGGAGTTCACTCAATTCACGGTAGCGCACGAGCGGCTCGCCGCCGACGATCGAGATATGGATGGGGCGGTAGTGGCGGGCTACGGCCAACATCCGCTCGACGAGAGCGTCGCCCCGGAGGTCGCTCAATTGGCGCAATGTCACGCCGTTGTTCAGGTGCTCGGACTGGTAAGCGTAGCAGCCTGGGCAGCTCAGCGGGCATTCCTTGGTGATTTCGAGCGAGAGCATCGGCGTGCGTCCCGTGAGGACGCGGCCCCAGGCCGGCAGCACGGCGGTCTTTTTCATGAAGCCCCCTTCACCCTCTCTCGATTGATGTTAGCAGGAACAAGGGATATAACTTCCAGATGTGAAGATCCTATTTCTGGCAGTTCTGTCCGTGGCCCTGAGCTCGGCCCAGTTTGTGAGAGTGAGCCCGCGCGACCACAGGTACCTGGAGACGAGTGACGGCACCCCCTACGTGCCAATAGGGTTGAACATGATTTCGCCGCCGGGCGCCGGCGATGAGGCCGCCGCGCTGCGCGGCATGGAGGCGTGGCTCGACAGCCTGGCTGCGAACGGAGGCAACTACATACGCGTCTGGCTGAGCAACCCGTTCTGGGATGTAGAGCACGAGCGCAGCGGAGTCTACGATGCGGAGAAGGCGAAACGCATCGACCGGCTGCTGGAGATGTGCCGCAAGCGCGGCATACGCGTGAAGATGACGCTGGAGCATCTCCGTTCGATCGGCGGAGGACCGCAGCGGTGGGCAGACAAGCCGCTGCACAACAAGGAGAACGGCGGTCCGGCGGCATCCATCGCCGATTTCTTCGATGGCGAGGCGTCGCGGGAGCAGTTCCGGCGGAAGATTCGCTGGTACTCCGAGCGCTACGGCGATCAGCCTATCGTCTACGGCTGGGAGCTGTGGAACGAAATCAACGCGGTCCGCGACGGCGACTACATGGCGTGGACGCAGGCGATGCTCCCGGAACTACAGCGCGCCTTCCCGAAAAACATGGTGATGCAGAGCCTGGGCAGCTTCGACACGGACGGTGTTCGTGAGCGGTACCGGCAGCACAGCCGGATGCAGGGGAACGTGGTGGCGCAGGTCCACCGGTATCTGGACCTGGGCGCGGCACTGGAAGTGTGCCACGGCCCGGTGGACGTGCTGGCGGCGGACGCGGTGCGGGAGTTGCTGAGCTACGATCCGGGACGGCCGGTGATACTGGCCGAGTCCGGCGCGGTGGAGCCGAAACACAGCGGGCCGTTCAAGCTGTACGCGAAGGACCGCGACGGCACGCTGCTGCACGACATCCTTTTCGCCCCGTTTTTCGCGGGCGCTGCCGGGCCGGGGCAGATCTGGCACTGGGACAGCTACGTGGCGCCGAATAACCTGTGGTGGCAGTTCGGGCGATTTGCGGAGACGGTGCGCGGTCTCAATCCGCCTACGGAAGGTTTCGAGCCGGCCATGGTGGAGCACCCGAGGCTGCGAGTATACGTCCTGAAGGGACGGCGGACGGTGCTGGCATGGTGCCGCGATACCCGGAACACGTGGGAATCCGAACTACAGCGCGGGGAGCGGCCCGAGGTGCTGCGCGGGCTGGAAGTAGACTTCGCGACGGCGCTGGCAGGCCGGAAGACAGGCAAAGCACGGGTCTACGATCCGTGGACGGGCCGGTGGCAGGCGGCGAAGCTCAAAGCAGGGAAGGTGAAACTGCCGGCGTTCTCGCGCTCTCTGGTGATTCGCGTGGAGTAATCACCCGAGCTGGCGGAGAACCTTGACCGTTGCTCCGTGCGCGAGCACGACGGCGGGATCGCGCTGCATCGCGTCGTAATAGCGCCTGCTGAAGCCTTCGCCGTCTTCGGCGGGCACCAGCAGGTCGCGAGTCTGGCTGATGAGGCGGTCGGCGTCCGCGGACGAGGGCGGCTCCTTGGCGTCCAGCATCTCGTCGATGAAGACGACCAGTTCCGAGAGTTCGTGCAGCCAGGCGAACCAGGGGTCGTGCAGCACGAGAGCGAGCAATTGTTGACGGGAAGCCAGGCGCGCCACTTCCCGTTCATACAGCCCCGCTTCGGAATCGAGCAGAATCTTGTGCAAGCTCAGCAGGGCGTTGCGCAACTCGGTCAAGCGCCGGGGGGCGTTTTCAGCAGGCACCATAAAACCATCGTAACGTACGCTTACTACTTGCCCTGGCGGATTTCGACCTTGGCGTACACTTCTTTGGTCTGCTCCAGATTGGCGAAGGTGACGCCGGGAAGGCGGGCCGATGCGCTGCCGGCCGCGACACCCCATCGAAGCGCGTCGGCGAAGTCCTGCGTCTCTGCCATAGCCCAGACAAACGCGGCGGCGAGCGCGTCGCCGGCGCCGATGGGGCAGACCGCGTCCACGCGCGGCGGAACCGCTTCGAACAAGTGCCGGTCCGTCGCCCCGACGGCGCCCCGGCTGCCGAGCGACAGAATGACGGATTCCGGCCCCATCTCGCGGATGCGCGCGGCGGCGTCCAGGAAATGGCCCCGGGTGATGAGCGCGGTGTTGAGCAGGCGCTCGGCCTCCTGCTGGTTGGGCGCGACCACGGTCGGGCCGGCCTCGGCGCCTTCGATCAGCGCTTCGCCGTCGGTGTCAAGCAGGGTCTTGACTCCGTGCGTGCGGGCCAGTTCCACAAGCTTGGAATAGAACCCTGGCGCCACGCCCGGGGGCACGCTGCCGCAAATCATGAGCCAGGAGGCGCCGGCAAGCCGGTTTTTGACCGCGTCGTACACGCGTTCGAGCTCCTGTTTCGTGAGCGCCGGTCCGGGCTCATTCAGCTTGACGGTGAGGCCCTGGCGGTCCGTGATGGTGAGGTTCGTCCGGATCTCGCTTTCAATCGGCACGACTTCCACCGGGAAGCCGCAGGCACACAGGAACTCCCGGAAACGGTCGCCGGACCGGCCGCCGCAGGTCGAGATGGCCAGGGTCTTGCCCCCGAATGAATCGATGACGGCGGAGGCGTTGATACCGCGGCCGCCTGGGCTTTCCGACGTAGAGAGGATGTAGGCACGATCCTCGAAAACGAGGCGGTCGGCCACGACGTTATGGTCGATCGCCGGATTGATGGTAAGCGTGAGGATCAAGCATCCATTCTAGGAGACCGGGCAGAGTACACTCAAATAGGATTTCTTGGTGGACAAAAATCCACAAGCGGCGGTTGTCAAACTTGATATAGCATAGTTCTTCGAGTTAGCCAGGAGAATTCACTAATGACAATTTCCAGACGGCACTTTTTTTATGGCACCTTGCTGGCGGGCGCAGTCCCGTCCGCCGGCTTCGGCAGCGTACCCTCACTCAAGGCCCTGGGCTACAAGTCCCCGAACGAGAAGCTGAATTTTGCTGCGATCGGCTCGGGCGGACAGGGCGGCGGCAACATCGCGGCGGCGGCGCCCACCGAGAACATCGTGGCTCTTTGCGACGTGGACGATCGGCGCGCCGCGCCGACGTACAAGCGGTTTCCGAACGCGCCCACGTACCGCGACTTCCGCCAGATGCTCGATAGGGAGGGCAAAAATATCGACGCCGTGATCGTGGCCACGCCCGATCACATGCACGCCACCCAGGCGATTTGGTGCATGGAGCGCGGCAAGCACGTCTACGTGCAAAAACCGCTGGTCCGCACCATTTGGGAGGCCCGGCAGTTGCGGCAAGCCGCGCTGAAGTACGGCGTTGCGACGCAGATGGGCAACCAGGGCTACTCGAACGAGGGCACACGGCAGTGCGCCGAAATCATCTGGAACGGCGATATCGGCAAGGTGAGCCAGGTGCATGCCTGGAGCGACCGCCCCATGTGGCCGCAGGGGGTGACCGAAATCCCGAAGGAAGACCCGATCCCGAGCACGCTCGATTGGGACCTCTGGCTGGGTGTCGCAGAGAAGCGGCCATTCACCGCCGCCGGCAAAACGGAACCCGACCCGAATGGCGGGTTTTTCTATGCGCCGTTCAACTGGCGCGGCTTCTACGATTTCGGCTGCGGCGCGATCGGCGACATGGCGTGCCACATCCTGGGCGCGCCCAATATGGCGCTCCACCTGTCCAAGCGCAAGGTGGTAGGCGTCGAGTGCATCAAGAAGGAAGGCGTGAGCTCGTTCATGTTCCCGAAGTCGTCGGTCATCCGCTTCGACTTCGCGGCATACCTCGACATGCCCGCGCTGAGCGTCTTCTGGTACGACGGCATGACCGAGACGCCGAAGATCGAAGGAGTTCCCGAAGGCGAGTGGCTCGGCGATCCGCCCTCATTGCCTCGCGCAGGCGGGCCGGGCAGAGGCCCCATGGGAATGATGGGTCGCCCGAGCGGTAACGAATTCCGGTCTCCGGGACGAGTGTTTTCCTCGCAGGACTTCGAAGCTCTGAAGTCCGCCACCGTGCCGCTGCGTTTCCCGAAGCCGGACGGAAGCCTGTTTATCGGCGACAAGGGCATGCTGACCTCGGGCACGTACGGGGACGTGACGCGGCTGATTCCGATCGAAAAGATGAAGGATTACCAGATGCCCGCGCCGCTGCTCACGCGCTCGCCCGGCCATATGCGCGACTTCATCCGCGCTTGCAAGGGCGGCGACCCCGCGTGCTCCAACTTCGAAGTCGCCGCACCGTTTGTCGAGTGGATGCTGCTGGGCGCCATCGCGCTTCGCTTCAACGGGAAGCTCGAATACGATCCGGCAAAAATGCAGATCACCAACAATGCGGAGGCGAACAAACTCCTGAAGCCCACCATCCGCAAAGGTTGGGAGTTTCACGCCGTTAAGCTGTAATCCCGCCTAAAAACCGGGGACAGTACACTCAAATACGTTTTCTGCGTTGCGAAATTGGTATTTGAGTATACTGTCCCCGGTTTTGGTTTTCCGCTAAGCTGAAGTCTTGTACCGCACCCCCTCCTTCAAAGCTTACGCGGCCCTTGTCTCGGTGTGTTTCTTCTGGGGCACGACGTATCTGGGAATCCGTATGAGCCTGGAGTCGTTCCCGCCGCTGGCGATGGTGGCGATCCGGTTCGTTTCCTCGGGGACTCTGATGCTCGTGGCGGCGAGGCTGATCGGCGCCCACCTCCCGCGCGGGCGGGAACTGTGGATTTCCGCGCTCACCGGAATTCTGAATCTGGGGATCGGCAACTTCCTCCTTGTGTACTCCGAGCAGTGGGTGCCCAGCGGGATGGCCGCGCTGTTCATCACGTTCGCGCCGTTCTGGATGGTGGGAGTCGAGACGCTGATGCCCGGCGGAGAGCGGCTGCACAGGTCCACGGTTTTGGGCATGCTGGTAGGCTGCGCGGGAGCGGCCCTGCTGGTGAGCGCCGGGGTGTCGAGGGAGGGGATGGGCGGAGCGATCCTACAGGGGTTCGTGCTGTTGCAGTTCAGCAGCGCGGCCTGGTCGTTCGGGTCGATTTACCAGCGGCGGCAGCGGGCGCGGGCGCACCCCATCGTAACCGGCGCAATCCAGCAGCTTGCGGCCGGCCTGGTTTTCGTTTTGCCGGCGCTCCTCATCCCGGAGCGCCCGATAGTGCCGACGTTCCGGGGGGTCGCGGCGCTCTGCTACCTCGTGATTTTCGGATCTATTGTCGGCTACAGCTCGTACATCTATGCTTTGAGCCACCTCCGCGTGGCGGTGGTTTCCATTTACTCTTATGTGAACCCCGTGGTAGCGGTCATCCTCGGGTGGCTGTTCTACCGTGAGCCGTTCGGGGCGCGGGAGGCGGCGGCAATGGTGATTATCTTTGTTAGCGTGGCGATTGTGAAGCGCTACGGGAGCCGGGGAGTCCCGAGCGCGCGCGCCTCAGCCGCCGGGGGAGTGAAGGATTAGAATATCTGGAAGGCCAAGGCGATGATCAATCTGCAGAGTATCGAGAAGTGCTATCAGGCCGGCAACATGAAGACATTCGTGCTTCGCCGGATCAACCTCGAGATCAAGGAAGGCGAGTTCGTCACGATCATGGGGCCGTCGGGCGCCGGGAAATCGACCCTGCTGAGCATCATCGGGATGCTCGACGGAGCCTGGGCGGGCGAGTATTACTTCCTTGACCAGCCGGTGCATAAGCTGAATCCGCGCCAGAGGGTGGAACTGAACAAGAAGTACATCGGGTTCGTGTTCCAGAGCTATCACCTGCTGGACAACCTCACGGTCTATGAAAACCTCGACATTCCGCTCTCCTACCGGAATGTGAAATCCTCCGAGCGCGCCAGCATCGTGTGCGACGTCCTGGACCGCTTCAACATCGTAGGCAAGAAGGACCTGTACCCCAACCAGCTTTCGGGCGGACAGCAGCAACTGGTGGCCGTAGCGCGGGCGCTGGTGGCGAACCCGAAGCTGATCCTGGCCGACGAGCCGACAGGGAACCTGCACACCAGCCAGGGCAGGGAGATCATGGAACTGTTCAAGCGGCTGAATGCGGAGGGCACGACGATCGTGCAAGTCACGCATTCGGAAGCCAATGCCGCCTACAGCCACCGGGTCATCAACCTGCTGGACGGCTGGGTGGTAAAAGCGGAGAGTGTGCAGCAAGGGTCGTAGAACGCTCGCGGTTCGCATGGATAATTCGAAACCAAGGATTCTCATCGCCGACGACCAGCCCGACGTACTGATCGCGCTGCGGCTGCTCCTGAAAGGCGAGGGGTACGAGACCGAATCGGCGAACTCTCCCGCGGGAATCCTGGCGGCGCTGGAGAACCGCGACTTCGACGCAGTCCTGATGGATTTGAACTACGCGCGGGATACCACGTCGGGGCGGGAGGGCTTGGACCTGTTGTGCCGCATACAGGCGCTCGACAGCACGATCCCGGTGATCGTGATGACGGCCTGGGGCAGCGTCGAGATCGCGGTCGAAGCAATGCGGCGGGGCGCGCGGGACTTCATCCAGAAGCCGTGGGAGAATCCGCGGCTGCTGACGATTCTGCGGACGCAGGTCGAGCTGGGGAAGGCGCTGCGGCGCGGGCAAAGGCTGGAAGCCGAGAACCGGTTGCTGCGATCCGAGGGACCGCCGTCGCTGATCGCGCAGGCGCCCTCGATGCGGCCGGTGCTCGACATGATCGCGCGCATCGGCCCGTCCGATGCCAACGTGCTGATTACGGGCGAGAACGGCACGGGCAAGGGCGTGGTGGCCCAGGCGCTGCACGCGGTTTCCGAACGCGCCTCGCGGCCGCTGATCACCGTGAACACGGGCGGCCTGCCGGAAGGCGTTTTCGAGAGCGAACTGTTCGGGCACGTGAAGGGCGCGTTCACAGACGCGCGGACCGATCGCGTGGGCAGGTTCGAGCTTGCGGCCGGCGGCACGTTGTTTCTTGACGAAATCGCGAACATCACTCCGGTGCAGCAGGCCAAGCTGCTGCGGGTGCTCGAGACGGGCGAGTTCGAGCGGGTCGGGTCATCCAGGACGCACCGCGTGGACGTGCGTATCCTTTCGGCCACCAATTCCGAACTGGGGACCGAGGTGGCGGCGGGGCGATTCCGCGAGGACCTGCTGTTCCGGCTGAACACGATCGAAATCCACCTGCCCGCGCTGCGGGAACGCCGCGAGGATATTCCGCTGCTCGCCATGCATTTCCTGCGGCAGTACGCGCAGCGCTACCGGAAGCACCTGGCGGGGTTTGAATCGGCGGCGATGCAGGTGGTGCTCGACCATCCCTGGCCGGGCAATGTGCGGGAGCTCGACCACGCCGTGGAACGTTCGGTGCTGATGGCGCAGGGGAGCATGGTGAAGGCGAGCGACCTGGCGCTGCGTGCGGGACGGGAGGGGGCGCCGCGGCTCGATGACATGAGCCTCGAAGAGGTGGAATCTTTCCTGATCAGGAAGGCGCTTGCGCGGTATCAGGGCAACGTCAGCCAGGCGGCCGGCGCGCTTGGGTTGAGCCGCAGCGCGCTATACCGGCGTATCCAGCGCCACGGGTTGTAGCCCAAGTGCGCCACGAGCACCGGATCCTGCTCATGGCGGTCCTGGCGGGATTCCCCGGTGTGCTGGTGTCGCTGCTCATGCTGTGGCTGGGGGACTTCACGCCGAAGGTGCAGTGGACGCTGACGGTGGTGATCGTGGGGGTCTGGGCGGGATTCGCGGCGGCGACGCAGGGCTGGGTGGTGCGCCCGCTACAAACGCTATCGAACCTGCTGGCCGCGCTGCGCGAGGGCGACTACTCGATTCGCGCGCGCGGCGCGAGGAGGGACGATGCGCTGGGGGAAGTCATCATCGAGGTAAACGCACTCGGCGAGACCCTGCGCGTGCAGCGGTTGGGCGCCATGGAGGCGACCGCATTGCTGCGGACCGTGATGGCCGAGATCGACGTTGCGATCTTCACCTTCGACGGTAGTCACCAACTGCGTCTCACAAACCGCGCGGGAGAACGGCTGCTGGCGCAACCCTCCGAGCGGCTGCTCGGCCGCGGCGCGAAGGAACTGGGCCTGGCCGGCTGCCTGGAAGGCGAAACCCCGCGCACGGCGCAGATGTTATTCCCGGGCGGAATCGGCCGCTGGGGCGTCACACGGAGCACGTTCCGCGAGGGCGGGCTGCCGCACCAGTTGCTGGTGCTCTCGGATTTGAGCCGCGCTCTGCGCGAGGAGGAACGGCAGGCGTGGCAGCGGCTGCTGCGGGTCCTGGGGCACGAACTGAACAACTCGCTCGCGCCCATTCGGTCGATTGCCGGCAGCCTGGAAACGCTGGTGACGCGCACGCCTCTGCCGGACGACTGGCAGGAAGACGTTCAGCGGGGGCTCGAGGTGATCACTGCGCGTGCCGAGGCGCTGACGCGGTTCATGGAAACGTACTCGCGGCTTGCGCGCCTGCCGCAGCCTAGGTTCCAGGCTGTGAATCTCGGGGCCTGCGTGCGCAGGGTAGTGGAGTTGGAAACGAGAGCGCCCGTGAGCCTGCGGCCCGGTCCCGAACTGACGATTCAGGCCGACGGCGATCAGCTCGAACAGTTGCTCATCAACCTTCTGCGGAACGCCGTGGACGCGGCCTTGGAGACGGCGGGCGGCGTAACCGTGGGTTGGCGGCGCGACGGGACGTACGTCGAATTGGCGGTCGAGGACGAAGGCCCCGGACTGGCGAGCACGGCCAATTTGTTCGTACCTTTCTTCACGACGAAACCGGGCGGTTCGGGCATCGGTCTGGTACTGAGCCGGCAGATTGCCGAAGCGCACGGCGGCACCTTGGCGTTGCAGAACCGGCCAGGCGCCCGCGGGTGCGAGGCGCTGCTGCGGCTCCCGCTGTGACCAAAGGAGATGATTCCGGTTTCGTGATGCGCCGTCCCACAAGCGGACAGTTGCACCAGCCGCCGGGCAATGAAATCAAAGGCCTGCTTTGGCTGCGCAGGTGCACACTGAAGTTCCGCATGTCAGGTCTGATTCAGGATTTTCGCGTCGGATTGCGGCTGCTGCGGAAGAACCCGGGGCAGACGGCAGCGGCGATAGTGACGCTGGGGGTGGGCATCGCGGCTGTCCTGACGGTTTTTGCGTGGGTGAATGCAGTATTGCTCCGGCCATTGCCTGGCACGACGGCGCCGCAAGAGTTGGTCGCAATCGAGGAACTGTCGCCGGCCGGGCAGCCGCTCCCCTGCCCGCATCCCGACTTCCGCGATTTCCAGCGCGACGCAGACCTTCTGTCCGGACTGACGGCCTCGCACCTCTCCGTTTTCACCGTGGGCACGGGGGATGGGGCGCAGCGCACTTTCGGGCAGATCGTCTCCGCAAACTTTTTTGCCGTGCTCGGAGTCAAGCCGGTCATCGGCCGGGTGTTCTCGCCTGAAGAAGACCGCGACATCCCCGGCGCTTATCCGAATGTTGTAATCAGCGACCGGATGTGGCGCAGCCGGTTTCGAGCGGATCCCCGAATCGTGGGTAGCCCGCTCCGTGTCAACGGCCGCCAACTGACGGTAATCGGGGTCGCCCCGGCAGATTTTCCCGGTTCGGTGACGGGCCTGGCGCTCGACGTATGGGTGCCGATCAGCCTGATTCACGAGATGGGAGGCGTTGGGGGCTGGCCGGTAGCGAACCGCAATGCAAAACCCTACACCCTGATCGGACGCCTGAAGCCGGGAGTTCGAGTCGATCAGGCTGCGGCGCAGGCTCAGACGATCGCGCACCGCATGGCGGCGGAATACCCGGCGACGCATGCCGGCGTGAGCGCTACCGCGCTCCCGATTTGGAAGGCGCACACCGGTGTGCAGATAGTGCTGTTGTGGCCGCTTCGGATACTCGCAGCGGTGTCGCTGCTGGTGCTGCTGATCGCGTCGGCCAATGTGGCGAACCTGCTGCTGGCGCGTTCTGTATCGAGGGAAAAGGAGTTCGGAGTGCGGCTGGCGCTGGGCGCGAACCGGTACCGGCTGTTGCGGCAGGCGTTCGCGGAAGCGCTGCTGCTGGCGGCCGCCGGAACCGGGGCCGGTATGCTGCTGACCCAGTGGATGGGCGAGTCGCTAAGGCTGCTGATGCCCCCGACGGATTTGCCTCTGACGGGCTTCGTGAGCGCCGAACTGAACGGCACGGCTATCGCATTCGCGGCACTGGTCTGCGGGGCGACCGCGCTGCTTTCGGGTGTAGTGCCGGGGCTGCACTCGGCCCGGCCCGACCTGGCCGGCGTGCTGAACGAAGGCGGACGGAACGCCGCGCCTGGGCGGCGTTCGCACCAGGCCCGCAAGCTGCTGGTGATCGGCGAAGTGGCGCTTGCATCGCTGGCGTTGATCGTGGCGGGATTGTTCGGCAGGAGCTTCCAGAACGTCAGCGCGATTCACCTCGGCCTCGACCCGGACAACGTGCAGGTGGCGCAGCTTTATCTGGCGTCCGCCGGGTATGATGCGGCTCGCGAGCGGCAGTTCTGCCGGACTCTTGCCCAGCGACTCCAGAACGTGCGGGGCATCAAGGCTGCAACGTACGCCATCGAAGTGCCCGTTCTTGAGCGCGGCGATGAGGCCATCCAGGTGGAAGGTTACCAGCCGCGCGCGGGCGAGAGCACAATTGTGAGCCGCAATAACGTAGGGCCGGGTTATTTTCGTCTGCTGCGAATCCCGCTCCTGGCCGGTCGTGAATTCGACGAGCATGACGACGCGCGCTCGCCAGGCGTGCTGATCGTAAACGAGGAGTTTTCGCGGCGTTACTTCGGAGGCGCCGATCCAATTGGCCGCCGGGTAAGGATAGCACTCGGCGGGGAGTGGGCCAGGATCGTCGGCGTGGTGAAAGACAGCAAGCACGGCAACCCGGCGGACGCGCCCCAGCCTTTCTTCTACGCACCGTTCCAGCAGATGTTTGCATCCGGACACGGCAACTACTTCCTCATTCGGACGTCCGGGAACCCGGCCGACGCGCTCGGTGCGTTTCGGCGGGAGGCGGCTGCCCTCGATCCGACGGGCGGTTTGTATCGGCTACAGCCGCTCACGGATTTCCTTCTGGCCGCGGTATACGCACATAGAGTGGCGGCAATTCTGATGGGCGTGCTGGGCGCGCTGTCGCTGCTGTTAGCGGCTGTGGGAGCATACGGCGTGCTGGCCTACGCGACCACCGAGCGGACTCAGGAGATCGGGATTCGCATGGCACTGGGCGCGAACCCTCGCGACGTCTTCGGACTGGTGTTACGCCAAGGCTTGGGCATGACGTTGACAGGCGTGCTCGTCGGCGCTGCCGCGGCCCTGGCAGTATCGCGTCTGGTGGGAAGCCTGCTGGTCGGCGTCAGCACCGCCGATCCGCTCGCGTTCGGGGGCGCGGCTGTGTTTCTGTGCGCAGTAGCTTTGCTGGCCAGCTACCTGCCCGCGCGCCACGCTGTCAAGATTGACCCGATGAATGCGCTGCGGCGCCAGTAGGTTGCCAGCAGCCGGCGTCACGCGTTCCCGACGAGGTCGTGGATTTCCCGCTCGCGCATCAGATACTTCTGCACTTTGTTGTTCGCCGTCATGGGGAATGAATCGACGAACCGCATGTGCTGCGGAATCTTGAAATAGGCGATCTGGCCGCGGCAGAAGTCGCGGATCTCTTCGATGGTCGCCGTCTTGCCGGTCTTGAGGCGGATCCAGGCGCCGACGACCTCTCCCAGGCGTTCGTCAGGCAGCCCGAATACATAGACGTCGGCGATCTTAGGGTGGCGGTGCAGGAACTCCTCCACCTCGCGCGGGTAGACCTTCTCACCGCCCCGGCTGATCATCTCTTTCGCGCGGCCGGTAATGCGATAGCAACCATCCTCGCGCATCGTAGCGAGATCGCCCGTGTGCAGCCAGCCTTCGGAATCAATGGCTTGGGTGGTGGCCTTCGGGTCGTCGTCGTACCCCGCCATGACCAGATAACCGCGAGTACAGAGTTCGCCCTGAACTCCACCCTCCACGGTGGCCCCGGTATCCACGTCCACAACTTTGACCTCGGTATTGGGCAGCGCGCGGCCGACCGTCGAGACACGGGTTTCGAGATCGTCGTCAGTGGCCGACATCGTAATGACGGGCGAGCTCTCGGTCTGGCCGTAGCAGATTGTAAGCTCGCGGCAGTGCATCTCGTCCACGACACGCTTCATGAGTTCGATCGGGCACGGCGCTCCGGCCATCACCCCGGTACGCAGCGTGCGCAGGTCGAATCGCGGGAACTCGGGGTGTTCGAACTCGGCGATAAACATGGTGGGGACGCCGTAAATCGCCGTGCAGCGCTCAGCGTCAACCGCTTCGAGGGTGGCCAGGGGATCGAACTGGGCGGAGGGGAGGACAAGAGCGGCGCCCGAGGTCATCGCCACCATGACGCCGATGACACAACCAAAGCAGTGGTAGAGCGGGACCGGGGCGCAAATACGGTCCAACGGGGTAGCTTTCAGCCGCTTTCCGATCACATTCCCGTTGTTGACGAGGTTGCGGTGGGTCAACAGGACGCCCTTCGCGGCGCCGGTTGTGCCGGAGGTGTACTGGATATTCACCACATTTGTCGGGATTTCGGGCAGGTCCGGAGGCTCGACGCCCTTTTCGAGCATCGAATTCCAGGTCTCGTGGTCCAGCAGAACGGTATGAGAGAGCGGGATGTCGAGGCCTTGCATTGCCTCGTTGAGGATCTCCAGATAGTTCGCGCGGAAGTCTTTCTCGCGCAGGAAGATGGCCTTCATGCCGGAACGCCGCAGCACGTATCCCAAATCATGGGCGCGGCATGCGGGGTTGATGTTCACGAGGATGGCGCCAATCTGGCCGAGGGCCACCTGAAGGTAGACCCATTCGATGCAGCTCGTGGACCACATGCCGACCCGGTCGCCCGGCCGGATGCCCATCCCCCACAGGCCGCGCGCCGTTCGAGCGGCTTCGTGCTGGAGCTGCCGCCACGAAACACGCAGGTTCTGGTGCCGTGAGATCAGGGCATCCGAATCGGGGAACTTCGCCGCCGTGTCATTAAGGACCTGGTTTATAGTCTTTTCCAGGATGGGAATCGCGGGTCCACGAGAGTAGCTGAGCATGTGACCAAACCCATCATTGTAGTACGACCGGGTCACGACAACGTGCGCGCTCTTCAGTCTCGCGTGTGGCCGGGACCGCGGAGTACGGCATTGATGAACAGCAGGTTCATGCCGTCGAGGTACGCGCGGAAGTTCGGGTCCGCCGTGAATGCGATCGCCTGCCCGCGGCCCTGGCGCGCGACGATTACGAGCGGCTTATAGGCGAGCTGCTTCCGGGACTCTTCCCATATCTGGCCGGCGGCAACGAGTTGGTCCGGCCCGGCGAACACTGCCGCATTCACGCCCTTGTCGAGCCTGATGGGCGTGAACACGGTTCGGCCGCTGACGAGCACGTTCACAGTTTCGCCGAGACCGGCGGTCATCCAGTGGTCGGGGTCGAGGCTCGCCCGCAGCATGGCGCCGAGCGCGCGCTCGGGCGGCTCGCTTTCCGGTTCGATGGCTTTCAGATAGTCCTTCTCGGAAGCGAGAATTTTGCCCGGAATGCGGCTGCTGGGGGCTTCCGGCTGCGGTTTCGCGGCTTCGGGCTTGGGGCCCTCGGCGGGTCTCGCGGCGTTCTCCTGGGAAACCACGAGCAGGCCGACGCTAGGGGCGGCCAGAAAAGACGTCGAACTGCCCAGCGCGATCACGGTACCGCCCGCGGCTACCCATTGCTTCAGGCGTGCGATGCCGCCGGGCCCAAACGCCTGCACGTAGCTCTCTCCCATTGCTTCCGGCAAGATCAGCACCTGGAATTTGTCGAGATCGGCAGACCCGAGCGACTGGGCGCGAACGGCGGTGACCGGATATTCGTACTGGCGCTCCAGGACGAAGCGGGTCCAGCCGGCGGATTGGGAGCTGGTGGGCCGGTCCCAGGCCAGCGCGACGGCCGGTTTCGGAAGCTCCACGGCGTAGCGGCTTCCGAAGTTCGGCCCGTCGTCTACCCAACTGCTTTCGGTCGCCTCGACATTGGCGCCGGAGGTCTTCGCGATCCGCGCGAGCTTCGCGGCCAGATCGGCCGGATTGCCGTGAACGGTGAAGATAAGCGTTCCGGCCGGGTACTGCGTCCCGTTCTGCCGGAATGCTTTGTCACTGCTGAGGACGTGCAGGTTTTCGCGGAGCGCGGCTGCAAGGAACCTGCCGGCGGCCTGCGTTCCCCACGGCACGAGGTATGCAACGGGGCTCTTCACGGCCGAGGCCATCTTTCCCGGCGGGACACGTTCGGGCCGCACGGTTTCGAAATCGCCCTCGACGGCAACGGGGGAGGCCAGCGCCTCCACGTTGAAGGCCAGCGGCAGGGACCAGCTCGTGACGTCGTAGATACCGTCCGGCAGCCGTTTGCGCCGCAGCCGGTCCTGTTCCTTGAGGAACTCCGTTTCGAGCGGCACGCTGGGGTCGAGCAGATTGCGAATGAGGCGTTTGGCAGGTTGTGCGAGCGAGACGGCAAAGCTGCCTGCCGGGATCTCACGGCCGGCCACGCGGAATGCGGCCCGCGCACGCCTGACTTCGACACCCTGCTCGGAGAGCATCGCGGCCAGCTTGTCCACCGCCGAAGTGTCGCCCTTGCGGACGAGCACGTACTCGCGCGGACTGCCCGTACTTCCCTCTTCGATCGCCGTCTTGCGGTATCGGTAGAAATTCCCGATCAGCTTCTCACGGTTGTGCGAGGCGGCTTCCGCGGTCGAGATCGACGCGGTGAAATGCCGGCGGATGGTGTCGCGGAACGTCATCTCCGTGCCGTTGCTGCGCCGCATCGCGAGTCCGCGCGCGGAAGCCTGCTCGTAGGTCATTCCGGCCGCGCCGTAGTAGGCGGGCCAACTGTCGCCATAGCCCGGGTAGAAGGCATCGAAAACGTCGCGGGTGAAGTAGTCGAATCCGAACTTGTCGAACCACTTCGCATTGTTCCGGCCGAACCAGCCGAGTTCCTCTTTCTGCGCGGCGGTGAGGTGCGGGTTGTAGGGATCGGCGCCGGGCGCGAAGTAATAGGTGGAATCCGAACCCATCTCGTGGAGGTCCGCAAAGACCAGGGGGAACCACTCCTGGAGGACTTTCACCTGGCCGCGGATTTCCGGCTGCGTAAGCGCGAACCAATCTCGGTTCATGTCGAACAGATAGTGATTGCCGCGCCCGCCGGGCCAGGGCTCATTGTGTTCGGCGGCGGCGGGGCTGGGGTCGGGCTCGACGCCATAGGACTGCTCGAAGTTGTGGACGAAGCGATCGCGGCCGTCCGGGTTCTGCAGCGGCGCGATAAGCACCAGCACGTTGTTCAGAATGCCCGCGACCATGTCGTCGTTTCGGGCGGCCAACAGGTGATACGCCGTCAGCAGCGCGGCCTCCGGCGATGAAATCTCATTGCCGTGGACGCCATACGCCAGCCAGATCACCGCGGGCAGGCCCGCTATCAGCTTCCGCGCCTCGGCTTCCTGGGTTTTCCGCGGGTCGGCCAGCGCCTGCATGCCCGCCCGGATCTCCGCGAGCCGCTTCATATTGGCATCGGAGCCGATTGCCGCGTAGACGAGCTTGCGCCCTTCCCAGCTCTGGCCGTACTCGAAGACCTTCAGTCGCGGCGAGGCACTTGCCAGGGCTTCCAAATATTTCATTAGTTGTGCGTGCGAGCTGATGCGCTCGCCAGGCTCGTACCCGAGGACCTGCTTGAAGGTGGGGATGCGGGGATCGTAGGCCGCCCCGGGCCAGAACTCGAACTTCGTCTGCGCGCCCAACGGCCACAACACGAGGACACTGATAGCGAGAGCCGAAACCTTCCTGAGCATATAAGCTACCCAGGATACGCCAAAGAAAAAGGGCACGCCAAAACGTGCCCTTTTCGCCGCGTCAAAAAGATTTGACCCTGAATTTTTGACTTCTCAGTCCCCTTCTCATCGGGGCATTCACATCGTATCACAAGCGGGCCGGCCCGGTGATCACGAGCTTGGGCCTTGTATCAGGGCACGGCTTCAGCCGTGCCGTATAGCCTTCACCAGCACAGGGCTTTAGCCCCCGGATACGCCGCAGACAGGGGCTAAAGCCCCGCGGTCTGCCTGCGTTTTGCGGCACGGCTGAAGCCGTGCCCTGGACTTTGGCCTTTCACTAGATAAAAAGCATTTGCATAGATTTTTGTTGCGTTCTGAGCCATCTTGTGGTATCTAGTTACTTGACTAGATGTAACACAAAGGAGCCTCTCTCATG
>JAEZIJ010000060.1 GCA_023436715.1 Acidobacteriota bacterium
GAACCATGCCCGTAACGTCATGAGTTCAAGCTTTGTATCAGGAACCACGCCCGTAACGTTATGAGTTCGAGCTTTGCATCGGGAACCATGCCCGTAACGTCACGAGTTCAAGCTTTGTATCAGGGCACGGCTTTAGCCGTGCCGCAACGGGCATGAGAAAATTTGGGCTTTAGCCCCCGTCTACTAATACGATAAACCTATGAAAGTTCTCACAGCCGCTCAGATGCGCGAAGTGGATCGCCGCACCATCGACCTCGGCATCCCCGGAATCGTGCTGATGGAAAACGCCGGCCACCGCGTGGTCGAATTTCTCGTCGAAACCTTCGCGCCGCTGGCGGAGCACCGCGTCGTGATCCTCTGCGGCAAGGGCAACAACGGCGGCGACGGCATGGTGATCGCCCGGCAACTCTGGACCCGCATCCGCCCGCGCGCGCTCGACGTGGTTCTCGCCGGCGATCCCGCCGAACTCAAAGGCGACGCCCTCGCGAACTACCGTATGCTCGCGGCCTGCGGCTGCCCCGTCGCCCGGGAAATCACCCCCGCCATGCGCGAGGCCACCATCGTGCTGGACGCCCTGCTCGGCACCGGCCTCAAAGGCCCGATAACCGGCCCGATGCTGGACTGGGTCCGCGAGGTCAACTCCGGCTTCCCTCATGCCAAGGTCGTGGCGGTCGATATCCCCTCCGGTGTCGAAAGCGACATAGCCGATACTCCCGGCGAGACCGCCAGCGCCGCCTACACCGTTACCTTCACCGCTCCCAAAGTCGGGCAGGTCCTCCCGCCCAACTGCGCGCGCTGCGGCGTGTTGCGCGTCGGAGCTATCGGCAGCCCGACATCGCTTTACGAAGACGACCCCTCCATTTCTCTCTCGCTTGTGGAACCTAGGATGTTCGCGCCGCTCTTCGGGCCGCGCACGCCATGGGCGCACAAGGGTGATTTCGGGCATGTCCTGATCGTTGCCGGATCAAGATCGAAGAGCGGTGCGGCGGCCATGAGCGGAATGGCGGCGCTGCGCTCAGGCGCCGGGCTGGTCACGGTGGCCTCGGCGGGATCGGCGATACCAGTCATCGCCGCGCACTCTGCTGAGCTAATGACCGAACCTCTGCCTGAAACCGAAAGCGGGGCGATCTCGCGCGGCAGTTTCGAGTACAACCGCATGGAGCGGGTCGTTGCCGGCAAGAGCCTCATGGCAATCGGCCCCGGCCTCGGCACGGACCCTGAGACGGTCGAAACGGTGCGCCGCCTGGCCAATGAGTGCGAGCTTCCCATGGTAATCGACGCCGACGGCCTGAACGCGCTTGCCGGAACATCATTCAGCGGCGGCGGGCGCGTCCGCATCCTCACCCCGCATCCCGGCGAGATGAGCCGCCTGGCCGGGATCACGACAACTGAGGTTCAGGCCAACCGGGCCGGCGTGGCGCGCGCGTTCGCCATGGAGCGGCAGGTCACCGTAGTGCTCAAGGGCTATCGCACCCTGATCGCGTTCCCGGACGGCCGCGTCTGGATCAATCCCAGCGGCTCGCCCGCGCTGGCGACCGGCGGAACAGGCGACATCCTCACCGGCACAATCGCGGCTTTCCTGGCGCAGTTCCCAAATGAGCGCGACCTGGCCATCGCCGGCGCCGTCTGGCTGCACGGCATGGCCGGTGAACTCGGCGCGGCCGAGTTGGGCGAAAAGAGCTTGGTCGCGACCGACCTTCTGCGTTTTTATCCGGCGGCGATGAATGCGCGTATTTGAGACCGCGTCCGCGGACGAGACCATTGCAGCAGGAGAAGAGATCGGCCGCAGCCTGCCGCGCCGTGCCCTCGTCCTGCTGATCGGCAACCTGGGAGCGGGCAAGACGACTCTAGCCAAGGGGATCGTGAAAGGGCTCGGCGCCGCCGCGCCCGAAGAGGTCTCGAGTCCCACCTTCACGCTCATACATGAATACGGCGAGCGCGTTTTCCACGTGGACCTGTACCGGCTCGAGGACGAACGCGATGTGCTGACGCTCGGCCTCGATGAACTGATGGATCGCGACGCCGTCATGCTTGTCGAATGGGGCGAGCGGTTCCCGGCGCTCTGGCCGGCCGGCCGCATCGAGGTCCGCCTCGAAGCCATCGACGATACTCGCCGGATAGAAGTTTCATAGCTGGTTCAAGCCGGGAACCCATGCACACCGGGCAGGACCGCCCAGTGGGGCAGGGCCGTGCCCTGCGGCGGGCTCCCAGCCCGCCCATCTTTCGGCCGGCCTGAGAGGCCGGCGCAGCCCGAGGGGCTGCCCCACTCCGTTCACGCCGCCACCCACCACCGCAACCTTTAGAATTGTCTTGTGGCATTCGAAAGGGAACTGGAAGTTGCGCGTGCGATAGCCGTCCGGGCCGGAAACGCCGCGCTCGAATATCAGCGGAAGGGAGTGACGGCGGAATCCAAAGTCGATCTCTCGCCTGTGACCCTGGCCGACCGTGAATGCGAGCGGCTCATAGCCCGCGCGCTTCAAGACGCGTTCCCGGAAGATGGCCTGCTCGGCGAGGAAGGCGCCGTCAAGCAGTCCGCCTCCGGCCGCCGTTGGATCATCGATCCCATCGACGGCACGCGCGACTTTCTGCGCGGCCTGCCCACCTGGGGCGTGCTGATCGGCCTCGAAGCCGGCAGCGACGTCACGGCCGGCGTGGTCTACTTCCCTGTACACGGCGACATCTACTTCGCGGCTCGCGGCAGCGGCGCATTCCTGAACGATAGCGCCATTCACATATCCGGCATCTCGCATCCAGGCCAGGCGCTGCTCTGCTTGAACGGCTTCAATACGGTGCTGAGCCTCCCGTTCGCACCGAAGCTGCTCGATTGGATGCAGGCGTTCTGGGCGGTTCGCAGCTTCGGCGGCTGCCAGGACGCGATGCTGGTCGCGAGCGGCCGCGCGGAGGCGTGGATCGAGCCGGTCGGCAAGCCTTGGGATTTCGCGCCGCTCAAGATCATCTGCGAAGAGGCAGGAGCGGTGTTCTTCAACTTCGATGGCCGTCGCACGATCTACGGCGGCAGCGGCGCGATCTGTGTGCCGGGACTGGAAGCGGAGCTGCGCCGGTTCGTGATGGAGGAAATATGAGAACGGTCTTGTTGATGGCGGCCGCGGCGGTTGCCGCGTGCGGCGCCGAAAATGTTTTGACTCGAGCCGAGCAGGCATCTGGCTGGCGGCTCTTATTCGATGGACGCACCATGAGCAACTGGCGCGACCCGGCCAGGCTGAACCAGCCTGGCGATTGCTGGGTAATCGAAAATGGGTGCCTGAAGACTGTGACCAAGCCGCGCATCGGCGAGGACCTGTTCACCGCTGAGTCCTTCGGCGATTTCGAGCTGAAGTTCGACTGGCGAGTCTCACCTGGCGGCAACACGGGCGTGAAATACCGCATTCAGAAAACGGTATTCATGGATAACAGCAAGCTGCAGGCCGGCGAGGGCGGCTTCGAAGGGATGGTCGCGCGCGAACTCGCGAATCCCGTTTCGGACCGCGCGAAGCTTGCGCCGGGCGCTGGAGCGCAGGAGTACGTGATCGGGTTCGAATGCCAGTTGATCGATGACGCGCGGAACCCGGACGCGAAGACTTCCAGCCACACGACCGGCGCGCTGTACTCCATGATTACCCCCTCGGCACAACCGGCGCGCCCCGCCGGGGAGTGGAACGAAGGGCGCATCGTGGTGCGCCGCGATCGCGTCGAGCACTGGATCAACGGTGTGAAAGTGGTTGACGGCTCGCTCGCCGATGAAGCTGTGCGCACCGGCGTCGGAAAACGGTGGGGCCGCTATCCCCAGATCATGGAGTTTTTCACCCACCCGAAACACATGGGGCCGATCAGCCTTCAGCACCACGGCGACGAGGTCTGGTTCCGCAATATCAAAATCCGCGTGTTCGACTAATAGAAAAGCCCCGCCCCGGGGAGCG
>JAEZIJ010000074.1 GCA_023436715.1 Acidobacteriota bacterium
GCCCCTACAGGGGTGCTTCCTGTAGGGGCCGGGCATGCCCGGCCCGCTCCCCGCCAGCCGCGGGCACGCAGCGCCGAGACCGGTCTGCCCCGTGCTCGAAACTCGTTCCGACCCCCTTTTCAGCATCCTCCCAGGTTGCCCGAGCTATTTCATTTCCACTCGAATACGGCCAACACCGGGAAGTGGTCGGAAGGATACCGTCCGTGATCGTTCTTCGTCACCGTTTCCGCTTCCACGGCCCGGAGTGCGCCGCGATACAGAATCCAGTCGATGCGCGGACCGGTGGAGATGCCTCGGAACTCGTTGAACGTGCCCTCCGGCCCGGCCTTCCGCGCGGCCGTCTTCCAGGCATCCTGGAGGCCAACGGCGACCGCCTGGTACGCATCGCTACCGGCGGGCGAGTTGAAGTCGCCGGTGAGAACGAGCGCCGTTTCTTTGGGCAGCGCCGCGATCCGCCGCGCGATCAATCCGGCGCACTTCACGCGCGCCTCGCGGTCCTCCTGGCGATGCGGAAAGTGCGTGTTGTAGTAATAGAACCGCCGGCCGCTCCTGGTTTCGAACAGCCCCCACGTCACCATGCGCGGCAGGGTCACATCCCAGGACATGCTGCCCGGCGTCTCCGGCGTTTCCGAAAGCCAGAAATCGCCCGACTCCACCAACTTCAGCGCGCTCTTCTTATAAAACACAGCCATATGCTCGTCAGTCGTGTCGCCGCGGCGGCTCACGCCGAACCGGGCGTATTCGGGCAGAACTGCCACGATGTACTGGCCCTGCTCGTGGTAGAGCTCCTGCGTGCCCACGACATCGGGATTCTTTTCGCGGATGGTGGCGGCCAGCAGATCGCGGCGGTTCTCCCACACATTCTCGCCGTCGCCCTTCGAGGGATACCGTACGTTAAACGACATCACGCGCAGCGATTCGGCCATCGCCGGCGCCAGCAGCAAGCTGCCGATTGCCGCTATGCGGATCAGTTTCATAGCTGCCATTCTACAGCCGTATCCGCTGCCCGCGGAGCCATGCCGGCGGGATACAATGAAGCCTTGCTGAAGATCGGGAGGTCGATGATGCGGTTCGGCAAACAGCTTATTTTCGGCGTTTTGGGAGCGCTTATGCTCACTTCTTGCGCGCCGGCGGACAAAAAAGAGGCCGGGACGGCCGGCTTCAGCAGACAACCATTCGGCAAGACCGAGGCAGGTGATCAGGTGGAACTCTACACTTTGACGAACTCCAAGGGGGTCGCGGCGGCGATCACCAACTACGGCGGAATATTGGTCTCGCTTAAGGTTCCGGACCGGACGGGAAACCTCGCCGATGTCGTGCTCGGCTTTGACGGCCTCGACGGTTACAAGACGAAGCACCCCTACTTCGGCGCGATCGTCGGACGCTATGGGAACCGCATCGGGAAGGCCAGGTTCACGCTGAACGGTACCGAGTTCAAGCTCGCCCTCAACGACGGCGAGAACAGCCTGCACGGCGGCGCCAAGGGGTTCGACAAGGCGCTCTGGAGTGCGAAGCCGCTCGACGGCGGCCGCAGCCTGGAACTCACTTACACGAGCAAGGACGGCGAGGAGGGTTTTCCGGGTAATCTGACTACTACTGTCACGTACTCGCTCAATGAAGAAAACGAGCTGAAGATCGATTACAGCGCGACCACGGATAAAGACACGGTGGTCAATCTTACGAATCACTCCTACTTCAATTTAGCCGGCCAGGGCGAGGGCGATGTGCTCGGACACATGATGACCCTCAATGCGGACCGCTTCACCCCCGTCGATGCCGCGCTGATTCCCACGGGCGACTTGAAGCCGGTCCAGGGCACGCCTTTAGATTTCCGCACGCCGCACGCGATCGGAGAACGCATCGGTGAAAAGGACGCACAGATTGCGCTCGGAAAAGGATACGATCACAATTTCGTCATCAACCGCACCGCGGAAGGGCTCACGTTAGCCGCCCGCGTCGCCGAACCCAAGTCGGGACGGGTGATGGAGGTCCTCACCACAGAACCCGGCGTGCAGTTCTACACCGGCAATTTCCTGGATGGCTCGATTCGAGGCAAAGCCGGGAAGGTTTATCAGCAGCGGTACGGGTTCTGTCTGGAAACGCAGCACTTCCCCGATTCGCCCAACAAGCCGGGCTTCCCTTCCGTGGTCTTGAAACCCGGTGGGCGCTACCAGACCACAACCGTTTATAGATTCAGCGCGGAGTAGGCGGGCGATTCGAGACAACTCACCGGCCGGCGTCATCCTCCCGATCCGGCAGTGCGCGATCCCGTATCCTCCGCCGTGCCGATGTCCACGGCTCCTGCCTCTTGCAGCAGAAAGCGGGCACGCGTCTCCAAGCCCAAGTCGCGACTGCGGACCGAAACAAACGTCCCGCCCTGCTTCAACCGCTCTTCGTACCGTGAAGCCTCCGTTTGGGGCACACCCATTCCGACCAGCGATCCTACCAGGTCGCCGACCGCCCCAATCAACGGTGTAATTCCACGGATCAATCCGCCTCCGATTCCGGCCAGCAATCCCAGCGTGTCTCCGATGACGCGACCGGCGCGGG
>JAEZIJ010000130.1 GCA_023436715.1 Acidobacteriota bacterium
CCGAAAAAACCAGCTTAGACAAGGGAAAGGGGGCAGTTGCAAAGGCAACCCCCGAATCCCGGGCGATCACAAAAAGGGGACATTTCTATCGAGGAGCTACGGGGGACATTTCTATCGAGGTTTGACAGGAGAGCCGTAGGCGGATTGCACACACTCTTCCGATAATCTATTCTGGTTTGCGATGTTTTGTCCTTACCTTGCGGTGACCGTGCTTGCCCTCTGCGCGGCGGCACCACCCCAGGAGGCTCCCGAGAGGATACTGCAGCAGGCGGTCTCCAAACATCAGGCCGGGGATGTCGAAGGGGCCATCGTGGCGTATCGCAAGTACCTCGCCGTGCGTCCCGATTCCCCGTCCGTGCGCTCCGATTTGGGGGTCGCCCTGTCCCGAGCTGGACGCTATGAGGAAGCAATCACCGAGTACCAGGCGGCGCTGAAGGAATCCCGGGATCCCCGGGTCGCGATGAACCTTGCGCTGGCCTTCTACAAGTCGGGCCAGATATCCAGGGCGGCGGCCGAACTGTCGCCCCTGCAAAAGATGCAGCCCGCCAACCAGCAGATCACCCTCCTGCTCGCCGACTCCTGGCTTCGCATGGGCGAGGATGGCAAGGTTATCGAACTGCTGACCCCGATCGAGAACCAAAGCCAGGACAACCTAGCCATCGCGTACCTGCTGGGGATGGCGTTGCTGCGGGACAAGAAACCGGAGCGCGCACAGCAGTACATCGACCGCATCCTGCGCAACGGCGACTCAGCCGAAGCCCGATTGTTGATGGCGACCGCCAAATTGACCGCCATGGACAACACCGGCGCCATCGCGGACCTCGAAAAGGCCGTTCAACTGAATCCACGCCTGCCCGAAGCCTGGTCTTACCTTGGTCGCGCCCAGATGGACAGCGGCAACAGCCCGGCGGCGCGCATCGCTTTCCAAAAGGAACTCGAACAGAACCCGAACGATTTCGAATCGAACCTGAACCTTGCGGTGCTGATGAAGCAGGAGCAGGACTACGACGGAGCACGCAAACTGCTGGCACGGGCGCTCCGCGTGCGCCCCGGCGATTTCGCGGCTCGCTTCCAGGTGGCTGCCGTCGATCTGGCCACCGGAAACGTCGAGAAAGCCCGTGTCAACCTGGAAAGCATCCTTAAGGAGGCGCCCCAATTCGTGGAGGCGCACGTTTCACTGGCCACCGTCTACTATCGTCTGAAGCGGAAGGCGGACGGTGATCGCGAGCGGGAGATCGTCCAGAAACTGAACGCCGAGTTGCAGGCCCAGCAGACCAGAGGCAAAGTGCAGTAACAAACTCACTTCGGGATCCTGCTCTCGAAGAACCGATCCGCGCTCTCAGCGCGCGTTACTCGATTCTGACGGCGGTCCTGGTTTCCGCAGCCGTAGTCCCCTGCTGCGCTGCGGCGCGGACTTCGTAGTCGCCCGGCGGAATGGCAGCGGCAGGGATTGTCATCACGTAGGGGATTCGGCCCTGTGCGTCCGCCGGCGGCAGTGGAAGCGGCACTTTGGTCAGGCTCTTTCCGTTTTGCAGGAACTCGACTTCAACGGTCGCGCGCGAGGAGATCGCCGGATCCTGGTACACCGTAAAGAACAGGCGGAGGTTTGAATCGGACGTCCGCTGCACGCTTGTATTCAAGGTGGGCGTGATGAGCCCGCCCTGAAACCGGAACGGTTCGTTCGGATCCAGGTTCTTCGCGTTTGGCAGGTAGCTTCGCACGCCCGTGAGCGATGAAATCGCAACACCCTTACCCTTCGGCGCGACGGTGAATTCAAAACGCTGCATCCCGATCTTGCCGCTTTCGCGATCCATCACCGCGGTCTCGAGTACGTATTTGCCGGGGGCGAAGGCGAGCGTCATTTTCTCCACGAAGTTGCCGAGCTTCAGTTGGTCCGCCGTCACCTGCAGATTCCTGTCGCGGGTCACTTTCTCGATCATCTCGCCCTTCGCATCCCTGACGATCGCTCCGAGCGCGAAGTGAACATTCTGTGTCTTCTTCGCCTGATCAGTTTTCGGCTGGAGGCCGCGAAGCGGCACCTCCACCAGAACCGATACGCCGGTCGCATCCTGCTTCGGCTGGAGGACAACCGCCGCCGAGCGGAACACCACGTCGCTGGAGATGCTGCCCGCGGAAATAGCCTTCAGCAGCGCCACTTCGTAGACTTGCATGCCGGACGCACGCAGTTCGGCGGGCAGTGCGAAGTAACCGCTTCGCGCGTGAACCACCAGGTTCTTGCGGTTCGTGTCTACCTTGATCTTGCGAAAGCTTCCGTCGTAGTTCGCGATCTGGGGCTTGTAGGAAACTTCGTAGTAGCTGCCGATCTCCTCGTTTACCAGCCGCAGCGGAGCGCGCAGGTCGTTGCTGTCGCCGACGAGGAATCCGCCGGTGGATTCGGCCAGGTCGCGGATGAACAGTTGCGTGTTCGCCCGTGCCGACGTTTCCGCGTTGTCCGAGGACTTCACCTGTTCCTCAGTGACGAAGCTCGGATTCGATGGGGCGCCGATCTGGTTCCCGACGCCCGTCGTCTCCCGGCTGGCATTTGCGGCGCCGGCGAGTTGGTCGGCGGCGCCCCTGTTCAGCGAGCCCGTCATCACGCCGCGCGTATCGATCGAATAGAAGGTGACATTGCCGCGGTTCGCCAACCCGATGAGGTTCTCGAACGGGAGATTCAATTCCGGAGTCACTCTCATCCCCGAGCTGAAGTAAAGAATCGACTTCCGGCCCGGCATGCTGAACTGTCCCCGCGCCAGCGACTGGAGAGCCGCAATCGACAGGCGCGCGTCGACGCCCGCCATCGCTGCATCCATTCGCAGCATGTCGAGCATCACTTTCATGAGAAGGGCTTTTGTGCCGTCCGCCGGCGAGCCTCCCGCAGCAGCGCCGAGGCTCCTGGCCAGCTCGCTCTTGATCGCCTCGGACTCCGAAACGAGCTTACCGGCGGCGAGACCGGCAGTGGCGCGGTCGATGGCTCCGAGGATCGCTTCCCTGTCAGTCGTGAACGGTTGCAGCACCAGGAGCCGCTTGTTGATGACGACGACGGAGTAGAAAACGTTGCCGCCCTGCTCTCCCTTCACGAGATCGGTGGCCGCCGCCCTCGCCAGTTTCAGTTGATCCGTATCCACCGAGCCAGTTACCGAGCGCGTCTTGGAATCGATTTCCGACTGGCCGGCGACGGGCGGCTCAAACGCCAGCGTAACCAGCCGGATCTGCCGGAGCGGGTCGAGTGGAATCCTCGCCCCGGTTGGCAAGGCAATGGCTTCGGCGCCCTGGACCAGGCGGACGCTCGTGAGTTCCTGTTTTGAGCCGTCGTCCAATACGGTGAGGTCCCCGGGCTTCAGGTCCGTGATGGGTTTCCCCTTCTTGTCGCGGACGATGACGTCCAGCAGGACTTCATCGGCGGTGGTCTGAGCCGTGGGTGTCTGAGGATTTGCGGCGGGAGCGGGTGGTTGCTGAGCGGACGCAAATTCGGCAAATGCGGCCGCCGCCAGCAGAAGGGATACGACAATCCGGTTCTTCATAACGCCTCGATGTCTTCAGATCATGGAGTCTTTGGATCGGCCGACTGTTTCAGACGCTCAAATTCCGCGAGTTCCCGAGCCGCATCGGCTTTGCGGCCGATTTGCGTGTACGCCGATGCGAGACCGAAACGGGCTTCGGGGCTGCGGGGTGCGAGTGATTTCCAGTTCCCGAGCCTGCCGGAGTCGCGACCGTAAGGGAGCGGTGCCTGTGAATCCGCCGGAGCCTGAAGCATCGGGAGAGCCAGAGTCGCACCTGCCATGCTCTAGTCCGTCCCCAATTCTACTCCCAGACGGTTCCGGACGGGCCTTGTTTCCGTGCTATTTTGCCGGCTCGTCCACTTTCAGGACCTGGTCGACCGCAACATCTTTCAAAACCGTTTGAATTCCCGATGGCCAATGGATCTCAACGGAGGCGATCCTGGTTTCCCGCCCCAGCCCGAAGTGGACGCGCTTGTCCGTGGACCCCATGAATCCCACGCTGACCGCGACGTGGTTATAGAGCGTCCGGCCGGAAGCTGTCGTCAGCTTGACCTTCGCTCCGATGGCGTCGCGCGCACTCTTGTGCCCAACCAGGCTCAGTAACAGCCAGTGATTGCCGTTGTCTCCGGAATTCATCAAAATCCGCGGGGGCTCGTTCAAGGAGGTCACAACAATGTCCAGCGAGCCGTCGCCGTTCAAATCGCCGAAGGCCGACCCGCGCTGGTAGCCTACCCTCAGAAAATCCTTGCCCATCTCTTCGGATACATCCACAAACGATTTCCCCTCGACGTTTTCGAACATCGTGTCGTGCTGCGGCGACTTCTCATTCACCTGGTCGACGTCTCCGTTCGCCGAGTAGATATCCTTCCAGCCGTCGTTGTTATAGTCGATAAATCCGTTGCTCCAGCCCGAGTAGGGCATGCTGAGCTGCCGGATATTGGACACGTACGAGTAATACTGGAACTGGTCCGCGCGGTTCCGCAGCAGCGCCCAGATCTGCGTCATCAGGTTGTTATAGAAGATGTCCACCTTGCCGTCGTTGTCGAAGTCCTTCGCGTCGCACCCCATTGAGGAGCCCGTGTGGGCATTGTCGTTGTAAGCTACACCCAACTCCAGCCCGCGCTCCTCGAACTTGCCGTTCTTGAGGTTGATGAAGATCTGGTTGGGCTCGGTGTCGTTCGCGATAAACACGTCCTGCCAGCCGTCGTTGTTGAAGTCTGCGATCGAAACGCCCATGCCCTTGCCGGGTGCGGCCCCGAATCCCGACTTGTCGGTCACGTCCTCGAACTTTCCGTTGCCGAGGTTGTGATAGAGGCGGTGGGGAACGCTCTTGTAACGCCGCGGGTCGCAGTAGTAATCCTTGCTGTCCATCGTGCAGCGGAAATCCTTCTCCGGCGTCCAGAACGTGTAATTGGACACAAGGAGGTCGAGCAGTCCGTCTTTGTCGTAATCGAACCAGGCCGCCGCCACGCTCAGTGTGTCGGCAGGCTTGCCACCAATATTCGCAGCCGCTGTTACATCGGTGAAGGTTCCGTTGCCGTTGTTGTGATAGAGCGTATTCCGCGCGGCGCCGCAGATGAACAGGTCTTCGTGACCGTCGTTGTCGTAATCCCCGACCGCGACGCCGAAGTTATAGTCGAGTTGCTCTCCGTTCAAGCCGGCTTTTGCGGTGACGTCCTCGAACGTTCCATCGCTCTTCTGCCGCAGAAGGCAGTTGTAGAAGGAAGGGTCGGTTTTCTTCATCTCCGGGAACCGCGCTCCGTTGGTGAAGAAGATATCCAGTCTGCCGTCGTTGTCATAATCGAACAGGGCGACTCCGCCGCACATCGGCTGGATGAAATACTTGCGGCCGGCAAAGCTGTTATTCGTCTTGTAGGAGATGTGCGAACGCGAAGATACTTCGGTAAAATGGGGCCGCTTCGAGGGCTGGGCAGCCTTTCCGGACAGCAGAGCGAGAAAAGAAAAAACGCTTAGCCCGGACGTGAAAACGATGGCAGCGCGGTTCAGAGGGACCCTCCGAAGCAAACAATGTTATCATAAGGCCCGATTACTCAACTGCTTCATCGATGCAGCCATGAGGGTTCCGGTCTTAATCGCCGCCGTTGTTTGCGCTCTGCTGGCCGCACCGGTTGCGAGCACGATCTTTTTTGAGGAGATCGGGGCGCGCTCCGGCTTGGTTTTCACCATTAACAGTTGTCCCACGCCGAATAAGAACCAACCGGAAACCATGGTCTCCGGAGTCGCGCTGCTCGATTACGATAACGATGGCTTCCTCGACGTCTACTTCGTGAACGGCGCCGCGATCCCGTCGCTCAAGAAAGAAACGCCAACTTACTGGAACCGCCTGTTCCATAACAATCGCGACGGCACCTTTACGGATGTCACCGAAAAGGCTGGTGTCGCGGGGGCAGGTTACGGGATGGGGTCGGCGGTCGGCGACTACAATAATGACGGCTGGCCCGACATTTTCGTAGCCAATGTGACGAAGAACCAACTCTTTCGCAATAACCACGATGGCACCTTCACGGATGTCACCGATGCGGCGGGCGTCGGCGGCGGGCTTTACGAGGGCAGGAAGATGTGGGCGGTCTCGGCCGCCTGGCTGGACTATAACAACGATGGGCTCCTTGACCTGTTCGTTTCCAACTACTGCGTGTGGGAAGTGAACAAGGACCCGTTCTGCGGCCCGGATCCGAGCAAGCGCGCCTACTGCCACCCCAAGAACTATAGTCCGCTCCCGAACACGCTCTACAGGAATAACGGAAACGGGACCTTCACCGATGTCTCGACCGAAACCGGCATCGCCGGGCAGTTGGGGAAAGGCATGGGCGCGGCGATCGCGGACTACGACGGCGACGGCTTCATGGACATATTCGTAGCCAACGACAACACCCCGAACTTCCTGTTCCACAATCTCGGCGGCAGAAAGTTCGAGGAAGTGGCGCTGCAGAGCGGGGTGGCGTACTCCCAGAGCGCGAATGCCATCTCAGGCATGGGCGCCGACTTCAAGGACGTGGACAACGACGGCCGCCCCGACATCTGGCACACCGCCATCGAGAACGAATCGTTTCCGCTCTATCGCAACCAGGGCGGGGGTGATTTCCTGGAGGTCACAGCGAAAGGTCTGCTCCTCCGCACCCGCACGATGTCCGGCTGGTCGAACGGCATCTTCGATTTCGATAACGACGGCTGGAAGGATCTGTTCGTCGCCCGCGGGAACGTTCTCGACAACGTTGCTCTGTTCTCCAACCGCCAGTACGAGGAACCGAACGCCGTCTTCCGAAATCTCGGGAATTCGAAATTCCAGGACGTGAGCGCCGAAGCCGGGCCGGATTTTCAGAAAGCCGCTGCGCACCGCGGCGTCGCATTCGGCGACATGGACAACGATGGGCGCATCGACGCGGTAGTGACGGTTCTGAACGGCAAATCGGAGTATTTCCACAACGTTTCGAAGAACGGCAATCACTGGATTCTTCTGAAGCTCGTGGGCGCCAGGAGTAACCGTATGGGAATTGGAGCCCGGATCCGGATTACCGGCGAGGACGGCATGACGCAATACAACGAGGTCACCACCGCGACCGGCTATGCCTGCTCGAGCGACTCACGGGTTCACTTCGGCCTGGGCGCGTCGAAGGTGAGCCGTGAGATCGAGATCAAGTGGCCCAGTGGCATCCGCCAGGTGCTGCGGAACGAGCCGGCGGACCAGGTTCTCACGATCAAGGAGAGCGGCGAACCGGCGCCGCCAGCCGCCGCGACGGCCAAGACCCGCTAGGCCGAAGTTCCACTCCGATCCGCGCGGCGTGCGGCGGCTGGACTTGCCCGGCCGGTAACATCCTGTTACAAAAAAAAAGATTCGTCAGAAGAATTCGTGGGTAGATTCGGGTTCGGGCAGCTTGCCAAGTGAATGATAGAGGGCAAGTTCGAGCACTCGGTAGGTGCGAAAGCCGTAGGATTTTCTCATGGTGACTTTGGCTTTGTTATTTAGGCCCTCCACAACGCCGCTGAAAATCAGCTTCTGCGCCCGGAAATAATTGAGGATGAGTTCACGATGCTGACGGAGGGAGCGGGCGATTTTCTTCATCGGCTCGATGCGGGAGCGCATGGTCTGCCGGCACCATTCATCGAGGAACTTGCCAGCCCAGGCGGGCGAGTTGTAATCCCAGAGCTGCTGGAAGGCTTCCTTGAGAAGGTAAGCCCGGACGGTCTTCAGGTTGTAGCGGAGCAGGTCGCGCAGGCGGAAGCGCTGCTCAACCTTCAGGTTCTCTTCCCGCTTGAGCAGGAGCCAGCGCGACTTCTTCAGCAGCGGTGTCCGGCCTTCGCTCGCCATGCGTCGCGATTCTCCGGCGCGGACTTCGTCGAGGGCTTTATTCATTTTCGCGACGATATGGAAACGGTCGAGAATATGCAGGGCCTCGGAACATTTCTCGCGGCGGCGACAGTCAACGCGCCGCATGGAGTACAGAAGGAAGACGAGAAAACCCCAGAGGGGAATGAACTCAAAGCGCCGTTCGGCGAGTTGGTCGTAACCGGGCGCCGGCAAATGGCAGCGCGAGCAGACTGCGGCCGAACCCTTGCGCGGTCGTACGGCCACTTCGATGCTCTTCTTGTCGGCAATGAAGCGGGCGTGCTGGTAGACAAAACCTCGGAAACGATGGCAGCGGTTTAGGATCGTGGTCAGTTCCATGGTGGGAAGCGAGTGACGGCGAAACCTCTACCATAAACCGCCCCAGACGCGGGTTCGGCTTCCCGTCTCGACTGCCGTGGCTCCCTTCGGCGAGATCGTGCAGCATTTTCAACGAAAGTTCCGAGAGGAAGCAACGTTGACCACGCCGGGAGCCGCGGGATCGGTAAACGCTGGGCGACCAGGCAGGAGCTATTGCAAGCTGGCGAGAATTTGCTGCGAACAGCTGTGACGTCAGTTCGGGCGCCTCGCTGGACTAAACTTCTCGACCGACTCAAGAACTTGATCCGGCGTGCTGCGGTCGAGTAGAAGCGCCTCCATGCCCCGGACATACTTATCGAAGAACGCGAGCGTGTAGCTCCTGACGAGCGCCAGGACCCTCATGCGACGGTCGAGATCGATGCTGGTTTTGGCCGACAGAACCTGCAGATCGCTGAAGTCCATGTGCGTCGTCACGCTCCGCTGTAGCAGGACTCGATAGCTGCCCATTCCGGTGCTTCGCAGCGCGCGATCTCGATCGGCATTAAGTCGTGCGATCAATTCCATGGCACGCGCTCGAGTCATCTTCATCGCCGACAGATCGCTATCCGTAAGCGGTTCGCGGTTCGGCGGCCGTTCGATCAGCATGAACGCCTGGTTCATTCCCCAGTTGTGAACGTCAAGATAGAACGGCTTCATACCCATTGCGCCGTCCTGATTGAGACAGGCTTTGATTCGCTGGTCTCTCTGACAGGCGTTTGCGGCCGCGACGCCTCCGAAGGAATGACCGAACGCCCCGACTCGCGCGAGGTCAATGTGCCCTGCGATCGGAGATTGTGATGAGGATGCGCCGCGGAGGCGGCTGAGGTAATCCAACACCGCGAGAATGTCAGCAGTGTGCCATTCCAACTGGTTTAGGTTCGCCTCCCCTTCAACGGAAGGTATCTTCGGCCAGCGCCTGCCGTCGTACGCTATAGAAGTCTCGTCCGGAAATATTGTGAGAAATCCATCGTAGGTGTGGGTCATCGCCGCAACAATGTACCCGTGGCTGGCAAGTTCCTCCATCTGGGAGGTGTAGAGTTCCCGTATCATGCCGCCCCCAGGCGAGAAGAGCAAGACGGGAGCAAGTCGTAACGAACTGGCGAATGGCGCTTGCACGACCGAGTGCGTCATCACCCGCCCCGATTTGATGGCATCGTAGGAGCCGCCAAGTTGCTTCCTGAGGCCATCTGCGCCGACCCCGCGTTCGAATGCGGCGACATTGAGATACTCTGCCGACGTCGCCTCTGTAGATGCGGATCTCTCGGCGGGGTACCAGACGTCCGCCATGATTCGACGTGGGACGGCGTTCGAATCTAGCGGCTCGAGCCGGGATGAGTCCTCGCACAGCAGCGTCACTCTTCCAACGCCGAAGGCGCCTGTCGGCGCCGGAAGGCGGCCTAAATTATCGCCTGAGGGTTGAGCCACAACACAGGCTGCAATTGTGATGATGAGAAACGTCAACTTCAGAACTCTGTCGGCGCTGGCCATACCTACAATACGCACTCTCGGGCCGCGGAGTTTGAGGAAAATTCGCCTTTTGTCAAGCTGTCGGGCGAAAGTTTAATGCGGATCTCTCGGCCCTAACGCATCTTGACGAGAAACGCCCGATGACGGGTCCTGCGGACGAGTAGGTCGTCGCTCACGGCGTAGCGTTTATCCGTCGTCTGCGCCACCTGAGCTTCCAGCCGCCGTTCGAACGTATCAAAGACCCACAGATTCCTCCGACGAGGCAAAAAAAAGAAGAGGCCACCCCTCTCGGGGTGGCCTCCTTGCCTTAGCGATTGGTGGCCGAGCGATCAGAAGAGGAACTTGACCACGAGTTGTATCACCCGGTGGCCAGCCTTCTCTGTCGTGGTTCCGAACAGCGGTGTGTTGAGTTTGCCCGTGGTCCCGTCGAAGCCGAGAGTCAGGTTCGTTCCGTTGAAGGACCACAACGGATGGTTCAGGAAGTTGTAACCATTGAACCGGAACTGGAGCTTCTTGGATTCGCTGATCTGGAAGTTCTTGAAGAGACCCAGGTCGGCGTTGAAGAAACCCGGACCATAGATGGGGGGCATCACTGTGGGACCGTTCTGGCCGATGGCTGTCGGGAACGTGAAGCAGCTCGCGTTGATGTACTGCTGGGGTCCCAGCCCCGACCGCGGATCGCAGGTCTGGATCGGGTTGAGCTGCATCGCGTTGGTGCCCAGAAGTGCCACGTTACTGACGTTGTACGTGGTCCCGGGAACCTTGTAGCTATGCAGGTCCATGCCGAAGTTCTGGTTTTGAAAGCCGGCCAGGTTGGGTCCGCTCTGCAACTGCAGCATGCCCGATACCTGCCAGCCATTAATGAAGCCGCCGGCTACTTTGTGTCTCGTGAAGTTCCCCAACTCGGCCGAGTAGGCCAAATTGAAGATGTGCGGGCGGTTGTTCGACTGCACGCCGTAGTTGTTCCTGAGATTGAACGAGTCCCAGGTCGAACTCAGGATACCCATCGACTTGCTGAACGTGTAGTTCATGCTGATGACGTACTTGTCCTTTGTCCGCACCCACGTCGTCTGCAGGGAGTTGTAGTTGGAGTACAGCCCGTGGGTGGCGATGTTGATGTCGCCGAAGCCGCTGAGCGGCCGGAAGTTGTCGGCCGTCAAGTCGTTCGGGTTCGTCCCCCAGTTCTTGTTCATCGCTCCCAACGGGACCAGGTTGGGGTTGCTGCCCTGGCCGCCGCTTTGCGCCAGATCCCTGCTCCGGTTCCCGACGTAGGCCACCTCCAGCAGGCTCGACCACGGCATCCGCCGCGACACCGTGACGCTGTAGCTGTCGGTGTACGGCTGCCGGTCATCCTTCCAGTCAACCGCCGAGGCGCCCAGCGCCGCGCTGGTGAAGTTCAACGTGTCCAGGTTCTTGGCAAAGAGTGGCTGCCCCTCTCCCTGGAAGTTGGTTTGTAGCGTCACGGCCTGGACTCCGGCCGAAACATCCAGCCCGCTGGTGAACTGGCCGGAGTGGTAGTAGAACCGCCCCCAACCGCCGCGTAGTACGGTCTTGCCGGTGCCGAACAGGTCGTAAGCGACGCCCAGGCGAGGCTGGTAGAACAACTTCCGGGTTGGGAAGCCGCCCATCGGGACACTCGGATCGCGTTTGTTCCACAGGAACCCGCAGTAGTCCGTCGCTTTGCAGTTCGCATTCCACTTCGAGTAATCGAAGATGGAATAGCCAAACCCCATTCTGTCGATCCACGGTGTAAAGTGCGTCATCCGCAAACCGAGTTCCAGGGTCAGGCGCTTGTTAACCTTCCAGGAATCCTGCACGAACCCTTCCCACGTGGTGTAGGAAATGTCGTTGATCCGGTTAAAGGACTGCTCGCTGTAGCGTGAAAAATTGCCCGTGAGCAAGTCCGCGTACTCATTCCCGTACGTGTTCGTCATCGAGTTGCTGACCACCCCCTGCCCGTTTGTCGTTCCGTTGGCGGGCTGGGAGTTCCGGATCCACTCCCAGAAGAAACCGCCCTTCAAGGTGTGGGTGCCCCAGACCTTCGAGATCGTGTCACTGACGCTGGGCAGCCACTTGTCGGCGTAGAGGCCCCGAGCGGGACCGCCGGCCTCGAAGCCGCCCGGCTGGAAGATCAGCGCCGCTTCCTGGTTGGACCCACCGTTGCCGCCGAATGCGGGAATCTGGGCAACGCCGTTCTTGTACAAACCCTTGTAGTTGTAGCCGACTTTCGCCCGGTCCACCTTGGACGGATCCTCGAATACGTTCGGGAACCCGATGAAGGTGTAGCCGAAGACGAACTCGTTTGTCATGCTCGGGCTGAAAACGTGTGTCAGCGATGCCGTAAGGGAATCGGACTTGTTCTTGCCGAGCACCGGCGTCGGGTAAGGAACCTGGCTTGCCTGCCGCCACCATAGGCCCACCGGGAACTGCTGGGTTTCCCGCTGGTAGTTATAGCGGAGATACAACTTCGTGTTGTCGCTGATGCTGTAATCCACCCGCGACATCCACTGAACATTGTTCTGGTTGAAGGTGATCGCCTTGACGTAGTTGAATCCGCCGTTCGAATTAGGATCCGCATTCGAGGCCGGATACAGCTTCATCAGGTTCTGCATGTTCTTGTCGATCATGCTCGCGGGGATCTGCCCGCCGGGGAACTGCGCCAGAGCCGCTTCGTTCAGTCGTCCCGGAGGGGAGCCGGCAGCGGTGAGGTTGCCCAGCTTCGACACGGCCTCCGGCGAAAAATTCCCGTTCATCATCTCGGCGGTCGGAACCGTCGCGCGTAGCAGGCCGGTATCGAGGACCTGGTGAAAGTACTCAAAACCGGTGAAGAAGAACAGCTTGTCGCGCTTCTGGTTGAAATCGGTGCCGGGCAGCAGCACCGGGCCGCTGAGGGTCGCGCCGGGGAAGAAGTACTTGTTTTCCGGCTTCTGCTGGCCATTCCGGTTGAAGAGCCAGTCGTTCGCGTTCATCCCGAAGTGCCGGCCATAGAAGAACCCGGACCCGTGAAAATCGCTCCCGCCGGCTTTCGCCACCGAGGAGATAACCGCCGGACCCTTCTGGTTTTCGGCGCTGAAATTCGAGGTCAGCACCTTGAACTCGGAAATCATCTCGGTGTTCGGATTCACCGGCGTGTCGCAGTTGCAGCCGGGGTCCGAAACGTGCGCACCGTCCGCCGTAATATCCAGCGAGTTGCCCGGCAAGCCGTTATAACTGTAAGCGTCATTCAACGGGCTTTGGCTGCCGCCGTCGCCGTTGGCGTTGATGCCGATCGTCTCGCCCGTGTAGTTCGCCCGGTTGTTCGTGCCGTTTTTGATACCGAAGCCTGGCATGATCTTGATGAACTCGGCCGCGTTGCTGCCGACTGCCACGTAATTCGTGAGCTCTTTCGTGGTGAGAATGGCAGTCTTCTCGCCGGAGTCCACCGGAGTGACCAGATCGGCCACGCCCGTGATCTCGATAGTCTCGGCCGTGTTGCCGATGGTCATACTGACGTTTACGTTACGCTTCTCGCCGCCTGTGAAAGCGATCCCGGTCGCCTTGTAGGTGACGAACCCCCTGGACTCGATCTCCAGCGCGTAGGTAAAGTTGCCGACCGCCACCGAGACGAAGGTGTAATATCCTTCGGAGTTGGTCTTTGTGTCGCGCAGGGATCCCGATGCCTCGTTGCGCAGCCGCACGGCCACATTGGGCATTACGGCTCCCGAAGGATCGGTGACCACGCCTGTCAAGGTCGCGTATATCGATTGGGCTGGCAGGCTCGTCGCTAGCAGTGTCAATAGCGCGAATCCTGCTAAGATTTTGGCTCTGTAGGTCATAACTAACCTTTCACCCCTTCCCTTATGTTTGGAGTGACACCACAAACCCTAAGGCTCGGCTAGTATAAATCGATTACCTGAGGCGAACAAGGATCCAGCGGTTACCGCTCGGTAAAGTATCCCTCCCGGATCGACTAAGTTCCATGCAGTCTTGCCGAAGTGGAGTTACACGCGGCACAAACCTTCGGCGGCACAATACCTTGCGGGCGTTACATGAGTAGTTTTGGAGCGCGTCCGCAGCCCTGTTTGGCGCCCGAGGTTACACGACTTGGCCTTCTCATTCGCGAACAGCGAAAAAGTTACACCGAGATCAGGAACCCGTGATAAACGTCTCTCCCGGAAGGGTGAGCCGAAGTCTCTGTCCTCGGCCCAGGCAGTTGCGTCACAATCCGCGTCAGGTCCTTAGGTATCCGGGGTAGGAAGGATGGCAAATGATTGAGAATTTGGTCGGGGCGGCCAGATTCGAACTGGCGACCCCCTGCGCCCAAGGCAGGTGCGCTACCAGGCTGCGCTACGCCCCGACTCTGTACCTCTTTGATTCTAAATTGCTTTTCAAGCCGTGTCAAAGCCGCGGCAAATCCGCTTGAACAAGCGTTAGCATCTACACATGGCAAACAGACTCGATCCGCCCGCGGATGCAGTCCGCGCCTTCGGAGCCGCCGCGCTCGATGCCGCCGTCCGGTATTACGAATCGCTGCCGGATATCCGCATCATGCCCGAGACCACGGCCGCCGCGATTCGCGCGGAAATCGATGAGCCTCTCCCTCAGGTGGGCGCCGGCTTCGACCGCGTGCTCGAAATCGTGGATCGTACCATCCTGCCGCTCAGCCGCCATAACGGTCATCCTCGGTTTTTCGGCTATGTCGCCTCTCCGGGAAGCGCTGTGGCCGCGTTTGCCGACATGCTGGCGTCGGTGCTGAACACGAACGTCACGGCCTGGCGGTCCGCCCCGGCGCCCACTGAAGTCGAGCACGTCGCGCTCCGCTGGATCAGGGAGATGCTCGGCTACCCCGCGGACGCCGGCGGCCTTTTCGTCAGCGGCGGGTCGATGGCCAACTTTGCCGGACTCGCCGCCGCGCGGAGCGCCAGAGCTCCGGCGAATGTTACGAAGTCCGGCATGCATTCGGTTGGCCGCGCCATGCGTATTTACGTGTCCGAAGAGGGCCATTCCTCGATCAAAAAAGCGGCCGCGATGCTCGGTTTCGGCGAAGAAAACGTGCAGTTCATCAAAACCGACGAGCGCTTCCGGATCGACCTCGCCGATCTCGAGCGCCGCATCGAGACCGATTTCGCCGGCGGTTTCCTCCCGGTCTGCCTGGTCGCCAACGCCGGAACCACCGCGACGGGGGCGTTCGACCCTATCGGCGAAATGGCGGAAATCGCCCGGAAATACAACCTCTGGCTGCACGTGGATGGCGCCTACGGCGGCTTTTCGGCGTTGGCGCCCTCCGCCCGGCCCAACTTCAGCGCGATCGCGGCCGCCGACTCGATCGCCCTCGACCCACACAAGTGGCTCTACAGCTCTCTCGGCTGTGGATGCGTGCTTTACAAGGACCCCGAGGCCGCCCGCGCCGCCTTCTGCCACGATGCCGAGTACACACGGGTCGTCGGCTGGGAGCGCGACGAAGCCTTCGCGTTCTGGGATTACGGTCCCGAGCTGTCGCGGCGCTTCCGCGCGCTCGCCGTTTGGATGTTGATCAAGTACGCGGGGGCCGACCTGCTGGGCGAGTCCATCGAGCGCAACATCGCCTGCGCGAAGCACTTGGAGTGCCTGGTCCGAGCGAGCGCCGATTTCGAGATGCTGGCCCCGGTTGAGCTTTCCGTCTTCTGCTTCCGCTATGCGCCCGCGGGGTTCCAAGGGAATCTCGACGACCTGAACGAGCGCATTTTGTTCGAATTGCAGCGCCGGGGCAGCAGTTATCTCTCGAACGCACGCCTCGGCGGCCGGTTCGCGCTCCGCGGCTGCGTCCTGAATTACCGGACCACGGAGCACGATATGGAGATTCTCCTCGATGACGTGCGCGAAGCGACACGCGGCATCCAGTGTTTTCAATGATATACGCTCCAGCCTTTTTTGCTACCACGCTTCGGGCAGCAAACGCGTCAATTCTATGTGACCCGTTTAGCAATTGGGGTCTGCCTGCTCGCCGTGTCGGCGTGGGCGAACCCCCCGGAGATCCCGGACATCCTTAAGGGCGTAGAGAATCGCTACAACCGCGCGCGCACGCTGGAGCTTACCTTCCAGCAGACGTATGACGCGCCGCGACGCGCTGCCAAAACCGAATCCGGGCAGTTGTTCCTGCAAAAACCCGGCCGCATGCGCTGGCAGTACGCAATCCCCGAGGGCAAGCTGTTCATCAGCGACGGCAAGTACGTCTACCTTTACACGCCTGCCACGAACCGGGTGGAACGCACTAAGGTAAAGGAAAGCGAGGACTTGCGCGCGCCGCTGGCATTCCTGCTGGGGAAGCTCGATTTCCGCCGGGATTTCAAGCGCTTTGTGCTCCGGCAGGACGGCGCGGCCCTGTCGGTCATTGCCGAACCGAAGTCGGAAAACGCTCCGTTCACGCAAGTGGAATTCCGTGTCGGGCCGGAATTCGAGATCCTCGAGCTTGAAATTGTCGGGCAGGACAGCTCGGTCATGCAGTACCGTTTTGACAACGAAAAGCTGAACGTGCCGCTGAAGCAAGGCCTGTTCCAGTTTCGCGTGCCCGCCGGCACGGAACTCGTCGAGGGGGAGCAGTAGCGCGGAGTATGGCGGAATGGGTCCTCAAGTACGCCGACAGCCGGGGAGAAATGCACCAGCAGGTCGCGACGGCTGCCTCCGAGGAAGAGGTTCGCGACCGCTTCACGCAGCAGGGCTTCCTGATTTACTCCATCCGGCAGCGCGGCGGGATGGCCGCGCTCGCGCCCGGCCGGCCGTCGCGCAAAAAGAAGATCAACCTCGAGAAATTCCTGATCTTCAACCAGCAGTTCGTCACCCTCATCCGCGCGGGACTGCCGATCCTGAAAGGGCTGGATCTGCTCGCCGAACGCCTGACGGACCCCAAACTCGCCCCGTATATACGCGCCGTCCGGGACGACGTTCGCAACGGAGTCCAGCTTTCCGAGGCGTTCCGCAACCAGGGTGTCTTTCCGGTCATCTACGTCACCTCGATCATGGCGGGCGAGAAGAGCGGCAGTCTGGCCGAGGTGCTGGACCGCTTCATTGCCTATCAGAAGCTGGCGCTGGCGGTGAAGAAGAAGGTCCTGGTTTCGCTGATCTATCCCGCGCTGCTGCTCGTGCTTGTTTTTGCGCTGATCGTTTTTCTGATTACGTACGTGGTGCCCAACTTCGCGCAGCTTTACAACAGCATGCAGGCGCGGCTCCCGCAGATGACGCTCATCCTGATCGCCATCGGCACCACGGCCCGCAGCTACGTCCTGGTCGCATTCGCGACGCTTGTGGCCGGCATTGTTCTATTCCGCATCTGGTCGAGGGCTGAGTCCGCACAGAGGAAGATCGACCGCGTAAAGATGGCCATGCCGGTTTTCGGCGAGATCTGGTTGAAGTATCAGGTGGCGCAGTTCTCGCGAGTGCTGAGTACGCTGCTGGTGGGCGGCATCCCGCTCGTGCAGGCGCTCGAAACGGCGGGCCAGTCGCTCGGCACGAGCCTGCTGCAGAAATCGCTCGAAACGGCCGGGCGGCTCGTCCGGGAAGGGCGATCGCTCTCCTCGTCCCTGACCACGACGAAGATTTTTCCCACGCTTTCGATAGACATGATCGAGGTAGGTGAATCGACGGGCGCCCTGCCCGCGATGCTCGCCAGCGTGGCCGAGTTTTACGAGGACGATGTGAACACCCGCATGCAGGCCGCCCTCTCCCTCATCGAGCCGATGATTATGATTTTCATGGGCGTGTTTGTAGCGTTCGTGCTCGTGTCCTTGTACCTGCCGATCTTTTCGCTCGCGGACACTTTGGGTTAAACAGGAGGCGCCATGGCGACGACAGAACGGTCGAAGATTGCCGATCCAGTTCAGGAAATCTCACAGGCGCAGACACTCGCGCGCAGGTACCGCTACGACTTCGTCGATCTCAGGGAAGGCCACATCGATCACGACCTGTTCCGCTCCATTCCGGTCGATCTGATGTTCCGCTACAATTTCGTGCCGCTGCACGCGGAAAACGGAACCCTCGAAATCGCCCTGGCCGATCCGCGCAACCTGAACCTCGTAGACGAGCTCACCATCCTGCTTCAGAAGAAGCTGCGGGTGAAGGTGGCCTCGCTCTCGCAGATTTCCGACCTCCTGAAGAAGACCGAGCAATCGCAGCGCGTGCTCGAGGAAGTCACCGAGGGCTTCACGCTCGACGTCGTAGCCGATGAGGAGAACGGCGACGAGACGCTCTCCATCGACCGCCTCACCGCGGCCGAAAGCGACATTGCGCCGGTCATCCGCCTCGTCGATACCACGATCTTCAACGCTCTTGAGCGCCGCGCATCGGACATACACATCGAAACGCGCGACGCCGAAGTCGCCATCAAGTACCGCATCGACGGCGTGCTGCACTACGCCATGCCGCCTATCGCAAAGGACTGGCACACCACCATCATTTCGCGCATCAAGGTCATGTCGGAACTCGACATCGCCGAGCGCCGCGTGCCCCAGGACGGCCGTTTCCGCGTCCGCTATAAAAGCCGCCTCATCGACTTCCGCGTGTCGATCATGCCCACCATTCACGGCGAAGACGCCGTGCTCCGCGTGCTCGACAAGGAATCGATGAGCGAGAAGTTCGCCAAGCTCAGCCTCGACGTGGTCGGGTTCCCGGAAGGCGATCTCGGAAAATTCCGCCGCTACATCAAGGAACCGTATGGAATGGTGCTCGTCACCGGGCCGACCGGGTCGGGCAAAACCACCACGCTTTATGCGGCGCTGAGCGAGATCAAAAACGACGAAGACAAGATCATCACCATTGAGGACCCGGTCGAATACCAGGTGAAGGGCATCACCCAGATTCCTGTAAACGAGAAGAAGGGCCTCACCTTCGCGCGCGGCTTGCGCTCCATCCTGCGGCACGACCCGGACAAGGTCATGGTCGGCGAAATTCGCGACCAGGAAACCGCGCAGATCGCCATCAACGCCGCGCTCACCGGACACCTTGTCTTCACCACCGTCCACGCGAACAACGTGTTCGACGTGCTCGGCCGCTTTCTCAACATGGGCGTCGAGCCATACAACTTCGTTTCGGCGCTCAACTGCATTCTGGCGCAGCGGCTGGTGCGCGTGATCTGCGAATTCTGCAAGCGGCCGGCAAACCATTCCGATGCGTACCTGGCGGAAAGCGGGCTGAACCCGGATGAGTGGCGCGACTTCCCGTTTTGCGAGGGCGAGGGCTGCTTCGAGTGCGGAGGCACGGGGTTCCGCGGGCGAACCGCCATCACCGAACTGCTCGATCTGAGCGAGCGCATCCGCGAGATGATTCTCGACAGGCGGCCCACGTCCGAGATCAAGCGGGTGGCGCACGAGGAAGGGATGACATTCCTGCGCGAATGCGCGCTGGAAAAAGCGCGGGGCGGTTTCACCAGTCTCAAGGAGATCAACAAAGTCACCTTCATCGAAGGCTGACAGGAACGCACTATGCAGTTGCCGTCATTCATTGCGAGGCTGCTCGACGATCCGCCGCCGCGGTATGTGTTCGAACTGTCCGAAGCCGGAATCGCGGTGGCGCGGAACGGCCGCCCGCCTCAGGCCGGCTTCCAGCCGCTCGAAGCAGGCGTCATCGCGGTCTCGCCAGTTAAGGATAACGTCCTTCGCCCGGAAGCCCTGCTCGCGCAGGTGGAGGCGCTCGCGCCCCGCGGCGAGAAGAAACGCCAGCGCGCGGTGCTCATCCTGCCCGATTTCGGCGTTCGCGTCTCGGTGCTCGATTTCGACGCCTTTCCCACCGAGCCGGAACAACAGCTTTCGCTCGTGCGGTTCCGCATCAAGAAGAGCCTGCCGTTCGATCTCGAGTCGGCCTGCATCGGCTACCACCCCCAGGCGAGCGCGGACGGCAAGCGCTGGGACGTGGTTGTGGCCGTGACACTTCAGGAGATCCTGGCCCGGTACGAGGCTCCGTTCCGCTCCTGCGGATTTCATCCGGGTATCGTGACCACCTCATCGCTGTGCGCGATGGAGTTGATGCGCGATGCCGGAGTAAGCGTGCTCGCGAAACTCAGCGGGCGGACGCTGACTCTTGCGGTTGCGCAGGACGGCATTCTGAAACTCCTCCGCACGCTCGAACTTGCCGATGGCAGCGCTTATGAAATAGCCTCGCATCTCTACCCCACCTTCGCTTACATCGAGGACCAGCTCTCCGCGAAGGCGGAGAAGGTGCTCGTTTGCGGGTTGGGTTCCCTGGCCGGGGACTTGAGCCAGGAACTGGGCGATGGCCCGGTGATCGAGCCGCTGCGATCGCGCATGGGCGTTCCGCACCATTACGATGCCGGCCTGCTGGGATACTTGGAATCAATCGAGGAGTCCACGACGAAGTGAGTATGAAGATCAACGTCAACCTGGCGACCGAGCCGTTCCAGCGCACGCGGCCGATGCTGGTGGGCTCGGCTGCCGCCGCCGTGCTGCTCACCGGCCTGCTCGGGCTGTTGATTTCGCTATCCGTGATGGAAGAAGGCCAGGCCGCGCAGACAAGCGCTTCCATCGGACGCCTCGAAGCCCGCTTGCGCGTGCTCTCTTCCGGGCAGGCGAAGCTCGATTCCGTCCTGCGCAAGCCGGAAAACGCCGTTGTGCTGGAGCGCAGCCTGTTCCTCAATAGCCTGCTGTATGCGAAAGGCATCAGTTGGACCCGGCTGTTCGACGATCTCGAAAAGGTCATGCCCTACAACGTGCGGCTCATCTCCATCCGCCCGCAGGTGAACTCGCTAAACCAGATCTCGCTCGAAATGGTGGTGGGAGCGGAATCGAGCGCGCCCGTGATTCAAATGCTCGGGCGCCTGGAACGCGCCCCCGAATTCGGCGAAACCCTGATCCATAATTTCGTTCCGCCGTCGCAATCCGAGCCCCTGTTGCGATACAGGGTGAGCGTGAATTATTCGCAGAAGTTGTAACTCATGCATAAACGCCTCATTCCCGCTCTCGCCAAATGGAGAAAGGACCCGCGCGTCATGATCCGCGCCGGACTTGGCGTGCTGCTCGCCGCCAACCTGGTAGCGGCCGCGATCGTTTTCAAGCCCTGGGCCAGCTCGATTGAGGAACTCCAGAGGCAGGAGTCTTCGCTCCGCCAGCAGGTCCGCCAACGGGAGACCGCGCTCGACCGGCTGCGGACCATCGTCAACAAGGTTGAGGCCGCCCGAACCGATGGAGATAAGTTCGAGCAGAGCTATCTGCTTTCCAAGCGTTCCATGGCCTCCGCCCTGGCGCAGGAACTCGTCGAGACGGCGCAGAAGGCCGGCATGCGGCAGAAGGAGACCACGTTCTCATTCGAGCCTGTAGAGGGCAGCGACACGCTGACCAAGGTCACCATCACGGGCATCTACGAAGGCACCTACGCGGACCTCATGCACTTCCTGAATCTGCTGGACCGTTCCGGCCGGTTTCTGATCATCGAAAGCCTGGGCGCGGCGCCCCAGCAATCCGGCATGACTCTCGGCGTAACGATGAAGCTCAGCGGGTTTGTCCGCGAGGGCGGCGAACCGCCCGCGGAACTGGCCGAAAGTGAACCTGCCGCTCCGCCCATCGTGGCAGTCCAGCAGCCGCCTCAGCCGAAGCCTCAGCGCGTGGTGGAAGCTGTTCCAGCCGGGCCGCCTGTGCCGCCCGCGGTCACTACTTCCGATGGGGCGCGCGGGTTTGGCTCAACCCCGCCGCTGCCGCGGCGGGTACGGGGGAACAGGGAGGTCCGATGAAACTGGGAGCGGATCGCAAGAAGATCGCTGTACTCGGCGGGCTCCTGCTCGTCCTGGCCTGGTTCCTGTTCTCGAACTCGGGATCGGACGCGCCGCCGCGGCCGGCACGCACTCCGGCGCGCGCAGCCGCGAAGCCCGATCCGGCCGATAGCGTTTCTGCGCAGCCGGCCCCGGAGCCCCGTCCGCGCCCGCCTCTGCGCCCCGAATCCCGCGGCCTGAGCCTCAGCTTCAAGGACAAGCGGGTGGACCCGACAACCGCGGACCCCACGCTGCGGCTCGACCTGCTTGCCAAAGTGCAGAGCGTGAACCTCGAAGGCGGGGCGCGCAACCTGTTTCAGTTCGGCGCGGTGCCGATGCCGAAAACCCCCGAGCCGAAAATCATTCCCAAGCAGTCTCCGATGCAGGCGCCGGTGGAAGCCGCGAGGCCGGCGGCGCCTCCTCCTCCGCCGCCTCCGCCCCCGATCCCGCTGAAGTTTTACGGCTACGCAAGCAATTCGCGGCCGGGCCTCAAACGCGCCTTCTTTCTCCAGGGAGATGAGATCGTCGTTGCGGGGGAAGGCGAACTGATCCAGAAGCGGTATAAGGTGGTCCGCGTCGGCATTGACTCGTGTGTGGTCGAGGATACGCAGTTCAAGCACGAGCAGACTCTGCCGCTCGAGGAGCAGGCGGGATGAAGAACCGTATCAGGGCACGGCTTCAGGCAAGTGGAAGTCCGTGGCTTGAGCCTTGTATCAGGGCACGGCTTCAGCCGTGCCGTAGGGTGCCAGCATTACAGGGCTTTAGCCCCTGCTGCCACGAACAGGGGCTAAAGCCCGGGTCTTCTCACGACGTTGCGGCACGGCTAAAGCCGTGCCCTGATACAATTCACACTCGCGAGTCCGGCTTCGCCATGATGCTCGTGTTCGCGATGGCGGCCATCGTCTCCATCATGCTCTACATGGAACTGCCGCGCGTTGCCTTTGAAGCCGTGCGCGCCAAAGAGCAGACTCTCATCGACCGCGGCGAGCAGTACTCACGCGCGATCAAGCTGTACATGCGGAAGTTCCCGGGCAAGTACCCCGCGAGCATCGACCAGCTCGAGAACACAAACAACATCCGCTTCCTCCGCCGCCGTTACAAGGACCCCATGACCGGGAACGAGGATTGGCGCATTATTCACGCCGGTCCCGGCGGCGTCCTCACCGATTCGCTCGTGCAGAAGCCGCCGCAAACGAAGAAAGACGGGAGTTTCGGCTCAGACATCGGCACGCCAATCGGTGCGAACGCAGACTCGGTTCCCGTCACCTCGAACAAACCGCCCCCAAGGCCCAGCCAGACCGGAAACATGTCCAACATGCCCGGCGGAATGCAGCCCTGGCAGATGAATCCGGCCGATCCGGTGCAGCAGGATCAGGCCACGGCTCAGTACCCGGGAGTCGTGCAGCCGGGCCAGCCTGTCCAGTTCCAGCCGGGGCAGCCCGTGCCATTCGGCCAGGCCGGACAGCCGGGACAGCCGTACCCCAATACGCAGCCTGGAACCCCGCCGGGACAGCCTTCATACGGGGTGCCCGGCCAGCCCGGTTTCGCACCCGGCATGGTCGGGCCGCCCGGTAGTTTGCCCGGTATAAACCCGTCCATCCAGAACCCTTACGGCCAGCCCCCGCCCGTCCCCCTAATTAACCCGAACGATCAGAACCAGCCCGGCACCGGCACTGGCGCCAATAGCGCGGTGGACATGATAAACAGCCAGCTCAGGAACCAGAGGTCTTCACAACCCAGTTTCGGCTTCGGCAGCCAGACCATCGGCGGTGGCATCGCCGGCGTCGCGAGCAAGTTCGAGGCTCAGGGCATCAAGGTCTACAACGAGCGTACGAAATACCAAGAGTGGGAATTCGTCTACGATCCGCGCAAGGACATGGGCAATCCGATGATGCCGGGCCAGCAACCTGGTTTGCCGAACCAACCTGGGCTCCAGGGCCCGCAGCCGAACCGCTCCCCTGGTCCGCACTGAATCAGATCTCCCGCCGCCGCCGCTCCGCCCTGCGCACGCGCGCTTCGTCCATGCCGAAGTAGTGCGCAACCTCGTGCCATACTGTATCTACGAGCAGTCGTTCGAGGTGGCGGCGGTTCCGTGCCATGCGCTCATGGGGTCCCTGATAGATGGTGATCCGGTCGGGCAGCGCGAAGCCTTCGCTCACACTTCGATATGGCAGAGGACGCCCCTGATACAGCCCCAGGAGGTTTGGCGACGGGGGTTCGGGTTCCACGATGAACACCACGTTCTTCAGACGGCGGCGAAAGCGCGGCGGAATTGCCTTCAACGCCTTCTCCACCAGCCTGTCGAACTCCGCGGGCTTCATCCGCACCCACATTGTAATCGACGAGCCGGAGTCCTTCCATGATTGACCTTGCCGCCAAAGAGCGCCTGGAAGAGATCGCGCGCAAGCGCAATATCGGCGGCCTTACCCGCCACATCTTCCTCTGCGCCGGCCAGACCAATCCCAAGTGCGCCGCCTACGAGACGGGAATGGCTTCCTGGGAGTACCTGAAAAGGCGCATCGCGGAACTCGGCCTCCACACCGTCTACCGTTCGAAGGTCGATTGTCTCCGCATCTGCGAGCACGGCCCCATCGCGGTAGTCTATCCCGAAGGCGCCTGGTATCACTCGGCCACGCCGGAAGTTCTGGAACGAATCATCCAGGAGCACCTGATCTGCGGCAAACCGGTCCAGGACTACCTTTTCGCGCTCAGCCCCCTCGAATCCACGGTTTGGCCCGTACTCTGATATCCTGGTGTCCTCGACATGTGGACCGAATTGGCCGGGGGCGCTGTGTGCGGTGCCGCCGGGCTGATGACCTACGGAGTGCGGGCGCGGTCGGCCAGCCTGTTTGCGCCGTCGGTGTGGCACGGGGCGAACCGGAAGGCGGTCGCATTGACGTTCGACGACGGGCCGAGCGAATCCACTCCGCAGTTGCTCGATGTGCTTGACCGGGAGGGCGTGCGGGCGACCTTCTTTCAGTGTGGAATGAACGTGAGGCGCCTTCCTCAGGTGGCGCGCGACGTTCGAGGCGCCGGCCACGAGATCGGCAATCACGGCGATTCCCACCGACCCTTCTGTTTCCGTTCCGGGACATTCATGGAGCATGAGATGGCGCGGGCGCAGGCCGCAATCGAAGAGGCGGCAGGAATCCGGCCGGTGCTGTTTCGTGTTCCCTATGGCGCGCGCTGGTTCGGGCTGCGGCGGGCACAGAAACGGCTCGGGCTGATGGGCGTCATGTGGACGGCTATCGGCCGCGACTGGAAACTGAGGGCCGAAGCGATCGCCGCGCGCCTCCTTGGCGCTGCCCGGAATGGAGCGATTTTCTGCCTGCACGACGGCCGGGAACTCCAGCCCCGGCCCGATGTCCGCCAAACGCTGGAGGCCGTACGCCGCATCATCCCCGAGTTGCGTGACCGGGGCTTTCAATTTGAGACAGTGAGCGAAATATTATGTCCGAGGACCTGATCAAGAGAGTGATTGCCTGCATCGCAGCGAGCCAGAAGCTCCCGGAGGATAAGATCACTATCGACAGCACGTTTGAGGAATTGGGCATCGATTCGCTGGACGGGGTGAACATCCTGTTCGCGCTCGAAAACGAGTTCAATATCAGCATTCCGGATGAGGGAGCGCAGGGTATCCGGGGCGTGCGCCAGATGGCGGAGGCGCTCGAAAAGCTGATTCCGTCGGGCGGCCAGCCGGACGCGGTGCCGCAGCAGTCGTAGCCGGGGTATGAGCCGCCGTCGAGTAGTCGTCACGGGTATCGGGGTAGTGTCGGCGCTGGGCCGGAATGCTCAGGAATTCTGGCGGGCGCTCGAAGAGGGACGGCCGGGAATCGGACCGATCACGCAACTGGACGTCAGCTCACTGCGTTTTCAGAACGGCGGGGAGGCCCGCGACTTCAATCCGGCCGAAAACTTCGAACAGAAGCAGTTGGATTTCCTCGATCGTTTCGCGCAATTTGCCATCGTAGCGGCGCGCGAGGCGGTCAAGGACTCGGGAGTGGAATGGACCGCGCAGTTGCGCGAGCGCTCCGGCATCGTGACCGGCTCTTGCGTCGGAGGGAAGATCACCGAGGACGAGGGCTTTCAGAACCTCTATCTGCAAAAGAAGCCGCGCGTCAATCCGCTGACCATCGCCCGTTCCATGGGTAACGCGGGGGCCAGCCACATCTCGATGGAGGTAGGCATCACCGGGCCGACGTTTACGATATCGACGGCCTGCTCGTCGGCGAATCACGCCATGGGGCAGGCGTTCCGGATGGTACGGGACGGCGACATCGAGTTGGCGCTCACGGGCGGCAGCGAGGCGCCGTTCGCGATGGGCAACCTGAAGGCGTGGGAGGCGATGCGCGTAGTCTCGCCCGATACCTGCCGTCCGTTCTGTAAGGACCGGCGCGGCATGGTGCTGGGCGAAGGCGGCGCGATACTCGTACTCGAGCCTCTGGAAGCGGCGGTGGCGCGAGGCGCTCGAATCTATGCCGAGATCGTGGGCTTCGGAATGTCTTCGGACGCGCACCATCTCACGCAGCCATCGGCTGAAGGTCCGGCGCGGGCCATGTGCGCCGCGATGACCGACGGCGGGCTGAAGCCCGAACAGATCGGATATATCAACGCCCACGGTACGGCGACGCCCGCCAACGATCCCACCGAAGTAGCGGCGGTGCGCGCGGTGCTCGGGGCACAGGCCAAGCGCGTGGCAATCAGTTCGACCAAATCCATGCACGGCCATGCGCTGGGCGCGGCCGGGGCGATCGAGGCCGTGGCAACGGTACTGGCGCTCCACAGCGGCGTATTGCCGCCCACGGCGAACTTCACCACCCCGGACCCGCAGTGCGACATTGACGTGGTGCCGAACCAGGCGCGGCGGGCTGAAGTGGAGTGCGCCCTATCGAACTCGTTCGCCTTTGGCGGGCTCAACGCAGTGCTGGCGTTCCGCCGGGTTCTGTAGGCATGCGACGCAGGGACTTTCTGAAACATGCCGCGATGACTTGCGGCGGTTGGGCCAGATGCGCCCGCGCCGCGGCGGCGCCGAGACCCAACATTGTTCTCATCTACGCCGACGATCTCGGATACGGCGATCTTAGTTGCTACGGCGCCACGCGCGTCAAGACCCCCAACCTGGACAAACTGGCCGGAGCGGGCATCCGGTTCACCAACGTCCACGCTTCGTCGGCCACCTGCACACCATCGCGGTATTCGCTGCTCACCGGGGAATACGCCTGGCGCAAACCGGGCACGTCCATCCTTCCAGGCGATGCACGTCTGATTATCCCGCCCGGGCGCGCCACACTGGCCTCCGTTTTGAAGCGGCAAGGCTACACCAGCGCGGCAATCGGCAAATGGCATCTCGGGCTGGGCGATCGCGAAATCGACTGGAACCAAGAGATCAAGCCCGGCCCGCTCGAGATCGGATTCGACTACTCATTTCTGATTCCCGCTACCGGCGACCGCGTGCCGTGCGTCTTTGTCGAGAACCACCGGGTGGCGAACCTCGATCCGAAGGACCCGATTCGCGTCAGCTACCAGACGCCGTTTTCGGGCGAGCCGACCGGCAAGGCGAACCCGGAGTTGCTGAAGATGCACCCCAGCCACGGCCACGACCAGGCAATCGTCAACGGCGTGAGCCGAATCGGCTACATGACCGGCGGGAAATCCGCGCTGTGGACAGATGAGAACATCGCGGATGTACTGGCGGCGAAAAGCGCAGCGTTCATCGACAAGTACAAATCGGACCCGTTCTTCCTGTACCTCGCCACGCACGACGTCCACGTTCCCCGCCTCCCGAATCCGCGCTTCGCGGGCAGCACGCCCATGGGGCCGCGCGGTGATGCTATCGCGGAACTGGATTGGACGGTGGGCCGGGTGCTCGCGGCGCTGGAGCGAAACGGGCTGACGCGGAACACCATCGTGATGTTCTCGAGCGACAACGGGCCGGTGGTGGATGACGGCTATCGCGACGAAGCGGTTGAGAAACTCGGCAGCCACCAACCCGCCGGCCCGCTTCGCGGCGGCAAGTACAGCAACTTCGACGGCGGCACGCGGGTGCCCCTGATTGTGCGCTGGCCCGGGCGGATCAAACCGGACACCCAATCGAACGCGCTCATCAGCCAGGTGGACTTCATGGCCTCCTTCGCCGCCCTCACGGAGCAGAAACTTCCCGACGGCGCGGGGCCCGATAGCGTCAATGTGCTCCCGGCGCTTCTCGGCCGCTCCAGGACTGCTCGGCGGAGCCTTGTGGAGCACGCCGGTTCACTGGCGCTGATCGAGGGCGACTGGAAACTGATCGCGCCCGGCAAGGGGCCGAAGATGAACCGGAACACCAACACCGAACTGGGCAACGACGCCGAGCCGCAACTCTACAACCTTGCGGCCGACCCGGGGGAGAAGACAAACGTCGCCGCTCAGAACCCGGAGACAGTCCGGGCCATGACCGCGCTGCTGGACAGGATCCGGGCCGGGAAATAACAGGCGCATTCTCGTCATCTGGTGTATACTCGTTTGGCCGGACTGCCGATATTCCGGTAGATAAGCGAAAATAACAATGAAACGCACCGCTCTGTTCCTGTTCGCTATTTCGCTTGCGCACGCACAGGCTCCCGCTCCCGATGCGAAGGGGTGCCAGGAAAGCAAAGTCCTGAGCCGGATTCCCGGTTGCAGGATCGCGAACTGCAAAGTGTCGGATTACGGTGTCGCCGACATGCGGGTGGGCAAGGATGTAAGGCAGAAGAAAACGGTGGAAGGGGTCTACGAGCTCATCAACTTCAGGTGCCCCGCAGGTACCTCAGGCATTCAGGTGGCGCGAAATGCAGAAGCTGCTCTGAAAGCGGCCGGGTATAACATCCTCTTTACGGACAACTATTCCAACGTCCGGTTCACGGTGACTGCACAGAACGGTCCCCAGTGGGTGATGGTGTATGCTGCTGGGATTGACTACACGCTGACTACCGTCAAGGCGAAGGACCTGGACCAGCAAATGCAGGCCACCGGCGCGGATGGCTGGGCCCAGCAGATCAACCAGACCGGCAGGGTCTCCATCTACGGCATCAATTTCGACACCGGCAAGGCGACCATCCGGCCCGATTCAGAACCGGTACTGACGGAGGTCGTCACGCTCCTCCAGAAGCAGCCCGACTGGTACCTGATGGTGGCCGGGCATACCGACAACGTCGGCACGGACGCCGTCAACACACCCCTCTCACAGCAGCGCGCGCAAGCGGTCATCGTCTGGCTCGGCGCCAAAGGGATCGACAAGGCGCGGCTGACGCCGGCAGGTTTCGGCGCCAGAAAGCCTTTGGCCGATAACGCAACCGAAGACGGCAAGGCCAAGAACCGGCGAGTCGACCTCATCAAGTTGTACTAAACCGTATCAGTTCGCGCGAGCGGGAGCCATGGGCGGCCTTACGCCGGGCACCCGCTCCGCGAGCATGATGCTGAATAGCTGCTCCCAGCTTGCGATAGTGAGGTGGCCGCCATCAGGGGAGATGCCGAATGACTCGGTAGTGCGCTCGGCGTCGAACCCCGCGAGCGGGCGGCGGCTGGCGGCTGTGTTCTTCCCGGGCGTGAAGTCCTGCACATAAACGCCGTTCACCCCCTTCTCATCCTGGCCGATGAAGGCGATAGCCCTGCCCCCGGGCATCCACCGGGCGCGGCCAAGCGCGAAGCCAGGTTTGCCGGTTGGAACTCCAATGCGGATCTCAAACGGCACACGCGCGCCTGTCCCGGTGTCGGCGACGCGTAGCGCGACGCGCTCGGTGAGGTAATCGGCCGCGTACACCACGTAGCGGCCGTCGGGGGAAACCTCGGGATACGCGTAGTTGCCGGGCAAAATGCGCGCGGCAGCGGAGCCGTCCGGGCGTATCTTCCAGAGACCTTCCTTTTCCGGATTCGTGGAGGCGTAGACGATCCACGCTCCATCCGGGGTGGGGGTCGGGTTTTCCGCGTCAACTCCGTCTCGAGTCAACTGGCGGGCGCCGCTGCCGTCCGCTGCGGCAATCCAGATCTCGAAATGGCCTGTGCGGTTTGAGCTCCACACAATCCTTCGCCCGCCGTCCGTGAAGACGGGGTCCCAATCCTCGGCGTCATCCTCGGTGAGCCGGCGAACAACCTCCGTGCGCGTCGAAAGCTCCCACAGGTCGAGGTTTCCGCTCCGGTTGGACGAGAATACAACCCATTCGCCGTCCGGCGAGTAAGCAGGCTGCCGATCATTGGCGTTTCCTCGCGTGAGCCAGCGCCCGCCGCCGGAGCGCAGCGTGACCTCGCGAAGGCTGGCTCGCGGCGAGCAGGTGTCGTAAACGAGGCGGCCCGGTCCAAGGATGTCGAGCAGGCTGCTGCCGTCCGCGCTCCAGGAAATCTTCTCCGCCTTCCCGGTCCGCACGTTCTGGCGAATGATGTTCGCCGTCCCGGCGTTCGTGCCGAGTCCACCTACGAGCGCGGATTCGTTCTGGAAGTAAATCACCTCTTCGGCGCCGGACCATGCGAGCGACGAGATGGCGAAGCCGGCGCGCGGCGTCAGAATGGAGCGCTTCTCGCGCCCGGACGAATCGATGAGGTAGATCGGATGAAGCGCGCCGGACTGCGCCAGTTCGGTCGCCGCGATCAGATTTCCATCCGGGGACCAGCGAATATGAGACAGCTTCTGGTCATGCACCGCGATCTCACGAGGGTCGGAACCATCGGCGGCGGCAACACCGATCGCCGACGTGAGATTTCCGCCGCTGGTCTTCCACCTGAGGAACGCGATGCGGCTGCCGTCCGGCGACCAGTCGCCTTCCACGGCGTCATCGACCACCTTGCGGGCATCGCCGCCCAGAACGCCCACCCGATAGAGCGAACTGCGGCCGTTCTCGGAGCGGGTGAAAAGGATCAACGAGCCCAGCGGCGAAAACCGTGCGTAGTCGTCCCGCCCCTCGGTAATCGGGCGCTCTTCGCCGCCGGAGAGTTGTTTGAGCCAGATACGGGGGCGGCCGTCGCGGTCGGACGTGAAGGCGATGGCCCGGCCGTTGGGAGCGGCCGAGGGCGAATAGTCGTGGCCCGAGTACGTCAGATACCGAAACGTGGGCGGCTCGGAGGGCGAAGGGCGCGCGAGCCAGAAGGTGAGCGCGGCCCCAAAAAGCAGGCCGCAGAGCGCCGCCACGCCAAGCTGATGGCGCCGGACGCGGGCGCGGCTCGCCGGCTGCAACGGAGTGAAAGAGCCCGAATCCGAGGTGGTTGTGAGCGCTTCGAGAGCAAACCCGAGGTCGCGGGCGGATTGAAACCGGTCGTCGGGGTTCTTCTCCAGGCAGTGGGTGACAACCCGCTCGAGCGCCGGCGGGATCCGGCGGTCCTTCGAGGCCAGCTCGGGCGGCTCCTCCTTCAGGATGGCGTTCATCAGCTCGACCGAGGAGTCGCCCGAGAACGCCTGCTTGCCGGTGAGCATCTCGAACAGGATGATGCCGAACGCGAAGATGTCGGCGCGGTGGTCGGCGGGCTTGCCGCGGACCTGTTCGGGGGACATGTAGCCGACGGTTCCGACAACGAGCCCCGGCAGCGTCTGGGCGACAACGGTGTCCCCGGGCGCTCCGGCGGCCATCGGAAGCGAAATCAGCTTGGCGAGCCCGAAATCCAGGATCTTGGCGTGCCCGTCACGGGTAATGAAGACGTTTTCCGGCTTGAGATCGCGGTGGACAATGCCTTTCTGGTGGGCGGCGGCAAGCCCCCGTGCGACCTGCGCCCCAATTTCGATGGCTTTGCGCGGCGGAAGAGGCCCGGCGTCGATTCGCTGGCGGAGAGTCTCGCCCTCAAGCAACTCGCTGACGACGTAGGGCGAGCCCTCGTGCAAGCCGAAGTCATAGACCGTAATCAGGTTAGGGTGGTTGAGCATGCCCGCGGCCCAGGCTTCCTGCTCAAAACGGCGCAAGCGGTCGGAATCGTGGGCGAAGGCTGGAGAGAGGACCTTGATGGCTACATCGCGGCGGAGGCGAGCGTCGCGGGCGCGATACACTTCCCCCATGCCGCCGGTCCCGATGAGGCCGGCGATCTCGTAAGGCCCCAGACGGGCCCCGGGAGGGAGAGTGGGGTTCAAGCGGGGATTATAGCGTAGGTACCGCGCATCCGTGGCCCGCGGCCGGCACAAGCCTATCTGAGAACATAAACGAACTGCCGGAGTGCCTCGCGCATTTCTCCCAGGCGGAACGCGGCTGGGGAAACATTGCCGGCTGGCGGATTGCCATAGTCTTTGCGGAATTCTCCCCGGTACAAGTACGTGAGCAGCCGTTGCACTTTGGGATTCTCCATGGCGATGTAAAAACAACGCTCCCCGATCCCGGCCTTAGTCAGAGAAACTCTTGCGCTGGCCGGGAGCGTGGCCTTAATCGCCCCGGCACGGATGGGGTGCCTCGCAATCGTCTCGCCGCCGGCCGTCTGGAACTCCAGCGCGCCGCCCTCCCATGCGCTCCCCGGCTGTACCTGAACGATACACTCGGTCTGCACGGGTTGAAACCTGAAGCCGCGCGGATGCAGGTAGACCGGGTTGGTCATGGCCATGTGCTCGATGTCTTTCTGCGAGGGGGCATCCGGGTTGTCGTTTTGACCAAACGCCCGCACCACAATATAGTCGGCTTCGTCACGCCCCGGGAATTCATATTCCAGGATGCCGCCCGGCCAACTGTTCTTCCGCGCCAAAATCGCTCCGCCCTTGCCGGCCACGTCTATCCTGGAGAAGCGGGCCTGCCCTTTGCCGGGGTAAGCTTCGATGCGCAGACGGTGCCGGAGGCCGGACCGGGTCGTAGCCACCCGCCCCATGGGCACGCCGTCCACCGAGGCGATGAGAAAGGCCCCCGTACTCATGAAGCAGGCGCCCTCTCGAGCGGCGGCGACGATGCGTTTCAGTTGAGTCTCGCCCGGCGCATGCAGAAAGCTCAGGAACGTCCTGACGTTGTCATATGTGCGCCGGTTGTCCAGGGCGTAGTCGGTTTCCGCAAATCCGGGGACGATCGCGCCCGTATCCAACAGCTCAAACCACAGGCTCTGGTACGCGCGATGGCACGCGTCGTACCCCATGGCCGTGAATCCGTCCAGGTATCCCTCGGCCATGAGGAATAAAGCGCATTCCGAAGCGATGTTGGTGACGAATCTTCCGTCGCTTGCGGTCCACCAGCTTGTAGGATGCGCAAAGACACCGAGCGCGCCGGCCTTGCGCTGGCGGGCCATAATCTCGAGCAAGCAGCGCCGCCGGTGCGGCTGCCCGGTGATGGAATTGATCTCCCGCTCCGAATCGTTCTCCCAATACTCGATGGGGCGGTCTTGCGAGTAATCGTGCCAGGCGGGAACGTCGTAGTCGTAGCCGAACCACCACACGTGTCCATAGCGGCACTTGGGCGTTTCGTTGTCCAGGTAGAAAAGCGTCGCGCCGCCGGACAGGCCGTTGAGATCCTGAAGCATTCGGCCGATCTGGTCGCGATGCATCACGGACTGCGGATCGATGCGTCCGGAATAGTAGAGGTCCCGATCGGCGCCTTCAAACCGCAGATAGGCCGCACGGGAAACGGGTTCCCACGGACTTCCGACACCCAGTGCGGCCACCCCGAGCCTCCGGCACCAGTCAACGAGCTTGACCTTCGCTTCCTCGAACGAAAGGCCGCCCCCGCGCAGATTGTGCGTATGGCTGAGCACGGGCTTCCACTCGCGCATCAGATTCGCTGGGGCGGGTCCTGGGGTCTCCCGTGTAAGCCTCATCTGCGGAGAGGCCGCCCAGGCCGGCACACATCCGCCGAGGAGCAGGAGTGCGCCGGAGAGCAAGCTTGCGATCCGAACGGTTGGCATGTGATTCATCATACCGGACGCGTATTCACGGTCGCGCCGTGCGATCGGATAATGCCTGATATGATCACCAGATCCCCGAATCTCTCAAGGTAAGAGCTTGGCCCGGGGCGTCCACGTCCCGCCAGCCGGGCCTGGAGGTCCGGCGCAGTTCCGGAGAACCGCCTCACACAATCCCAGTGACTTGCGGGCAGTTTCCGGAGAGCGGGAGCTTGGGGCGCTACAGTTCGAAGCGCGAAGCCTCGTCGGCGATCTTGGCTACGTCACCCAGCAGATACAATCGGCCGCCGTAGGGCGGCAGTTCATCGGTGAATTCGGCCGTATTGCGGGCGATCATGCGTTCCGAGAACGCGTCATAGACGTCCGTCCGGTGTGGCAGCCGGATTGTCTTCATTCCCCCGCTTGCCGTGTGGATAGCGAGAAAGTGGGAGTTGGCGTCGATGACCGCATCCTGATCGTTGTAGATGTGGCAGCCCGCGAATCGGGCTAAATTGCGAAGGAGGCAGGACGGAGCATTGGGCACCCCGAGGAATACCGACGTCCATTCGGGGAATTGTCTGACCGCGAAGCCCGGGAACTCGCCAATCGCATCCGGCATTCCATGGCTTGGAAGGATCCGGCCCAGCGTCCGAGCTTGCGGGTCCGTGCAATACACCACGGGATCGATCTTTGAATCCGACCCGAAGAACGTGCCCTCGGCCAGTCCTCTGGTGATGGGATGTTGGAAATCGGTCAGATACAGATGGTGGCACATGGAGTGATTTGGGCTGCCGACTTTTCGATAGCTCAACTCCAGGCCCGTGAGGTCGCGCATGTGCTCGGCAGCAAGGCCATCATCGGAGATCAACCCGGGGGCATACATCCAGACCGCGACTTTATTGTCCCGGCGCACGTGATCCTTTATGGCGGCCCGCTCCTCTGCGGTCAGATATAGAGTGTTCAGGAAGATGTAGAGTTTGTAATCGGGCATATTAGCCCGGACGAGATCATTGTGCAGATAGTAGTCTACCGGAGCGCCAAGGCGTGGAAGTCCAAGCTTGTCCTGAAGGAAGACAAGAGGGTAAAGTAACTCCATTCCGGGCTTGACATAGTACGGCGTTTCTTCGTCGAGGACAACCGCGACCTCACCTCGATAGCGCGCGCCGAGCGCACGGCTCTTGTCCGCCAGAACCCGGCAGCGCCGCAGGAACCGATGAATGTCCGGGTGATCGTACCAGCCGCCGCGATCATACAAATCCATCCACCACATGCCGGTGCGGCGCAGGAAACTGTACGCGAAATCCCGCTTCAGGATAGCGAAGGACTGGGCCGGGGTGTAATCGGCGGCCCCCATGCGCCACACTCCGGCGCGCCCGGTGAAGGGCGGATTGTCGCACTCCGTGATCCAGAGCTTTCCGTGCAGCTTGACGCACTCGGGCAGTCCCTGCGAGGTGGGCGCTCCACCCAGGCCGCGATAGGTGTAATGGTAGGGCGCGCACAGAAAATCGAGCTCGGGAGCGCTCAAGACTTTGCTCAGCGCCTGGTGACCCCAGTGCTGGGCTGAATAACCTCCCGAATAACCGCCGGTGGCATTCAGCAGGTAGCCATAGAAAGCGCCCAGAATACTCTCGCCCGCGCAGGCCTTCCTGGCTACCCGGCAGAGTTCAATCAGCGCGCCGGCGTTGGCTTCGGAGAGGAATTGGTAGTAGTCGCTGACGCAGCGGGACCGCGCCGGATCACGCAACAGTCCCACATCCGCCGTAAGCCGCAGATCCGCCGGCGGCGCTTCGGCGTTCGCGAACGTGACCGAGCCGGACTTCCAGGCTTCGCGCAGCCTGCCGGCATCGTTTGCATACCGCTGCGCCAGCCACGCGCGAAACGCAGTCGTGGCGGCCGGGCTGAAATCGGGGAAACCCCTATCGCCGGAGCCCACATAGAACCACTCGTTGAGGCCGCCGACTAGTTGATACCCGATCACGTGCCCGGCGTAGGGCTGAGAGCGGACGTGCCCGATGAAGCGTGCCAAGGCTTCCCCGCTCTCCTGCCTCCAGAGCGCGGATGCCATTGAGGTTCGCGGCCGTTCCTTGGGCTCATGCTCACTTACGATCCCCTCCTCCGGGTGAATTTGCAGCCACCAGCGAGGCGCCGAAACCCCCAGCCGCGGGAAGACATAACACTCCGGAGCGGCGTCAAGGATCGTGGCCATCGCCTGGTCGAACAGGGAGTAGTCGAAGCGCCCCGGCCCGATCCAACCCATGTTGTAATTGTGACCGTTGCCGCCGAAGGAGTAAATGCGGATCCCCGAACGGTAGAAACCGGCGATATGTTCCTTGAACGGAGTAGGGAAGAAGTAGATCAAGGGCGGAACCGGCTCGCCATTGATCGTAAGTTCTGGCACTCCTTCACGGAGTTGCACCTTAGCCACGGTACGGCTCGCTGTCCGGGCTCCGGCTTCACCCGGCAGGCCGGATCCGAGGCCGGCGCCCGCCGCTAGGAGCAGATCTCTTCGCGTGAGTTGACTCATATTAGTCGTCCCGACCGATTGTTAAACGCCTGCCGCAAGCGGTCAAGCGGCGAGCAGCCAGCTACCGGAATGATCATCAGAATCCGCTCGCTCCGTTGACAATCACGTGGGGCGGACCTCCTGTCCGCGGCCGGCGCCCTCGCCGGCCGCCCTATTCAGGGGCGCCAAGCCGATGCCGGCCGATCACAAAAGGCACAGCATAGTCATGAATTTCAGGTTGTCCGTCCATGGTTGCGGCCTTAGAATCAAAGGCGTTCCGGGAAGGGCGCACTGGGCTTCCCGGAAGGTCTCAGCCAGTGTGCAGCAAATCATTCTTTTGGGAGGAACCATGAAGTTAGTCTCGCGAGCGGCAATGCTGATATTGCTTATTGCGGCTCAGGCCTTTCTCGCCTACGGCCAAGTGGGCCGGGCGACCCTGACCGGCATTGTCAGCGATCCAAGCGGGTCTTTGGTCGTGGGCGCCAAGGTCACCGCGATGAATATCAATACGGGTGGAATCTACCCGGCTGTCACCAACGATGCCGGCAGTTACAACATTCCGGCTCTCCCGGTCGGCGAGTATTCCCTGACGGTTGCAGTTTCCGGTTTCAGGGAGTTTGTCCAGAAAGGAATCCGCCTTTCCGCCGACCAAGTGGGGCGCCTCGACGTCAGACTCGAAGTTGGCTCGACCGCGGAGGCCGTGGAAGTGCGCGCCAATGTCGAGATGCTGGCCACCGAAACCTCGAATGTGACGGCCAGCGTGGACACAAAGGCATTTACAAAACTGCCTTTGACCTTCGCCGAAGGGCGCAATATGGCCGTCTTCGCCGAGAAAATGATCCCCGGCTGGAACGGCGCCCGGTACGACTCGGTTGTCAACGGAACCCCCGCCGGCGCCCAGACGGTGCTGGTGGATGGGCAGAATAACCTCTCCGGCTTCCTTTCGGGCGACTTCGCGGAACAGAGCATTTCGCCGGAGGCGGTTCAGGAGATGACCGTCACCGTGGGCGCTCAGTCCGCCGAGACGGGCCGCGCCGGCGGCGGGGTGCTGCAGTTCACACTCAAGTCCGGGACCAACCAGGTGCATGGCAGCGGGCTGTACCAGTTGCGCAACGAGGTGCTCAACGCCAACCAGTGGGGACGCAATCTACTGTACTACAACGATCCCGTGAAGAACGCCGACAAGGCCCGTACGCGTGAGCGCCGTTTCAACTACGGCGGCGGCGTGGGCGGCCCGGTCTATCTGCCCAAAATCTACGACGGGCGGAATAAGACCTTCTTCTACTTGACGATGGAGAAGTTTAACTACAACATAGACGGCTTCACCGGGAATTACAGCTACACCGTCCCGCTGCCGGAGTTCCGGCAGGGCAACTTCAGCCGTCTGCTTACCGGAAAGCAACTTGGCTCCGATGTGCTAGGCCGCGCCGTAATGGAAGGGGCCATTTACGATCCTTCCACGCTGCGGCAAGTGAATAATGTTTGGGTGATGGATCCCTTTGTCAACAATTCAATCCCGGCCAGCCGCTTCAGCTCGGTGGCGAAGAACATGATCGCGATTTACGACAAGTACTATCCGGCCATGCGCAATCAGATGAGCGCCAACTATCTGCAGTCGGCCTACTGGCGCCAGGATGTCAGGCAGGGTACGATCAAAGCCGATCACTACATCTCGGCATCCCACAAACTGGCGGGATACTATAACTGGTATGCGCAACCGCGTACAACCAGCGACCAGGGTCTGTCGTCGGCCCTGGATATGGCCACGGGCGGCCCCTTCAGCGGGGATATCAAGCAGAACCGCAACGGATACAACGTAAACGTGTCCTACGACTGGACCGTCTCGCCGAATCTCCTAAACCACCTGATTTACGGCTATAATAACGGCAAAAACTATTACGGCAGCTTCAATCAGACCTACGGCGGAAAGCCGATCGAGGAGGTCTGGGGGTTGAAAGGCCTTACGCGGAACCCTGACTTTCCGGCAGGTCAGGGCCCCATCCCCTATCTCACTTTCGGCGGCAGCACCCAATGGACGCCCAGCAACCTGGGCCACCGCAGCGCCGGACAGAAAGACTACACCAACACGATCATCACCGACACGCTGAACTGGCAGCGCGGCAATCACGTCTTCAAGTTCGGGTTCGAACTGAACAGGATGCACGAACTGATGAACGACTACTCCTGGTGGGGCCTCCAGATGACCGTGAACGCGCGAACCACCGGCCAGCCGCTGTTCAACAACACAGGGCACTCCTGGGCCAGTTTCCTGCTGGGCGCCGTGAACAACGCCAGCATGGCGCAGCCTCTCACCGCCTATCCGAGCATGTCCTATCTGGCCGGCTTCGTGCAGGATTCCTGGAAAGTCAGCCCGCGCCTCACTTTGAACCTGGGCCTGCGCTGGAACGGGCAGTCGGCGGTCACCGAAGCTACTGACAAGCAGGCTAACTTCAATCTCTCCCTGCGGGATCCCCTAAGCGGCAAGAACGGCGCAGTGGAGTACATGGGCTTCGGCTCCGGCCGCGCCGGGAGGCGTGCTCCGGTCCCGGGAACCTGGGATATGTTTGGTCCGAGTATAGGGTTTGCCTATCGCATGAACAACCGCGTAGTCGCGCGTGGCGGCTATGCCGTGACCTACGAGCCGATGTCTTTCCGCTTCAATACCGTCCCATTCAACAGCCCCTTGCAGGGTTTCCGTAATATGGTGCAGGACAGCCAGGGACCTTACAAGGAAGCTTATAGCCTGGATGACGGATTCCCGAACATCCCCTACACCGCTGTGAATTACTCTCCTTCATGGGCCGATACACGGGGCAACAATCCGACGTGGGTGTCCCCGGATATGACCAGGCTCGGCTACATTCAGCACGTGAACTTTGGATTCCAAAACCAGATCACTCAGGACCTCATGGTGGAAGCCGACTGGCGCTTCACCAAGGGCGCCCGCCTGAATTCCCAAAGCCTGGTACGTCCTAACCAGGTCCACGCGGCCGATTTGCAGCGTTTCTCGCAGGGTGTTTTGGACGCTACTTACGCGACGCCGGAAGCGGCTGTGGCAGTCGGGTTGCCCTATACCTACGCCGGATGGAGCGGGCGCGGGTACGAAGCTCTGCGGCCCTACCCGCAACTCCTGCAAAACAACATCACGGCCTTCATGCCCCGTTATGGTTTCTCCACTTATCATTCGGGCAACGTCGTGGTGACGAAGCGAATGTCCAAAGGCGTATTTGCCTACGGAGCATATACCTTCTCCAAGTCCCTCACCAACGTGACCACCGAAGATGGCGCGATCACCGGGTGTATGGACTACTACAATCTGGCCAACTGCAAGAACATCAGTCCTTCGGACCGAACCCATGTCATCAAGGGCGCGGCCGTGTGGGAACTGCCCATGGGCAAGGGCCGGCGGCTGTTTGGATCCTCCGGTACAATTGTGAACCTTCTGGCGTCGGGTTGGACGATCTCCGCTACCGTGGGCTACTCCAGCGGAGCTCCTCTGGGCTCGGTTGGCAGTTTGGGATCGATGGTGGGCTGGAACGGCGGCGGACTGCTGCAGAACTTCACTGCCCCGGCGAGCGGCTTCAAGGGGCTGTTCAACCCGGATACCTTCGACCCCTGGAACCCGAACGCGGCCGGCAACCTATTCTTTGATACCAGTGCATTCTCGACACCCGCAGCGCAGCAATTCGGCAATGCGCCTCAGCGTTTCCCCCAGGTGCGCTTGCCCTGGAAGCTAAGTGAGGATGCCGGCGTCACCAAGCGCTTCTCGGTGCGCGAGCGGGTTCGCATGGAACTCAGGCTGGAAATGCTGAACCTGTTCAACCGGCACTACTACCTGGGACCGCAGATGGCGGCGAACAACGCCGGCTTCGGCAAGGTCATGGGCGTGGACGGCAACGCGGATCCCCGGAAGGGTCAAGCGGGCCTGCGCGTGGAGTGGTGATGCTTTGAAAAAATCGGGGGACAAAGCGTCCCCCGATTTTCTTTGCTTTTCGGGTCGAGTGTATGCGGCTGATTTTGCACCCCGCCAACGCGCTCCGGAGGCGGCCTCTCAGGCCGCCGCAGGCCGAGGGCAACCCCGCTCCTCACTCCTCAACTACCTCGAGCGCGCAGAGGCACGGGTAATTGGAAGCTGCCACGAACCCGAGCGAGAGATTGCCGTTCGCATCCGGTTCGATTCCGTTGAAAACCCGTTCCACGGCCCGATAGGGCACTCCCCCGGTTTCCCTCAAAATATCGAAGCGGCGTTGCAGGATCTGCTGATTAAGGAGGATGTCGAAGACCCGGCTTCCCGGTCCGCCCGTTCGCGGATGCGCGAAACTCGGACCGAAGTAGGTCTCAGCGAACCTAAAGCTGACAGTGTACTTTCCGGGGCCCACCGGAATGAGGTAATTGAACCGTCCGAAGCGCTCCCCGCGGAACAGTCCCGGTTCATCGGTGCCGGTCACTGGATCTGAGCGCCGCACCAGCACGCCGCCTTGGACATAATGGTCGGGCAGCCAGACGCGCCCCTGCAGGTCCACGTACGGCTCGGTCGATGCCACCATCCTCAGCGGCCGCATCTTCCCGCGGGGGGAGCGCAGTATCTCCAAACCGTTCAGAAACGCATCCCGGTGGGCGATCATGATCCGCAACCGACCGTCCGGTCCCGGGGATATATTGCGGAAAACCTTCACCAGGGCTGCATTGAATCCGACCTGGCCGAAAACATCAAGCCCGCGGACCGCCAGGCGCCCATTCAGGTAAATGTTGGTAGTCCGGGCTCCCTCTTCGAGTTTTTGCTGGCGGCCTGATGAGGACGATTCCGCAAAATGAAGCCGCAGGTCGTAGGTTCCCGGCCGCAGCGGAATGGCGTACTCAAAGCGATCTCCAGCCGCACAGACTCGCCGGTGGGTGAATAACCTGGGCTCGATGGCGTAGTCGATAGGGATAGCCGGAGTCGCGGTAGCCACCCCTCCGCTTACATACTGATCGGCGCTCCAGATATTTCCAAACCGGTCCCTGAATCCCTCGGAGGCGCCTGCCGCGATGCGGACATCGTCCATGGTCACGGCAGTGGCTTTCGCTGCGGGATTCGTCTTGCCGGCCTCTCTTGTCCGGGGCGGAGCCATCCACCATTGGGTCAGGATGCCGTAAGCGACCAGCAGGACGGCCGCCGCAATTGCCAATAGAAACTTCCGTTGCCGGAAACGCCCCTCGCTTAGGCCTGGTACAGGGGCTTCCTGCCGGATGAACTCAGGCACGTACTTGCCGCTGGGAATCGAGATGCGAATCGGCCGGCCGGCGCCCTCCGTTCGGTAGAAATGGTCCAGCCGCTTGCGGACGCGGTGGGCCGCCACCCGCACGCTCGCATCCCGTTCCGGATCGAAGTCGGCGGGTCGCCCAAGGGCCTCGACCCCGATCGTGTACTCTTTCAGGTCCTCGGCCCGGCCCTCGAGGAAGCGGGCGCAGATATACGCCAGAAAGAGTTCCGACCTCGGGGCGCGGCGGAATAGCCCTGAACTCAGGATGAACTCGACCTCTTCCTGCTCTGCCCAGTGCCTGTCGTCCGGTTCTTCCATTCCAACGAGATGGGAGTATACCACAGCTTCACGAACCCGGTGAGCGCAGAGCTGAAACGGGGTCGGGAATTCCCTGTAACGTCGTGTAACGCAATTGTAAATACAGGAGATACCAATCGTCTCGGACCAGGCCGGCCACGATAACGGCGATAACCTTGCGTACCCCGCCAGGGCTTCCTACATTGGGTCATCGCATGAGTCTCAATCAAGAATTCGCTTGTCGGCCCGTCCGGCCGCATCGCTTCCCGCCCCACGATGGCACGGATCATGATCTGCGGTTTCTGCACGCGTTCCTTCACTCGGTGGCCAGTTCCTGGCCAGTCGATGTGGTCTGGACGCAACCGGTGTATCCCGCCACCCTGGGTCTGCCACTCAACGTCACTGCCGCCCCGTTCCTTCTCACGTCGAAGGACTGCAACTACCAGAACAGGATCGTTGTTCCCGTAGTGCATCGGGGACGCCAGATCGGCTGGGTCAAGGTGGATGCCGCCGTAGTTCCGCCCGCGCGCACGCTCGCCCAGCCGTTAACGGCGCAGGACAGGGACTCCCTGGTTGGAGCGATGAAGGCCCTAGCCGACTTTCTGGTGGGCACGTGGGAACGCATGAACCTGGCTGCCCGGCCTCTTGAACCGGATACGTTCAAATCGTCTTCTCCGCGCCCTGTCCCGCCGGCGGGCGAGAGAGCCGCCTCCAAGTCCGCCCGGCACGAGCAACTGGTCGTCCTGGCGTGCAACCGCATTCTGAGCTGCCTCTCTGAGCCCGAGACATGCCACCAGCTTACGATTCAAAGCGTGGCATCGGCTCTGAGCATCTCGACCGGCCACTTGAGCCGTATCTTCCGGCGTTGCACGGGAGAGACCTTTGAGCGCTACGTAGTGCAGCGCCGTGTCGAACTCGCTAAGACTATGCTGCTGAATCCCCTGTATAACGTCTCGGAGATAGCGCTCCGCTGTGGCTTCTCGGACGCCACGTATTTCGCCAAGGTTTTTCGAAAGGCGACCGGCTGCTCGCCTACCGAGTTCCGTAACCGGCGGGCACGGAGGATCGTGGAGCGTGGATCGTAGAAGCAGGGGTGTAACCAACGCCCCCGCTTGACACTCTTTACAGAGAAGTCAAACCGCCTCACCCTAGGGAGGACCACATGAAGACTTTGCTTAGTGTTTTGATGGTGCTGACGCTGGCGGCCGGGCTCGCGCTCGCGGCCGATGTCACCGGCGCCTGGAAAGCCAGCATTCCTGGCCGCGACGGAGCAACCATGGAGACCACTTTCAACCTGAAAGCCGACGGCAGCACGCTTACCGGCGCCGTTGTGACCGAGCGGGGCGAAACCGCCATCAGCGATGGAAAGATCAACGGCGACTCGATCTCGTTCAAAGTAAAGCGCGAATTCAACGGAAACACAATGATTATGACCTACGAAGGCAAGGTTTCCGGCAACCAAATCCAGTTCAAGAGCACCCGCGAGGGTTCCGACCGTCCTCCGCGTGAGTTCGTCGCAAAGAAGTCGTAGTTTCCGAAAGGGTCACGAGCGCAGTCTTGTGACCCTCTTCTTTTCCCCGCCTTACTTTTCCAGCAGAAAATTCCCCACGAACATGGCGTCGATTCCGCTCGAGTAGAAGCTGCGGACGGCGTCACGCGGGGTGCAGACCAGCGGGTCTCCGAAAAGGTTGAAGGAGGTGTTGTAAAGCACCGGCAGCCCCGTGGCCTTGCCCGCGGCATGTAAGAGATTCCAGAAAAGCGGGTTATCGTCCTTCGAGACCGTGTGGACGCGGACCAGATCGCGGCCCAGAATGGCAGCCTCGAACCGCGCGCGGTGGGCGGGGCGGACCCGGCCGACCGTGGCAAGAAAGCGCGCGTTCGGGCCGACCTCGAAATACTCGGCGGCGGCTTCCGCCGGAACCGAGGCAGCGAATTTCCGGAACGGCTCGCGATGCTTGATGTAGGTGTTGAGGTTCTCGGTCGAGTACGGGTCGAGCGGCGAGGCCAGAATGCTGCGGTTCCCGAGCGCCCGGGGGCCGAACTCCATGCGCCCCTGCATCCAGGCGACGATTTTGCTGTCGCCGATCACGCGCACGGCGGTATCGATCAGCTCGTCCGAGGTAAGCAGGTAACGGAACCGGAGCTTGCAGTTCTCCAGGACCTGCTTGATCTGCTCCGCTTCGTGGCCGGGGCCGAGGCAGACGTTGCCCATCCCGGCGCGGGCGGTCTGCTGGTAGACGTGGTGCCAGGCGTAATACACGGCGCCGAGCGCGGTGCCGGGGTTGCCGGCGGCCGGCTGAACGAAGACGTTCTCCCAGTTCGCGGAGCATTCGATCTTCGAAACCAGCAAAGCATTCAGCGCCAGGCCCCCCGCGAGGCAAAGGTTGCGTCCGGAACCGGCCATTTCGAGCACCGTCTTCTCGACCGCGCGTTGCAGGCCCGCAGCAATTCCATCCCGCAGCACAGCGGGAATCGGGGCATCGTCCGGGAGGCCGAGCCGCTCGTAAAAACGGGCGCTGAAGGCGCCGCGTCCGAGGCGGTCCGCGTCGAAGAAGCTCCGGTCGATCCGGGGCCATTCGCCGTCCTTCTGCCCGAGGATCTCGAGGAAGAGCGGGGCGAGGGCGTCGTCGCCGGTCGCCGAGAGCCACTGGATCTTGTGCGGGTCGGCATCGGGGTCGAAACCGAGGAGTTCGGTGACGCGGCGGTAGAGATCGCCGATGGAATCGGGGAAATACTGTTCCTGTTCGAGAGCGAGCCGGCCTACCGAAGCTTTCCAACGGGCGCCGCAGCGGAAGTCGCCCGCGCGGTCCAGCGTGAGCACGGTCGCTTCATCGAATGGCGAGGGGTAAAAGGCCGAGGCGGCATGGGCGGTGTGATGATCCACCAGAATCACGCGGCTGTGCGGGAACTTCGCCCGCAGCGCCAGATGTTTGGCGGTCTCCGGTCCCGCCGCGAGCGGCCTCACGACAGCGACCGCGTCCACCTGCTCGCACGTCGCGCCGGCCTGCTTGAGGCACATCGCGACTGCCTCGTCGGGCAGCTCACCGGGATGGAGCTGGTGAGCCAGTTTCCGCTCTTCCGCCGCGCCGACCAGCACCCCATCCTTGAGGATGGCCGCCGCCGCTTCACTCAGAATTCCGCCGATGCCTAGGATGATCATAGTTACGCTTTGATTGCGCTCTGTTCCTTTTGCGCTTTCTCGATTTTCGCCCAGGTATCACGCAGCGCGACCGTGCGGTTGAACACGAGCCGCTGCGGCGTACTGTCCGAATCCACCGAGAAGTAGCCGAGCCGCTCGAACTGGCACCGGCTGCCCGCGGCCGCGCCCAGCAGGCTGGGTTCTACTTTGCAGCCGGTCAGGATTTCGAGCGAATTCGGGCTGAGGTTCACCGTGAAGTCCTGGCCTTCCGGCGTCTCATTCGGGTTTTCGCAGTTGAACAGGTTGTCGTAGAGCCGCACTTCGGCGTTGACCGCGTGGCCCGCCGAGACCCAATGAATGGTGGACTTTACCTTGCGCCCATCCGGAGCGTTGCCGCCCCGCGTGGCGGGGTCGTAAGTGCAATGCAGCTCGATGATTTCGCCGGTCTTCTCGTCCTTGACGACGCCCGTGCACTTGATGAAATAGCCGTAGCGCAGCCGCACTTCGCGCCCGGGCACGAGCCGGTAGTATTGCTTCGGCGCGTCTTCCCGGAAATCGTCCTGCTCGATGTAAAGCACGCGCGAGAACGGAACCTGTCGGGTGCCCTGGGAGGGGTCCTCGGGGTTGTTGACCGCTTCCATTTCCTCGACCAGGTCTTCCGGATAATTGTCGATGACTACTTTCAACGGACGCAGAACGGCCATGACGCGTTGCGCGGTCCTGTTCAGGTCCTCGCGCACGAAGTGTTCGAGCAGCGGGAACTCGATGATGCTGTTGGTCTTCGCCACGCCAATTCGCTCGGCGAACGCGCGGATCGCCTCCGGCGTGTAGCCGCGGCGGCGAATGCCCGAAATGGTGGGCATGCGAGGATCGTCCCAGCCGCTCACATGTCCATTCTGGACCAGCGACAGGAGCTTGCGCTTACTCAGGACCGTGTAAGTGAGGTTGAGCCTTGCGAACTCGATCTGCTGAGGATGGTAGATTCCGAGCTGCTCGATGTACCAGTCATAGAGCGGGCGGTGATCTTCGAATTCAAGTGTACAGATCGAGTGAGTAATCTTCTCGACGGAGTCGGACTCGCCGTGCGTGTAGTCGTACATCGGATAGATGCACCACTTATTGCCGGTCCGGTGATGCTCGGCGTGCAGAATGCGGTACATGACCGGATCGCGCAGGTTCAGGTTCGCCGCGGCCATGTCGATCTTCGCGCGCAGCGTGCGCGAGCCGTCCGGGAATTCTCCCGCGCGCATGCGCTGGAACAGGTCGAGGTTCTCCTCCACGGAGCGGTTGCGCCAGGGGCTCTCTTTGCCGGGTTCCGTCAGCGTACCGCGGTATTCCCGAATCTCATCGGCGCTCAAGTCGCAGACGTATGCCTTGCCGGACCGGATCAACTGGAGCGCCCACTCATAGAGCTGCTCGAAGTAATCGGAAGCGTAGAAGAGGCGGTCCTCCCAGTCGAAGCCGAGCCAGCGGACGTCCTCCATGATGGATTCGACGTACTCCACCTCTTCCTTCGAGGGGTTCGTGTCGTCGAACCGCAGGTTGCACTTCCCGCCGAACTGGGCCGCCAGTCCGAAGTTCAGGCAAATGGATTTGGCGTGGCCGATGTGGAGATAGCCGTTCGGCTCCGGAGGAAAACGCGTGTGTACGCGCCCTCCATATTTATTGCTTTCTAAATCCTGGAGAATGATCTCGCGGACGAAATTAGTAGGCCGGACTGGTTCGTTAGGATCAGACATACACTACAAGCTTTCTTGCGTGGCACAGGCCTCCTGGCCTGTGCATATTCAACTCAATTTCGCAATCGCCTGGCCGAGCCGTTCAAGCGTGGTCTCCCGGCCGAGGACAGCCAGGGTTTCAAACAATGGCGGCGCATTCTTGCGCCCGCAAACCGCGACGCGGATGGGCTGGAACAACTGGCCCGCCTTCACCCCCATCCGGCTTGCTTCCGCCCGCAGGGCCGCTTCCAGACCTTCGTGCGTGAACTCGGCGGAAGCCAGAGCCTCGCGGCCGTGCTCGAGGGCTGCCACAGCCATAGCGCCGTCGCCTTTCTGCGGGATGAGGTCGGCCGGGTCGTAAGGCGGCAATTGCTCGACAAAAAAGAAGTCGGCGACCGCAACAGCTTCGCGCAGCGTCCTGATACGTTCCCGGATCAGCGGAACCACCGCGAGCAGCTTTCCCCGATCCACCTTGTATCCCGCTTCCGAGAGAAACGGAAACAGCCTGTCGGCGAGTTGGTCCGGCGGCAGCGCCATGATCTGCTGGGCGTTCAGCCAGACGGCCTTGGGGTCGAACGGGTCGTCCTCGCGGAAATTCACCACGGCGTTGGCGCGATTGATGCCCTCAAACGAGAAGATATCGATCAGTTCCTGGCGCGTCATCATCTCGCGGTCGTCTTTCGGCGACCAGCCGAGCAGACACACGAAGTTTAGGAACGCGTGCGGGAGAAAACCGGCATCGCGGTAGGTGGTGACGCTGACCACAGGTCCGTGACGCCGTTTGGACAGCTTGGAGCCGTCCGGCGCGATCAGCAGGGGAAGGTGAGCGAATTCCGGCACCTCGGCGCCCGCGGCCTCGAAGATCAGTACGTGCTTGAAGGTGTTGGTCAGGTGATCCTGTCCGCGGATGATGTGGCTGATCCGCAGGTCGATGTCATCGGCGCAGGATGCCATGTGGTACGTCGGTACGCCATTGCTGCGCAGCAGCGCAAAATCCTCGATGTCGGAAGTGGATTTGCTCTGCTCGCCGTAAACGGCATCGCGGAACACGATATCCCGCGGCACGTCCCGGGGCACCCGAAAGCGGAGCACGAACGGCTCGCCGGCGGCTGCCCGGCGGTCGCTCTCCTCCTGGCTGAGTTCCCGCATTCCGGGGTTGAACAGCCAGGCGCCTTCGCCGCGCGGCTTCTCGTCTTCGGCCGCCACTGCCGGCGTGAAGTCCCGATACGCCAATCCCTTACGGAAGATCTCCTCCGCCACGCGGCGGTGCAAATCGAGCCGTTCGGATTGCCTGTACTCCTCGTCCCAATCGAGTTCGAGCCAGCGCAGTCCCTCGAAGATCGACGTCTCCGACTCCAGGGTGTTCCGATCGACATCGGTGTCGTCAATGCGCAGGATCATCGTCCCGCCGGTGTGCCGGGCGTAGAGCCAGTTAAAGATGAAGGTGCGCGCGCTGCCGATGTGCAGAAAACCGGTAGGAGACGGCGCAAAGCGGACTCGGGGCATGGAAATTCCAGTATAAGCCATTCGCTACGTAGCTACTTAGCGGTCAGCCTGCGGAAAAGGTCCACAAACTGTTCAAGCGGGAGTTGCTCGGCACGGAGGCGCGCTTCCGGCATCTCAGCAATGCGAGGGCCATACACCGGCGCCAGGTTGTTCCTCAGTGTCTTTCGTTTCTGGCTGAAGGCACGGGAAACAAACTCCAGAAAAGGCGCGGGCGCGAGGCCGGGGATGGGCGTCACCGGGGTGAGCCGCACCGCGGCCGAATCGACCTTCGGTGGCGGCGAGAACGCGCCCGGCGGAACCGTAAACAGGAGCTCCGGGCGGGCGTGGAAGAGGGTCAGAACCGTGAGCCAGCCGTAGTCCCGTGTGCCCGGCCGCGCCGTCAGCCGCTCGGCGACTTCCTTTTGCATCAGTAGGATAGCCCGAACCAGCAACGGACCGAGCGCGAAGATTCTCTCCAGGATCGGTGAGGTGATGTAGTAGGGCAGATTGCCCGCCACGACTGCCGGCCCCCATTGGGAGAGGTCGGTTTCGAGGACGTCGCTCTGGATGACGCTGAGTCCGGTGGCCGCCTCCGGAAAGCGCCGGCGGACAGCTTCGGCGAGGCCCGGATCCAGTTCGATCGCGACAACCCGCTCGGCGCGGGCCAGCAGGGACTCCGTCAGGGCGCCGCGGCCGGGACCGATTTCGATGACGAGCGGCTCCCGTGCAGGGCATGCAGCAATGGCGAGCCGCTCTAGTGTAGTTCGGGTGGTAAGGAAATGCTGTCCTAATCGCTGTCGGGCCAACTCCCAGGCCTTCAGCTCTTTACGGCGGCCCGGTTCACTTCCTGGGCCGGCGTAACGTTCAATTGGGTCCGATTGAACTTCAGGACCATCTTTCCGTATCGGGGTTGGCCGAACGCCGTGGCCGGCGTGAACTCCGTGTAAAGCAAGGCGTTCTCGAGCGTGCGCCGGGCTTCGCTATTCTTTGGGAAATCGGGCCCCTGCGTGATCGTATAGTCGATCATGCGGCCCTGTCCGTCAAGCAAAACCTCAACAGCGCAATCCTCATCGGGATAACCGAACGGGCTCTGTATCTTCACGGCCGGCTCGGTGAACAACGACACCGGGACATCTGCCCCAAACGTCCGCTGGACCGAGAACGTGGGGACGAGCATGCTGAACAGCAGGATAGCGGAGGCAAGCCCACCGGCAAACGGGAGGGCGAGCGGCCGCATCAGGTTGTCGGACCAGAGGCGGAAGCGGTCCGCAAAATGACGGAACGGGTGATTTCGAGCTATGCGCCGGGTGCGCTCCCGCGACGCCATTACGCGCAGCGCACTGGTGAGTCCGGCGGGAGTCACGGCCGTGGGCAGTTTCACCACCGCATCCCGAACACGCAACAACTGCGCGAACTGCAATTCGCAATTCGGGCAGCCGTCCAGGTGCCGCAGCACCTGCTGCCTCTCGCGAGCTTCAAGGCAGCCGTCGAGATGCGCGGAGAGCGACTTTCGGACGGTTCTGCAATTCATAGTTTACTCAGCCGGCTGAGGCGTCAAATGCAGGGAAGGTTCCGGCTCCAACCGACCCGCCAGATCTCTACGCAAGGCCTCGCGTCCTCGCAGAATACGCGACTTAACGGTACCCAAGGCGACCTGGAGGATATCGGCGATCTCTTCATAGCTGAGTTCCTCGATGTCGCGAAGGACGACCGCCGTCCGAAAACTTGGATTCAGCCTCTCGAGCGCCCCCTCGATGAGGGCGTGTTTCTCGCTGTCCGCCACACATTCGTACGGAGAACGGCCGGGATCGGACAACTTCTGGAAATAGCTCAGGTTCCCGTCCTCTTCGTTCTCCAAACCGACTTCCTGGCGGCGGTGGCGGCTAAACCACCGCTGATAATTGTAGGCTTCGTTTACCGCGATCCTGTAAATCCACGTTTTCAGGCTGCTGTCGCCGCGAAAGGCGCCGATCTTGCGAAAAACCTTCAGGAAGACTTCCTGGACGACATCGGAGGCGTCGCCAGGATCGTTCAGTAATCGGGATATGAGATTATAAACGGGCTGCTGATAATCGGTGATCAGGACTTCATAGGCCGCGTCATCACCGGCGCGTAATCCTTCTACGAGCCAGGCGTCGTCACACGCCTCCCGGCGCTCCGGTTGGACGTCGGCCGGTGCGATGAATACCGGCTCGCCGAGATGAAGGGAAGTGTCGGCCACGGCATTGCCTCTCAGGCAATCTCAAAGGTATCAGGAAATCACACTTCCTACAATCCTTATAGACACCTGCTCCGGATGGAAAGTTCCCCAGAGACAAAAACGCCGGTTGGAACCGCGCGTGCATTGGTTTTATGTGGAGGGGTAGTATGAACGAAATGATCCAGCAGATCAGGGAAAAGGCGGAGCTAAACGAGGAGCAGGCAACCAAGGCCGCCGAGGCCGCCATCTCCTTTATAAAAGAGCGGCTTCCGGAAAACCTGCACGGGCAACTGGACAAGGTTGTGGGTTCCGGGGGAGTCTCGGGAACGATGGGAGACCTGACCCGGAAAGCCGGGTCGGTGCTGGACAAGGAATAAGCCGGTCAAATCGCCGCCGAATCTTTCCAACTCGATATCACGGAATCCAGGCTTGTGCGGCGAAGTGTGCGCGGAAAACGATGCTTCCTTGTAGGGGCCGGGCATGCCCGGCCCGCTCCCGGCGGAACGGCGATCGAAGGGAAACTGCATCCACGCAAAATGCTTCCGCTCGCGCGGCCTCACGCCCTTAGATGTTCTGCGGCAGCCCTAATTCGTCTGACTCCGGCTCCCGGCCGTCAACGAAATTGTAGGGCGGCCAGGGCCCCGAAACCAGCAACCTAAAACCTGGCAGGATCACCCCTGTTGCACGCTCCAGGAACGAGTCCGCCTGATGCCTCGCTACGAGAAAATAGAGTGAAAGCATTTCCGGTTTGGCCTCTTCGCGGGTGCGCAGGAACGCCCCGGCGAGTTCGCTTCTCAGTTGCGCGCTGACAGCGTCGAAATGGGAAACGGCGGCATCGCGCTTGCGAAAGTACTCACGGCGCTGTTCCAGCCAAGCCGCACCGCTCTGGGCCGTAGCGGGTGGGGCCGGTGGCTCCGGCACTTTCACCGGGAGAATGCGAATTCCGATTTCGAAGGTGTCCGACAATCGCTGGAGCAGGCGCTGGTATTCCGGCGCCCGCTCCCGCAGAGCGCGTGCGGCGGCCTCGTCGTCGGGAAGCACGCTTCCGAACCGAACTGGCACCAGCGATCGGCACCGCGACAGAAACCACTCCACTACGGCTTCGAAGGCCATGACCGCATCGGCGTCCCTGGGCGGTGCCGCCGGCACGTCGGAAACGGCCAGAGCCAAGTCGTCCACCTCTATCAAACGGACTTTACGTCCCTCAATCTGGCTGGGCAGTTCGGACGCCGGACACGACACGATGCAGTATGCCAACAAGCCCATATGTCAGTCTTGCAGGGGCTGCAGTTCCGGCACAAAGCTGTAAGGTGGCCAGGGCCCAGACACTCTGAACTCCAACCCATGCGGTCCATATTCGCGCGCGGCCGCCTCCGCCAAAGCCCGGAACACGTCTACCTGATTGCCGGGGACGAGGAATGCCCAGTGCTGAAGCACGGGCCGCTCCGCATCTTCCTCATTGACCACTTTGCGAGCTACCCGGGCAGAGGCGATTGTGCCAAGGTCTTCCGCAACGGCGCTGATGATCGGTTCCAGCGCCGAGCCTTCCGGCTGCGAACGCTTCTTCTTCTCCTCCAGGTAGCGCGCGCCAGGCGTCAGGCCGGAAAGGTCCGCCTGCTGCTGGCCCTGAGCCGCCGCCATGACCGGCGGCTCGCTCACCAGTTGCAGATCCGCCGCCACCTTCAGGCTCCACTCCTGTTTGCCCGCGATTTCTCTGAGGAACCGGGCGATGCGCTCCTGGTTCAGCTCGATGTACTGCGACAGTTTCTCCGGCGTCGAGAACAGCGTCCCAAAGGGCGCCGGCAGCACCGGCGACAGGGCCAGGACGGTCTCGACCACCTGTTCATGCCACGTGGCCCGCGGCAGCAGCCAGTCGGCATTTTCCATGTTCTCCTGCGAGAATTCTTCGACCTCAACTTCGCTGATAACGGCTGAGCAGGCAGCGGACCGCTGTGTCCGGACCCGATCCAGGTCCACTTTGACGTTGGGCTCGGCAAAACAAAAGACGTAAGTCCCATACGGCATGGTTTATCCCTCAACTCGAATCTCGAAATCACTGCCCTCCCACAGGCCCGCATCAGGCCAGTAGAATGTGAATACGACCCGCGCCCCCGGAGGCAGTTCACTCGTGGGCAGTTCGGCCAAGTGCAGCGCGCCGCCCGAGGGGCGAGTATCAAACTCTTCGACCGTCCGCCACTGGTCCGCGCTCCAGCGAACGCGTGCGGGCGCCAGCGTCTCAAAACGCAAGCGTTTGCCCCGAGGGACCGTCGCGGCTTTCGAGCTGAAGCGCCAGACAACCGCGTCGTCGCTCTGGTCCGCGCCGGGCGTGCGCTCGCCGGCTCCCGGTTGGTTCCGCTGTTGCGCCGCGCGTTCACCAACCCCCAATTGCTGGTCGCGCTCTTGCCGTTCCCGTTCACGGGGCGCTGCTTGCTGGTCCGCCTTTTGCTTCGGCAAGATGCCGGCCACGGCCTGACGGTAGCGCTGTGTCGCCTGTTCGAGCGGCGCCGGCCCTCCTAAAGGGCTGGGCTCAGGGCGGCCGGCCCCCGGTTGCTCCCGCTCTTGCCGTTCCCGTTCACGGGGCGCTGTTTGCTGGTCCGCCTTCTGCTTCGGCAAGATGCCGGCCACGGCCTCACGGTAGCGCTGTGTCGCCTGATCTAGTTTCGGAAGCGGCGGCGGAACCTCGACCGGGCTTCGACCGGCCTCAGCCGCCGGGACTCCGAAAGGGCTGGGGCGGCTGGCCCCCAGTTGCTGGTCGCGCTCTTGCCGCTCCCGTTCACGGGGCGCTCCTTGCTGGTCCACCTTTTGCTGTGGCAAGATGCCAGCCGCGGCCTGACGGTAGCGCTGCGTTGCCTGTTCTAGTCTCGGAAGCGCCGGCGGAACCTCGACCGGGCTTCGGCCGGCCTCAGCCGCCGGGACTACGAAAGGGCTGGGGCGGCCGGCCCCCGGCTGGTCCCGCTCTTGCCGTTCCCGTTCACGGGGCGCTGTTTGCTGGTCCGCCTTTTGCTTCGGCAAGATGCCGGCCGCGGCCTGACGGTAGCGCTGTGTCGCCTGATCTAGTTTCGGAAGCGGCGACGGAACCTCGGCCGGGCTTCGACCGGGCTCAGCCGCCGGCCCTTCCCGTTCACCGGGCGCCGTTTGCTGGTCCGTCGTCTGCCGCGGCAAGATGCCGACTGCGGCTTGACGGTAGCGCTGCGTTGCCTGTTCGAGTTTCGGGAGCGGCGCCGGCCCGCTTGACGGTTGTCCTCCCTCCGCGACGCCAGCACCCAGCGCCGCCTCTCCCGCGCGCTCGGCAGCGCCCGATTGCCGAGCCCGTTCAGCCGCCTGACGATAGCGCTGCGTTGCCTCTTCGAGTTCCGATGTTGGCGCCGGCGGCGGAGCCTCGGCCGGGTTTCGACCGGGCTCAGCCGCCGGCCCTCCGAAAGGGGGCGCTGGCCCTCCGAAAGGGTTGGTGGACTCGGGGCGCTGCTGAGCGGGCTGCGCTTCTCGCGCTTCATCCCCCGGAGGCACTCCGGAGGCCGCCGGGAGAACCTGCTGCTGTTGAGGCGCTGCCATCGCTGGTTGCGCTGCGGGCAGTGCTTCTCGCCGCCTCTCCTCCAGGGGCACAGCCCCGCCCCCCAAGAGCTGCTCCAGGCGTGACTCGATCGCCGCCAGACGCTTCTCCATGATGTCCATAGGGCCCAGTGCCTGGCCCGACTGTGCCTGGCCCAACTGCGGCTCCCCAACTCCGCCGAACATACGGTCTTCGGATACCAGCGGGATGCCGAATGGACTCAAGCCCCTCTCGTGCAGCTCGATGGCCTTGTCCAAGGTCATTACTGCCAGTCTCAACTTTACCGTCAGTAATTCGATATCCAGGAGCGCGATACGGATATCGCCCATGACGAGGATTCCCTTGTCAAGTATTCGCTCCAGCATTTCGGCCGTTGTCTTTGTCGTCGCTCCCAGCGGCCCCTTTTGCGTCAAAGCACCCATCTATTACCCCTTTATGGTTAACGCTTCGTTCCGCCTTCGAACAGCCGTCCGAGCGGACCGAGGTCAAGGTTCAACTCCTCTTCTGAAAGGCCGAACTGTTTCCGCAACCGATCAAGTTCTTCCGCTTGTTTCCGCAATGTCGTTCCGAGCTGCTCGGTCTGCTCCGGGCTCAGACTCCCCGACTCGAGACGGTGGACAGCCTGTCGTTCCAACAGTTCGTGCACCAGCTTCAAGAGCGCCAGCACTAACGCAACTAAGCCCTTCTGCGCATTCTCCGGGTTGAGATCCACCTTGCCCGGTCCGGCGGGCCGCTTCAGCGCGTCGGCGAAGTCGCCCATTGCCGGGGACCGCACGCGAGGAGCCCGGTTCACCTCATCCGTGTTCACTTTGCCTCTACCCTCGTCCTCTGAATGGCTCTCTGCGCGGTGTCGACAGAAGTCAGCAGCACGTTCAGGCCGACATACAGTAAATCGATTCCAGCCACCGACACGACCAGATCGCCCGACAGCACAGTCCCTTTGGTCAGCACACGGTCCAGCACTTCGCACAAAACGACCTGGTCGTTTGCTGCCATCTGATGCAAGCATTTGTGCATGCGCAATGCCATGGCCTCGCCGGGTGTTCGGACCAGCCCGGTTTTAATTCACTTAAATCTCAAGAGCTTAGTATCCGAATGCCTCAGAACAGGCAGATCGCTGCCGCGCCCCCCGGAATTAATTCCAAGTGCCTTTTTCACGGCGCGAAATTCTTGCGCACCGTCTCGAGAGCACCCTGGCGGAGGCCCGAAGCACATAGCGCCTGCGACGCATGCATCCGTTCACAGCAAAGTAGTTTCTTTGGCATGCGACGCGCAAAAAAGAAACAGCGAGGTCCGGAAAGGGGAACAATGGCTGAGAAGAAGAGGGCTGTTTACGCTATCTACGCAGACAAACCGCATTTGGAAGCGGCCATCGGCAGGCTGCTGGCCGAAGGCTTCCGGGAGGAGGACATTTCCATGCTGGTCGCCGAAGGGCGGCAGAGCACGGCACCAGGCGCCCGCGCCCGCGCCCGGCGCGGGCTCGG
>JAEZIJ010000136.1 GCA_023436715.1 Acidobacteriota bacterium
CCCCCCCCCCCGCCCCCCCCCCCCCCACGGCCAGCTACTCTGTCGAGGTATGCTGAAACAATGTTGTATTTCGGGAAATGTATTCCTGTTTCCCTTCTGCCGTTCCTCTTGCTCACCATCCCACCGATCGCGGCCGGAGTGCAATTGGAGCAGCCGGACGCCGCCACCCAGGGCGGCGCCCCAAGCAGTACAGATGAAAACAAGGGTATGGCGGACGCGTTGCCTCTGCCGGTCCCGGAGGCGGTGAAACCGTCTATTGAGCCTGCAAAAAAGTCCTTTGGATTTGCCCTTCGTACTCTGCTCCAGGATCAGAAAGAGATCTGGACCAGCCCGTCCAAGATCGGCACGCACCAACTACCGTGGCTCCTGCCCGTCATTGGTGCGACCGCCGCCATGGCGCCTTTCGATTCGCGTGTTGCAGAGGCACTGCCGAACTCGACAACTCAGCTGAACATTGGCCGCGCCGTGTCCCAGGCCGGCACGTTTTATGCCCTCGGCGGGCTTGCCGGCACCTGGTTCCTTGCCGGGAAGCTCACCGGGAGCAACCGTGCGCGAGAAACCGGACTCCTCACGGCCGAAGCTCTCATCAACACCCAGGCCGTCGTTCAGGTGGCAAAGTTCGCCTTCCGGAGGGAGCGGCCGGATTCGAGCGGACGGGATTCCTTTCCATCCGGCCACGCGGCCGGAACCTGGGCGGCGGCGGCCGTGATCTCGCGCGAGTATTACGACAACAAGTTCATCCGCTACGGAATCTACGCTCTTCCGGTCGCCGTGAGCGCGGCCCGCGTCGGCGCCAATCGTCATTACGTATCGGATGTAATCGCCGGCGCGCTGATCGGAAACCTGATCGGAGCATTCGTCTACCGCAGGCACCACGACACGGCCCTGGGCGGCGCACCGGTGGAGCGAAAATCGCGGGCCATCCCGATGCCAAGCGTCCAACTGGACCCGGGCTCGCGCACGTACGCTCTTTCGCTGACCTGGCATCCGTAGCCTGAAAACCCGGGCTACGCCGCCTCGCTTTCCTCCCCCAGCACCGGGGGTTTGCTCGTAGTGTCGCCGGGGTCGCCGGGCTCCGTCATCTCGCGGAACCCGCGCGACGCCGCGAAGACCATGGTGAGCCATATGGCCACGATGGCGAGCGTTACCAGCGAAAGCCAGCGCACAGCCGTTACCGCAATCGCGGCCGACGCCAGGTTGAATACAACCGAGGCGCCCTTGGCCATACGCTGCACGAACATGTCGATGAATGCTTTGGCCTTGTACTTTTCATCGGCCGACGTGGGCGTGTACAGCGCCTCCTTCGCGGATTGATTGATGGAATAATTGAGCGCGTTGTCGCTGATCGATATGGCCGCCGCAAAAGCCAGCGCCGGCAGAGCGAGGAACCCCATGGATCCCAGCGCGACTGCAACCGGCAGGAACAGCAGAGCCGCCCGCAAACCGAATTTCTGCATGACAAACCCGGTAAGTAGCAATTGCACCAGGATAGATATCGCACCGATGGCCTGACCAACGTTCGCGAAGAACGCATCCTTTCCCAGCGCGTGGCCGATGTGGTGTTCCACGGTCACCGCCAGTTGGAAATCGACCACATTTGACACGAGTTCGTAACTCGCCACGATGCCGGCGATGGAAACCAGGTACCACGACTGGAACACCAACCGCGCGCCTTCGAGGGCAGCGCTGGTTTCGCGCGGTTCCGGCGGGATTATGGCCGCACTCCGCCGGCCCTTCGCCGCGGCGTCCAAGCGCCGCACGGCGACCGCAATAACCGCGATGCCGGCCATCGGCACGATGCAGAACAGCAGCAGCGGCGCTCTACCTACATCCCGGACCATGCTGCTCACCACCGTCGCCCCGGCGAAGCCGCCGAGGACCCCGCCCAGTCCGATGATGCCGTAGGTTCGTTTGGCACCATCCGCCGTCGTCAGATCATTCGTGTAAGCCCAGAACAGGCCGACCATCAGGGTGTTGAACATGTCGCCCAGGACGTACAGCGTCCACACCGTGAATTCGCCCGGGTGGGCCAGGGCTCGCGCATAGAGTGCGAACGCGGCCGCGAAGCAACCGGCAAACACCAGGACCAGCCGCTCGCGCGCCAGCCGCCGGGCCATCCACGTAAAGAGGATTACGGCCAGATAGGCGAACAGCATATCGAGGACTTTGCCGACCTGTTCCGCCTCGGCGCCGCCCAGCCGGTATTTCAGGAAATGCAGCGGAGCGTGGCTGAAGTGGTCTATAAGAAGGCCGCGTTTGACCGGTTTAAGTATCCAGTAAGTGGCTATCAGGAGAAAGAAATATGCCGAGAGCAGCAGGGCTCTCGGCCACTCGTGCTTTGGGATATCCGCGTACTGTCGGACAAAAACTGCTTTGAGCCAACCCATTGCCAGTGCCATTGGAGCCACACTGGCGCGGGGCTGCGCGAAGAGGATCAAGCCGCGCCGTTGCCCCTATCTCCAAGTTCCCATCGGTCCGGCTGCCGACGCAAGAAGATACTAAGTGGCCGTTGAAGGTCTGTTACTGCCAGTCGCGAAATCGAAGTGTTTTCAGGGATAATATTAGTAAATTGGGACCGGGGCGCCGGCGAGCCGGGTCCGCTGTATAAGTTGCTTCTCGGAGAGGGCTTGAAGCACTACTGTTTGCGTGCCCAGTGTTTCCTGATCTTTGCGGCTATGCCTTGCGCCGCGGGCGATCCGCAGCCGGCGACACGCGCCGCTCAGATCCAGGCGCACCGCGCAGCAAAAGCGGCCCACTTGAAACCCGAGCGAGCCTCTGCGCCGCATCGCGCCTTTCGCTATATCCAGGAACGGCGGCTGTTGGATTGGATCGGCCCTCGCCCTGCCGGCCTCGGAGCGCGGTTTGGGGGCCTGGGCCCGAACTCGGGATTTGCGGCGGGTCCGGTGTACATCCGCCCGAGTCTGTTCGGCGGTCCCGGAGTATTTCGGACATCCTTTGTCGGCTCGACGAGGCTCTTTTACTCGGGCGAGCTTGGCTACTCGCTTCCGAAACTCGCCGCCGGAAAAGTCTCGCTGGACTTCACCGCACTGCGTTTGAGTTTTCCGAGCGTCGACTACTACGGGCCGGGGCCCAACTCATCGAAGAGCGGCCGCACCGACTATGCGGTCGAGAACACCGCGTTCGAAACCCGCGCCGCCCTCAATGCCACCCCTCATGTCAGCTTCGGCGGATTGACGCGCTTCCTGAGGTTCACCAACGGCCCGGGCCGGGATTCGACCTATGCGTCCACCGACAGCGTCTACAGCACTTCCACGGCCCCCGGACTGCTCGTGCCGACAAATTTCATGAGCCCGGGAGTCTTCCTCGACCTGGACTGGCGCAGTTTCCCCAACGGTCGGCGCGATGGCAACAGGTTTCTCGCCGAGTATTCCACGTTCCTCAATACGGGGCCGGGCTCTTTCTCCTTCGGCCGCGTCAACCTCGACTTCCGCCGCTACTTCGCCTTGATGTCCGGGCAGCGCGAAATCCTGTTGCGGGCCAATGCGGTGCTCAGCAACGCGTTCGGCTCGGGCGGCGTGCCGTTCTACTTGCAGCCGCAGTTGGGCGGCGCGTACAACCTCCGCGGATTTCGCGCAAGGCGGTTCTACGACAACGACTTGACCGTCGTGAATGCGGAGTATCGCTGGGAGGTCGCCGTCAATCTGGACGCCGCCCTTTTCGCCGACGCCGGAAAGGTCTTTAGCAGCATCGGCGTGTGGCATCCTTTCAAGCAACTCCAGACCTCATATGGCTTCGGGCTCCGCTTCCGGCGGAACGGCGAGGTATTCCTGCGCATGGACACCGGTTTCAGTCGCGAAGGGCCGCAGTTCTGGCTCAGCTTCGGTGACCTCTTCTGATGAGCCTCCGTCTGGCCGCAGCGGTCCTCGTCCTCGTTGCGCTCTCCGCTGCACAGACGTTTTGTCCGGACGATCCCCTTTGGCACGAACCTCCGCCGGCGCGCGTCGGCAAGCCCCGTCGTCGCGACCTCAGCAACGTGTACGACTCCATGCAGCAAACCGTGTTCCTCCCCGGGCGCAGGCCGGGAGTGGCCTCCGGTGCGGTGAACACCCTGGGAGAGGTGCCCGAGAGCGCCTGGTATCAAGACCGGCAAACGCTCGACCACCGCATGACGATTGAGGAACTCGTCCACGGACCCGCCACGGATCCCCCGCCCGCCACCGATCAGCCATGGACCGTCCTCAGCGGCAAAACAGTCGGCATTACCCCCGGCTTCATCATCGAGGACTCGCTCCACCGGCGCTTTCTGCTCAAGTTCGACCCACTCTCCCATCCCAACATCACGACGGCGGCCGACGTGATCGGTTCGAAGTTTTTCTACGCACTCGGGTACAACACGCCGGAAAACTACATCGTGCACTTCGGGCTGAAGCAACTCCGGCTCGCACAGGACGCTAAATTCATAGACGCCAACGGCAGAAAGCGAAAGATGCAGCAGGACGATCTCACCGTTCTATTAAAGGGGGCCCCGGTCAGCAACGGCGCCTGGCGCGCCATGGCGAGCCGGATCGTCGAAGGCGATATTCTTGGGCCCTTTCAGTTCTTCGGCACACGGTCTGACGACCCGAACGACATCGTCCCGCACGAGAACCGTCGCGACCTTCGGGGGCTCTATGTCTTCGCGGCGTGGCTCAACCACTACGATGCGACGTGCATCAATACGCTCGATACGGTAGTCGAACAGAACGGGCTCCGGTTCGTAAAGCACTACCTGATCGACTTCGGCTCTATTCTCGGGGCCAGCGGTCTCGGTCCGCGCTTCATCCGGTCCGGAAACGCATACTTCTTCGACCTCCCGTTCGCCGCCACGCAACTGTTCACGCTCGGGCTGGACCCGCGACCTTGGCAGGTCTCCCGCGACCCGGAATTTCGTGAGATCGGGGAGTTCGGATCCACTACCTTCGACCCGCGCCGGTGGAAGCCCGTCTACCCTAACCCCGCCTTCAACAACCGGCGGCCTGAAGATAGCTACTGGGCCGCGAAAAAGGTGCTGGCATTCAGCGACGAGGATATCCGCGCCATCGTCCGGACGGGCGAGTACCAGGACCCGAAGGCGATCGAGTGGCTGGTCCGAAGCCTGATCGACCGGCGGAACAGGATCGGAGCCGCATTCCTGACCGATGTGCTTCCGCTCGAGCGCTTCCGCTTCGAAAAGGGCACGCTCCGGTTCGACGACCTCGCGGTGCAGTTCGGCTTCCATGCGCCGCGGCGCTACACGATCCAGTGGTTTCGGTTCGACAATATTGCCGGCCGGGGGACCTGGCTGCCGGACGCGCGAACGTTCGCCTTGCCGCCCGAGTTCGCCGCGCTGCCGCCCGCCTCTTACTTCGGCGCGCAGATCCGGGCCGATGAACCACGCAAGGGAGTCGCCGTTTACTTTCGCACCAGCGCGAAGGGCATCGAACTCGTCGGACTCTACCGGCAATACTGAGCCGGCGAGTGCACCGGACCTCCCCAGCCTTGCCGTGCGGTATCATTGCATTTCGGATGGAAGAGACTCAAACTACCGCGCAAGTTTCCGTGCTGATTGTCTCGTATAACTGCGCTGGCGCGCTCCGCAAATGTCTGGCATCCCTCGAAGCCTCCGTCGATCGCGACCAGTTGGAAATTATCGTCGTGGACAACGGTTCGGTTGACGGTAGCGCGGAAATTACTGCCGAATTCCCGCAGGTTGTCCTGCTGAAATTGCCGCGCAACTTCGGTTTCGTGAAAGCGCTGAATATAGGCATGCGCACGGCCAAGGCGGAGTTCTATTTCTATCTGAGTCCGTACGTCGAAGTCCTGCCGGATACGGTTTCGGCCCTCGCAGCGCGTCTGAATGAGCAGCCCGACGCAGTTGCGGTGTGCCCACTGCTGACCACGCCCGAAGGCCGCCCCGAACCTGAGCTCTACACCTTGCCCGATGGCCAAACGGCTTCCGCCGAGGCGCGCGCCTGCGCGCACGAACCGGCCCACACCCCGGATCTGAACCAGGAGAAACTCGCCGTGGAGTTCGCGGGGCTCGGCGCGTACATGGTCCGGAGCTATTTTCTCAAGGGTCTCAGATATATCGACGAGCGGTACGCTCAGTCCTGGGCGGATGCGGAGCTTGCAATCCAGATCCGCCGCGCGAACCGGAAGATTCTCCTGTACCCGGGCATCCGCGCGATACGGCATGCGGACAGCGGCGAGTTGGTCCGATCCGCCCCGGCCGCGGTACGCGCGCTGCTTGCGTCCGACTGGGCGCTGGGTGCTTCTGTCTACGCCGGCAAGCACTACGGCTTCCTGACCGGCCTCAACGTCCGGCTCGCGGCCATTTTCGGCGCCCTCGCCTCGCTCGTTTCATTCAGCGACCTGCATTATCGCTTCTCCCGGTTCATGAACCTGCTGAGCGGACGAAAGGTTGACGGGACGCAGCACGTCATGTAGGGCCGAGGCCCTAACCTGTTCTCAGTTTCACCTTACGACCGCCTGATTCCACCTCTTCCGCCGATGGATGTTTGATGCAAGACGTCTCTCCGGCTCTGGTGTGGATCTTCCTGCCCCTGCTCATCGCGGGCGGCGCCACCCTGGTCACCGCCGCTCTCATGCAGGCCCGGACCGAGGTCGCCATCGCGCGCCATAGGGAAGCGCTAGCCGAAGCTCGCGCACTGCTCGCCACGCAGCACCGCGCGATGGCCGAATGCATCCGTGCGGTCGAGGAGACGGCCCGCCGTGAGGCGCTCGAACAGTTCATGGGGGATATCCGGGTCGAGGAACGCCAGTGCGTCCGTGAAGAGGGTTCCCGCCGAAAGGCGGTGATCGTACAAGAGCGCGTCTGTTTCCGCAATATCCCGCTGACCGGATGGATACAAAGCGAATTGCCGGCCGTCGAGGCCTCCGCCGCTGGCGTCGGCTATTTGCCCCAGAACATCATTCGCGCGGCGATTACGAACAAAAAGCCGGCGTAGACTCGCCGGACCACGTCCTGCGGCAACCCGATGGTGATTCTTGCTCCGAAGTACGCCCCCACGAAGAGACCGGCCGCGACAAGCGCCGCATAGCGAACGTTGATGTAGCCGTTGTTGTAGTATTCGATGGCGCCCAGCAGACCCACTGGAGGAATCAGGGCGGCAAGGCTCGTGCCGATCGCCTCGGTCGGTTTCACCTTCAGGAGTAGAAGCAGGGCCGGCACGATAATCAGGCCCCCTCCGATTCCGAACATTCCGGCGAACACGCCGGCCAGCAGTCCAATTCCGAGCAGCGTTAGGTTGGCCATTGCATCCGATAGAATATGACCCGGCGCTCCCTTGCGTCCACTTGCTAAAATAATAGGCAACCCGGTCCCCAATGTTGGCAAGCGTAAGCATACAAGACGAGATTCTCGAACTGAAACGGCAGCGCCGCGCCATTCTGCTCGCGCACCATTACCAGGAACCCGAGATTCAGGACTTGGCCGACTGCGTCGGAGACAGCCTCGAACTTGCGCGCCGCGCGCGGGACTTCGACGGCGACGTGATCGCGTTCTGCGGCGTCTGGTTCATGGCCGAAACGGCAAAGGTGCTCAACCCCACCCGTACGGTGGTGGTTCCGGACCGGGAAGCAAGCTGCAGCCTGGTTGAGAGTTGCCCCGTGGAGCCTGTGCGAGCCTACCGCCGCCTCCACCCGGACCACGTCATCGTCAGCTACATCAATACGTCGGTCGAGGTGAAGGCCGAGAGCGACATCCTGTGTACGTCGCGCAACGCCGTGCAGGTTGTGAATTCGATTCCGGCGGAGAAGCCGGTGCTGTTCCTTCCGGACCGGAATCTCGGCAGCTACGTGAAGCGCCTCGCCGGACGCGAGAACATGAGCATGTGGCAGGGCACTTGTATCGTGCACGCCACGTTCGCGGCGCGCAAGCTCGCGGCAGCGCGCGACGAACACCCCGATGCGCTCATAGCCGCTCATCCCGAGTGCCCGCCTGAGGTTCTTCAGCAGGCCGATTTCATCGGTTCCACCACCGCCATCATCAAGTACTGCGTCGAAGCCGAGGGTGACGAGTTCATCGTGATGACGGAAAGCGGGGTGTCGCACTCGCTGCACAGACTAGCGCCCGAAAAGCGCTTCTACTTCGTTCCCAACGACAACTGCAATTGCAGCGAGTGCCCGTACATGAGGCGCAACACGCTCGAGAAGCTGCGTGATTGTTTGCGCACTCTCGAGCCTCGCGTCGAACTCTCCCAGGACCTGATGACGCGCGCGCTGGTGCCGCTTGAACGCATGCTCGCGATCAAATGACCTCTGGCCTGCGGGACAGTTTCGGGCGCCTTCACGACAACCTCAGAATCAGCATCACGGACCGCTGTAACATCCGCTGTTTTTATTGCATGCCCGAGCGGGACGCACCGTTCGTCCCTCGGGCGGAAATCCTCACCTACGAGGAGATCGAACGGTTCGTCCGCATCGCGGTCCGCCTCGGCATCACCAAGGTGAGGATCACCGGGGGCGAACCGCTGGTACGGCGGGACGTTCCCGAACTCGTCCGCCGGCTTGTCGCGATTCCGGAACTTCAGGACCTCGCGCTGACCACCAACGGCGTGCTCCTCCCCGAACTCGCCGAACCGTTGTACGAAGCCGGCCTGCGCCGGATCAATGTACACCTCGACACACTCGACCGCGAGCGCTTCATCCGGATCACGCGGCGGGACGAACTCGAGCGTGTACTCGCCGGTCTCGAGCGCGTGAAAGGACTGGGCTTCGGGCCGGTCAAAATCAACGCCGTTGCGGTGAAAGATCTCCTTGAGCCCGATATCGTGCCGTTGGCCCGCTATGGCCGCGAGAATGGCATGGAAGTACGGTTCATCGAATTCATGCCACTCGATGCGCAGGGGCTTTGGGATCGCAGCCGCGTCCTGCTCGCTGACGAAATCGTCGAAACGCTCTCGCGCGAGATCTGCCCGCTTATTGAAATTCCGGATCGCGATCCTCGTGCCCCCGCCACCGAGTACCGCTATGCCGACGGGCTGGGCACCGTGGGTTTCATCGCATCCGTGAGCCGTCCGTTTTGCCTCAACTGCAATAGGATCCGCCTCACGGCCGACGGCAACCTGCGCTATTGCCTGTTCGCCATCGAAGAAACCGGCGTGAAGACGCTGCTTCGCGGTGGCGCTTCGGACGAGGCGATTGAGGGCGTTATCCGGTCGACCGTTCAGGCCAAGTGGGAAGGCCACGCAATCAACAAGGCGGGCTTCGTCGCCCCGCCGCGCCCGATGTATTCCATCGGAGGGTAATATCCGCGTTTATCGGTGTTCATCAGCGGCCCCAAGACTCCAATGATATTGATTGGCCGCCGATAAACGCTGATAAACGCCGATGTCGGAATACACGAGCGATGATCAGATCGCCCGCTTCTTCGCCTCGGCTGGAGTCAGTACCGGCCACTCAACCGCATCCGTTCGCGCGCTTGCCAGAATATCCGTGATCCGCCGGACAACGTCCGGGTGCTGAGCGGCGATATTGTTACGTTCACCCGGATCGACTTCGAGGTCGTACAGCGCAACCGGCTCCCTCGGGCCGAGGCGAATGCCCTTCCAGTTCCCCGTCCGCACGGCCTGGTGAAAGCCCGATTCGTGGAACTCCCAGTAGAAGTAGTCATGCGGTTTCTGCGAACGCCCCAGCAACGTGGGCACGATGGATTGCCCGTCGATTCCGAGCGGCGCCTCGGCGCCCGCCAGTTCCGCCGCCGTCGGCAGGAAGTCCCAGAACGCCACCGGCATTGTGTTGACAGAACCTGCCTTGATCCGTCCCGGCCACCGGGCCAGCATCGGAACGCGGATGCCGCCTTCGAACATGTCTCTCTTGATGCCGCGCAACGGACCGCTGCTCTCGAAGAAGCTCGGCGCGTGCCCGCCTTCTTTGTGCGGGCCGTTGTCACTGGCGAAAATCACGAGCGTGTCGTCGTCGAAGCCTCGCTGCCTGATCGCGTTCATGAGCCTGCCGATGTCCGCGTCCATCCGGGTAATCATCGCGGCGAAGTTTTTCTCCTGCTGCGGCCACGGCTTGTTCGTGTACGGAGCATCGCTCGGCACCTCCATGCCATTGCCGGTGTCGCGGCCCATTTCGTTGTTCGCGTGCGGGGTCGTGTAGCACAGGTGCAGGAAAAACGGCTGCGCTGCCGTCTGTGTCCCGACGAACCTGAGCGCGCGCTGTGTGAACAGGTCGGAGGCGTAGTCCTTTTTCTGCGTCCCCATATTCCCGCGGCAGATGTAGGCGGTCTCGTTTTCCAGCAGGTGTTCCGGATAGTAGCTGTGCGCGTGGAGCTGGCTGAAGAACCCGAACCACTCGTCGAATCCCTTGCGCGTCGGATACCCGGTGGACCCGAGTTGCCCGAGCGACCACTTCCCGAACAGGGCCGTGCGGTACCCCGCCTTCTTCAGGACCTCAGTCACCGTGATGTCTTCCGGCCGCAGCGGCAGGTCGGGGTACTTGTTCCCGCGCGTCCGCGCGTGTCCCGTGTGGTAGCCGGTCATGAGGCAGCAGCGTGACGGCGCGCAGACCGTGCTGCCCGCGTACGCCTGGCTGAACCGCATCCCTTCACCGGCCATCCTGTCCAGGTTCGGAGTCTCGACCCGCGTCTGGCCGTAGCAGCCCAGGTCGCCGTAGCCAAGATCGTCGGCCAGGACGAGGACGATATTCGGCCGCTTCACCGGAGCCGCTGAACCCGTCAAAGCCAGAGGGCTCGCCGACATCAGCCGGAGAAACTCGGAGCGCGTCATAGCCGACCATTTTACGGCACTCCGCTCGTTCCGTCGCGGCAGAACGGAGCAATGCGTCATAATACTCGGTTGCCCCTATTTTTGGAACATTAATGCCACGTAAACCCGACATCCACAAAATCATGATTATGGGCTCCGGCCCCATCGTCATTGGTCAAGCCTGTGAGTTTGACTATTCCGGAACCCAGGCGTGCAAGGCGCTACGTGGCCTGGGCTATGAGATCGTGCTGGTGAACTCGAATCCGGCCACCATCATGACCGACCCCGGAACGGCCGACGTCACCTATATTGAGCCGCTGAACCTCAAGACCATGATTCAGATCATCGAGAAGGAGCGTCCGGACGCGATCCTGCCGAATCTGGGCGGCCAGTCCGCGCTCAATCTCTGCGCCGAGATCGCGCGATCGGGCGCGCTCGAAAAGTACGGAGTCAAAGTCATCGGGGTCCAGGTGGATGCCATCGAGCGCGGCGAGGACCGGGTCGCCTTCAAGGAGACGATGGACCGGCTTGGCATCGACACTCCGCGCAGTGCGCCGGCGTACACGGTGGAAGAGGCCGAGCGAATCGCCGACGATTTGTCCTATCCGGTCGTCATACGGCCGGCCTACACCATGGGCGGCACCGGTAGCGGGCTGGTATACAACGTCGAGGAACTGCGAGCGGTGACGAGCCGGGGCCTTGCCGCCAGCCTCGTCGGGCAGGTTCTTGTTGAAGAATCGGTCCTGGGCTGGGAAGAACTGGAACTCGAAGTGGTGCGTGACGCCAAGAACCAGATGATCACCGTCTGCTTCATCGAGAACGTCGATGCCATGGGCGTTCATACCGGTGATTCTTTCTGCACGGCGCCGATGATGACGATCGCACCGGAGCTGCAGGCGCGGCTTCAGGAGATGTCCTACAAGATCGTAGAAGCCATACAGGTCATTGGCGGCACCAACGTACAGTTCGCGCACAACCCGGAGACCGGGCGCGTGGTGGTCATCGAGATCAACCCGCGGACGTCGCGGTCCTCGGCGCTCGCTTCCAAGGCGACGGGCTTCCCCATCGCGCTCATCTCGTCGAAGCTGGCGGCCGGCCTCACGCTGGACGAGATTTCGTACTGGCGGGACGGCACGCTCGACAAATACACGCCGTCCGGCGACTACGTGGTCGTAAAATTCCCCCGCTGGGCCTTCGAAAAGTTCCGCGGCGCCGAGGATAAACTCGGCACGCAGATGCGGGCGGTGGGCGAGGTGATGAGTATCGGCAAGAACTACAAGGAGGCCCTGCAAAAGGCCATACGCGCGCTTGAGATCGGACGGTCCGGCCTGGGCTTCGCCAAGGACTTTAACAGGAAATCCCTGCCGGAGCTTCTGCAACTGCTGAATGAGCCCAGCAGCGAACGTCAGTTCATCATGTACGAAGCGCTGCGCAAGGGCGCCGGCATCGAACTGCTTTCGAAGAAGACCCACCTGAAGCCCTGGTTCATCAGCCAGATGAAGGAACTGGTCGATCTCGAAGAGGAAATCCTGAAATACCGCGGCCGGCCGCTGCCCGACGAACTCCTCGCTCGGGCGAAGAAAGACGGGTTTGCCGACCAGTACCTGGCGCGGCTTCTCGAAAACGTGCCCGAGACCGAGATACGCAGCCAGCGCACCAGGCTGGGCGTGGTGGAAACCTGGGATGCCGTGCCGGTAAGTGGTGTGGAGAACGCCTGCTACTACTACTCCACTTACAACGGAGCGGATCGCGCGCCCGTGAGCGCCGGAAAGCGAAAGGTCATGGTGCTCGGCGGAGGGCCGAATCGCATCGGCCAGGGCATCGAGTTCGATTACTGCTGTGTGCACGCCGCCTTTACTCTGCGCGATTCCGGCTATGAGTCGATCATGGTCAACTGCAACCCGGAGACGGTTTCCACCGACTATGACACATCGAACAAGCTCTACTTTGAACCGCTGACGATCGAGGACGTGGTCAGCATATACGCCAAGGAAAAGCCGGACGGGGTGATCGTACAGTTCGGCGGCCAGACGCCGCTCAACCTGGCCAGGGACCTTGCCGCCGCGGGCGTCAGAATTCTGGGCACCTCACCCGATACCATCGATCTCGCCGAGGACCGGGATCGCTTCCGCCAGGTCATGGCGCGCTTGAACATCCCCATGCCGGAATCGGAAATGGCGGTCAGCGCGGATCAGGCAATCGCCGCCGCCACGCGCATCGGTTACCCGATCATGGTGCGCCCCTCCTACGTGCTCGGCGGCCGGGGCATGGAAGTGGTCCATGACGAGACTATGTTGCGGCACTACATGGCCGCGGCCGTGGACGTCACTCCGGAGCGGCCCATCCTCATCGACAAGTTCCTCGAAGACGCGGTCGAGGCGGAGGCAGACGCCATCTCGGACGGGACAGACGTCTATCTTCCGGCCGTGATGGAGCACATCGAATACGCCGGCGTGCATTCGGGAGACTCCGCCTGCGTCATTCCCCCTGTGAGTATTTCCGCCCGGCATCTCGCGACGATCCACGATTACACGCGGCGTATCGCTCTCGAAATCGGCGTGGTGGGCCTGATGAATATGCAGTACGCCATCGCCAACGATATGGTGTACGTTCTGGAGGCCAACCCGCGCGCCTCGCGTACGGTTCCGCTTGTCTCGAAGGTGTGCAACATCCAGATGGCGCGCATCGCGACCCAATTGATGCTGGGCTGCAAACTTGCCGAGCTCGGCCTGGCGCCCCCGGCTGTGCCGCACTACTACGGGGTGAAGGAGGCCGTGCTTCCGTTCAACATGATGCCCGAGGTAGACCCGCTGCTCGGGCCGGAGATGCGTTCGACCGGAGAGGTTCTTGGATTCGGAGCCACCTTCGGCGAGGCGTTCTTCAAGGCGCAGGCTGCCACGCAGTTGCCGTTGCCGCTTGAGGGAACGGTGCTGATCACCGTCGCACGCCGCGACCGCGGCAAGGTGCTCGAAGTGGCGCGGCTGTTCAACGAACTCGGGATGAGGATCCTGGCCACCCGCGGAACCGCCGCCTGGCTCGCCGAACATGGGATACCTTCGCAGGTGGTGAACAAGATGCACGAAGGCCGGCCCCACATCGTGGACCACATCGCGAACCGGCAGATCCAGCTTGTCGTGAATACGCCCGCGGGCAAAGAGAGCGAACTGGACGACTCCTACATTCGCAGGAACGCCATCAAGCACAAAGTCCACTACATCACTACGCTGGCCGGGGCGCTGGCCGCCGCCAAAGGTATCGCGGCCTATCGCAGAAGCGGCACTCACCCTGTGGACTCGCTACAGACCTACCACGCCAGCTTGCAGTAAGTTCAGGTAGGCTGTGCCGCAAGCCTATAGTAAGTTCGGGTTGGGCCTTGTATCAGGGCACGGCTTCAGCCGTGCCGCAAGGCCCTTGGCAAGCCACGGGCTTTAGCCCCTGCCATCCACGATCAACCTGCCACGCCAGCTTGCAGTAAGTTCGGGTTTGGCTTCAGCCCCTGCCATTCACGACCAACTACCACGCCAGCTTGCAGTAAGTTCGGGGTTTGGCCTTGTATCTTCAGCCCCCGCCATTCACGACCAACCTGCCACGCCAGCCTGCAATAAGTTCGGGTTTGGCCTTGTATCAGGGCACGGCTTCAGCCGTGCCGCAAAACCCTCCGCAAGCCACGGGCTTTAGCCCCTGCCGGGGCCGCTGGCCCAAGGGCGCCCGCTCCGCACATCGCTACCAACTACAATAGAATCTTACATGCGCATCGCCCTGGGGCAGATCAACACCACTGTTGGTGACCTCGCCGGGAACGCGGATTTGATGGTCCGCACCGCTCGACAAGCTGCGGCCGGCGGGGCGCGTCTTGTTGTCTTTCCCGAACTCTCGCTCACCGGCTACCCCCCGCGCGACCTTGTCGAAAAGCCCAGCTTCCTCGAGCGTACGGCGGAGCAGCTCGCGCGCCTCGCTGCCGAAACGGCCGACCTCCCGCTCGCTCTCATCTGCGGTTACGTAGGACGCTCACACGAGTCGGCCGGCAAGCGCGCGACGAACAGCGCCGCCGTCATCGAGCGCGGCCGCATTGTCTTCGAGCAGACTAAAGCGCTGCTCCCCACGTACGACGTCTTCGATGAAATGCGCTATTTCCAGCCGGCCGAGCACCAGTCGCTCTGGGTTTTCGACGGAAGCCCGGTCGCCCTCACGATCTGCGAGGACGCCTGGAACGATAAGCAGTTCTGGGAACGCCGCCTCTACCGCCGCGATCCCGTCGAAGAACTCGCGCAGGCCGGAGCAGGCGTTCTCATCAGCATCAACGCCTCGCCTTACCACATAGAGAAGCGGGAACTGCGCCGCACGGTTTTCGCCAACACGGCGCGCCGCTACCGGATGCCCGTCGTCTACGTGAACCAGGTGGGCGGCAACGATTCCCTCATCTTCGACGGATCGAGTTTCGCGATGGATTCCCACGCGCGCATCATCGCTTCCGCGGCCTCCTTCCGCGAAGATCTGGTTTTCGCCGACACGGAAACGGGCGCGGGCGACCTCCATGAAGAGACTCCCGACGAGTGCGAGGCCGTGTACGATGCGCTGGTCCTCGGCACGCGCGATTACATCCGCAAGTGCGGATTCCGCCGCGTGCTGCTCGGCCTCAGTGGCGGCATCGATTCCTCTCTCACCGCCGTGATCGCCGCCGATGCTGTGGGCCGCGAAAATGTGGTCGGCGTTGGCATGCCCGGCCCGTATTCCTCCGAAGGCAGCCTCACCGACGCGCGCGCACTCGCCCAAAACCTCGGCATCCGCTTTGAGGTGGTGAAGATCACTGAGATTTACGAGAGCTACCTCAATGCGCTCGACCCGTTGTTCGCCGGCATGCCGCGCGACGTCGCGGAAGAGAACATACAGGCGCGCATACGCGGCGCCGCTCTGATGGCGCTCTCGAACAAATGGGGCGCGCTCGTCCTCACGACGGGCAACAAGAGCGAACTCGCAGTCGGCTACTGCACGCTCTACGGCGACATGTGCGGCGGCCTCGCCGTCATCAGCGACGTCCCCAAGACCCTGGTCTACGACCTCTCGCGCGTCGCCAACCGCCGCCACCCGGGGGCAATCCCCGAAGCGGTGTTCACAAAGCCGCCTTCCGCCGAGCTTCGCCCCAACCAGACCGACCAGGATTCGCTCCCGCCCTACGAAGTCCTCGACCGCATCCTCAGCGCCTACGTCGAAGACTACCAGACGCCGCGCAGGATCGCCGAAGCCCTCGGTCTCACCGTCGAATTCGTCAGCGACGTCATCAACAAAGTCGATCGCAACGAGTATAAGCGCCAGCAGGCCGCGCCCGGCCTCAAAGTGACCTCGAAGGCGTTCGGCATCGGTCGCCGTTTCCCTATAGCTCAAAGGTTTTCCGAATGAGATTTGCCGTAGTGGTCTTGCTCATCACGATGGCTGTCCTGCTATCGTCGCAGCCCGCGCCGCGCGAGCAGGTCGGCCCGCTCCCGAACGGGGGATTCCTGCTGAACAGCGGATGGATCCTGCGCCCGGCCGGACGACAGGTGCCTATGGGTACGCTGCCCATGTCGGCCGCGGTTTCGCCCGATGGCAAGTACCTGCTGGTCCTGAACGGCGGATACCTGCCGCCCTCGATTGCCGTCATAGACACCGCCACGGAGCGCGAACTCGGCCGCAGCGCGGTGCCGGATGCCTGGCTCGGACTCGCGTTCTCTCCCAAAGGCGACCGCGTCTACGCCGGCGGCGGCTCGCAGGCTGCTGTTTTCGAATTCGCCTTCGATCGCGGAAAGCTCACGGCCACGCGCACGTTCCCCGTAGTCGCGCCCGAGAAGCGCACGTACAAGGATTTCATCGGCGACGTTGCCTTCGATCCCGCCGGGCGTCTCCTGTACGCGGCCGATCTCTACAACGATTCCATCGCGGTTATCAATCCGCAGTCCGGAATGGTGATCGAGCGCTTCACTACAGGCCGGCGGCCCTACCGAATCCTGTTCCCGCCCGACGGCAAATCCTTTTTCGTATCCAGTTGGGCGGACGGCACCGTCTACCACCACGATACGGATAAGGGCGCCATCCTCGAGCGGCTGCGCCTCGGCCCACACACCACGGACATGCTCTGGCTGCCCGGCAAGCCGGCCGCGGCGCCCGCCGGCCCGGAGCAGGAGGACCCGTTCGATTGGGTGACCGCGCGCCTGTTCGTCGCAGCATCGAACACGAACAACGTCTACGTACTCGGAGCCGGCGAGAGCGGCGAGATGCGCCGCATCGAGGCCATCAATGTTTCGATGACGCCGTGGCAGCCTGCCGGCATGACGCCCAGTGCGCTCGCGCTCAGCCCGGACAAGAAGCGCCTCTACATCGTCTGCTCCGACGCGAACGCCGTCGCCGTGGCCGACATTTCCGGCGCGAGATCGCAGCCGCTCGGCTTCATCCCCACGGGCTGGTATCCAACGGCGGTGCGCGTGCTCTCCGACAACCGCATTGCTGTGCTCAACGGCCGCGGCCTCCGCTCGTACCCGAATCCGCAAGGGCCGAATCCCGCCAAGGTCGCAGCGCCCGTACATCTGGGCGGGTCGCCCGTCGAGTACGTCGCGCGCATGCAGACAGGCACGGCTGCGTTCATCGATTCGCCCTCGGAAGAACAACTCGAAACCTACTCGCGCACCGTCTTCGCGAATTCCCCCTATCGCGACGAGTTGCTCGAAGACGCGCGAACCGGGCAGGGTTCGCCCATCCCCTCGCGCCCGGGCAATCCGTCGCCCATCAAGCACGTCGTCTACATCGTCAAGGAAAACCGCACGTACGACCAGGTCTTCGGCGACCTCAAGCCCGGCAACGGCGATCCGTCGCTCGTCCTCTTTGATGCAGCCGCCGGGCCGAACCACCGGAAGCTCGCACGCGAGTTCGTTCTGCTCGATAATTTCTACGTGAACTCGGATGTGAGCGCGGACGGCCACAACTGGTCTACCGCCGCCATCGCGTCCGACTACGTCCAGAAGCTCTGGCCCAACAGCTACGCGCAGCGCCGGAAGCACTACGACTACGAAGGGGGAGAACCCGCCGCCGTGCCGCCGTCCGGCTATCTCTGGACGAATGCCGCCGCCGCTGGCGTCTCCATAAGGAACTACGGCTACTTCGTCACGAACCGGCCGCTCGCCAAAGTAACCGATGGCATTCATGTGGAAGTCGTGCGGGATCCTGTACTCAATCGCGTTACCAACCGCCGCTACCGCGGCTTCGATCTCGACTACCCCGATGTCGAGCGCGCCAAAGTTTTTCTCGAGGACCTCGCCGAATTCGAGAAGTCGGGCCAGATGCCCTCGCTCCTGATCCTGCGTCTGGGCAACGATCACACCTCGGGCACCGCGGCCGGAAAAATCGCGCCGCTGGCGGCCTTCGCGGATAACGATGCCGCGCTCGGCCGCATCGTGGAAGGTATCACGAAGAGCCGCTTCTGGCCCGAGACGGCCATCTTCGTCCTGGAGGACGACGCGCAGAACGGTCCGGACCACGTGGATTCGCACCGCTCGCCCGCGTTCGTGATTTCGCCGTATGCGCGGCGCGGCGTCGTGGACAGCACGATGTACAACACCACCTCCATGCTGCGCACGATGGAGCTGATTCTCGGTCTGCGCCCCATGACCACGTTCGACGCCGGCGCGCGGCCGATGTCCAACACGTTTCAGACCAGGGCCGATACGCGCCCCTACACCGCCGAGCAGCCGCGCAGAGCGCTCGATGAACGCAACCCTGCCCGCTCCGCCACCGCCGCGCGTTCCGCCAGGCTGGATTTCAGCGACGCCGATCGCATCGACGACAACGAACTGAATGCGATCCTCTGGCGCGCCATTCGAGGAGAGCAAGATGCCCCGCCCCCGCCCGTCCGGAGCCTGTTTGCGAGGTAGGACAGGCCAGGAGGCCTATCCCACTGTGAGCTGAACCATGCCCCATATTTATCTCTGTGTCCTCTGGCACATGCACCAGCCTTTCTACAAGGACCTCATCTCCGGCGAGTACAAAATGCCCTGGACTCGCCTGCACGCGCTCAAAGACTACTACGGCATGGTGAAAGTGCTGGAGGATTTTCCCGAGGTTCACCAGACCTTCAACCTCGTGCCCTCGATGATGCTTCAGGTCGAGGAATACGCCGAAGGCAACGCAATCGATCCGTTCCTGCGAGTCACGCTGAAGCCCGCCGAGAACCTGACCGAGGCCGAGCAGGAATTCATCCTGCGCAATCTCATCCCGCCCAGCCCCACGCGCATCGTGTCGCGCTTCCCGCGGTACGTCGAACTGTGCCAGGCCTGGCGCGCCGCGGACCGCAACGTCGCGCGCGCGCTCCGCGTTTTCAGCACGCAGGCGTTTCGCGACCTTCAGGTGCTCTCGCAACTCGCCTGGTTTGACGAGGAGTTCCTCGCCAAGGATCCCGAGGTTCACGAACTCGTCCTGCGCGGCCGCTCGTTCACGCTCGAAGACCAGGCGCTGGTTGGCCGCAAACAAAGTGAGATCCTCCGCGCCGTCGTCCCAGTCCATCGGGAATTCGCCGCACGCGGCCAGATCGAGATCTCGACCACGCCGTTCTACCATCCCATCCTCCCGCTCGTCTGTGACTCCAACATCGCGGAGGTCTCGCACCCCTACGTCCCGCTGCCCACTCGCTTCCGCTATCCCCAGGACGCGCGCACGCAACTGGAGCGCGCCCGCCAGTTTTGCCAGGAGCGCTTGGGCGCCGCGCCGGTCGGCCTCTGGCCTTCCGAAGGGTCCGTATCCGACGAAGCGTTCAGCATCGCCGCGGAAACCGGATTCCGCTGGACCGCCAGCGATAACGGCGTGCTCAGCCGCACGCTCGGCCGCAACGCCGGAGTGGACGAGACCTACCGGCCGTACGTCTGGCGCCAGGGCGGCCGCGAGCTCAATGTCATCTTCCGCGACCACTATCTCAGCGACCTCATCGGGTTCGTGTATCAGCGCCTCAGCCCCGCCGAAGCCGCGGCCGATCTCCTTAGCCGCATCCGCGAGAACACCCGCGGCATCCTCGCCTCCGGACGCGACGCCTTCGTCCCGATCATTCTCGACGGCGAAAACGCCTGGGAGTCGTACGATCAGAACGGCCGTCCCTTCCTCCGCGAGCTGTACCGCGGCATCACGACCGATCCCTCGATCCGCGCCCTCACGGTCTCCGAAGCGCTCAAGCGCGTCGAGGCGCAGCCGCTCGACCGCATTTTCCCAGGCTCCTGGATTGGCGCGAATTTCGATGTGTGGATCGGCGCCGAAGAGGACAATCGCGCCTGGGAGTACCTGCTGCGCGCCCGGCAGACCTACGATCGCGCCGCCGCCAACGTCTCCGAAGAAGCCCGCAAGCTCGCCTATGAGGAACTACTCATATCCGAGGGCAGCGACTGGTGCTGGTGGTACGGCCCCGAGCACCAGTCCGATTTCCGCGCCGAGTTCGATGAGCTTTACCGCGCGCACCTTGCCAACGTGTATCGCGCGCTTGAACTCGCTCCGCCCGAGGAACTCTCCCGCCCGATCCTGAAGACGGCCGCCGCCGAAGTTCACACGTCTCCCACGGCCCCTGTGCGCGCGAAAATCGACGGGCTTGTCAGTTCGTATTTCGAGTGGATGGGCGCCGGTGCTTACCGCGTGGATGCCCGCTCCGGCGCGATGCATGGCAAGAGGTTCCTGATCCAGGAATTGGCCTATGGCAGCGACGGCCAGAATCTTTATCTGCGTATCGATTTTGAAGCCGCCGCCGTGGCCGCGCTTTCCGGTGTGGATGCGCACTTCACCATTCAGGCGGTGGGCGATCCCGCGGAGTGCAGCTTCATCGTGCTGAGTTTCCGCAACGGATCGGTCACCGCGACGGACGTGCGGCTGGCCAGGCAAGAAGCCGCTCCGGAAGCCATGGAGTTCGCGTTTCGCAAAGTTCTCGAGGCGCGGTTCTCCCTTGCGGCCCTCGCCGTGCCATCGGGCCACACGCTCCGCCTTCAGCTTTCGTTGTGGAAGGAAGGACTTCCGATAGACGCCATTCCCCAGGAAGGCTGGCTCGAAATCTCCACCGCCGAGCCAACGGACTGGCCGCTATAACCGTATCAGCCGAGCCGTCGGGCCGCAATGACTCGTACCAGGGCGCCCCTTCAGTCACAGCCGTCGGGCCGCAATGACACGTATCAGGGCACCACTTCACTAGCGCCGTCGGACCGCTGTGACTCGCATCAGGGCACCGCTTCACTCGCGCCGCCGGACCGCTATGACTCGCATCAGGGCACCACTTCAGCCGAGCCGTCGGGCCGCTCTGAACCGTATCAGGGCACCGCTTCAGCCGAGCTATCGGACCGCTATGACTCGCATCAGGGCACGACTTCAGTCGAGCCGTAGGACCGCTATGACACGTATCACGGCACCACTTCACTCGCGCCGTCGGACCGCTATGACACGTATCAAGGCACCACTTCTGCCGAGCTGTCGGGCCGCTACGAACTGTATCGGGGCACCACTTCAACCG
>JAEZIJ010000172.1 GCA_023436715.1 Acidobacteriota bacterium
GGTGGCCGGGATGCCCGGTGGGACGGGGCATCGGGGCGGCACGGCCGCAACCTCAACGCGGCTCGCCGCAGTGCTTGCTGTGGTCTGCGGGGAAACGGTTGTGACAAAGAGTTGTGATTCGGCGCGGGCATAGTTGACTGAGGCCACGCCGGCGAGGACCAGGAGACAGTGCCTCAGTTCGAACTTGTGCATTCCATACGTCCGAATCGGGGAGCGTTTCGTAATACCAGCAGCATCTTGGCACGGGATTTGCGGGAAAGCAACCCCTTTTGGGGGTCGGATTGCGGCAGCAGCGATTCAGACTGTCAGACCGAGCACGCATAACCTTCGCTCAAAAACATAGAAGAATATGGAAGAATTATGCGAACAGGCCGTAGGCCGCTTCCCGGCTACCGGTGCTACGCTTGACACTGTGAAACTCACAATCCGGCTGCTCCGGAAAACGGACGGTAGTTGGATACGTGACATTCCTGAGTTGCCGGGCGTGACCGTCTACGGAGCAACCGCCAAGGAAGCGACGAGCAAGGCCAAGTCCGCGGCGAAGGCGCGACGGGGGCTTACGGCGCTCACCCGCTGACCACAGCCTCCGCTTCCGCCAGTTCGCGCTTGTACTTGCACTCCGCATTCGGGCACTGCGCGATGTGACCTGACTTCAGCCACTTCTCCAGCAGGTATGGGCTGCCGCACTGCGGGCACTTCTCGTCCATCGGCTTGGACCACGCCACGAAGCTGCAGTCCGGATAGCGGTTACAGCCGTAGAACGTCTTGCCGCGCTTCGACCGCCGCTCGATCAGGTCGCCTTCGTGGCATTCCGGGCACTTCATGCCGATCAGTTTCTGCTTGACGAACTTGCACGCCGGGTAATTGCTGCACGCGGTGAACTCGCCGAAGCGCCCGTGCTTCAGCACAAGCTGACTGTCGCACTGCGGGCACTTTTCTTCGAGCAACTGGTCGGGTTTCTTCTCTTCCCCGCCGATGCGTTTCGTGGTCTTGCAGTCCGGGTAGCCCGAACAGGCGTAGAACGTGCCGAACCGGCCGCGCTTGAGCACCATCGTGCGACCGCAGTTCTCGCAGTATTCCTCGTCCGCCTGGTCCGTGAGGTTCACGTTGTCCACGTCGGGCAGATCGACAACGAGCTCGCGCGTGTTGGTGCACTCCGGATATCCGCTGCACCCGATGAAGCTGCCGTGGCGCCCCCACTTGATCACCATGGGCTTGCCGCACTTTTCGCACATCAGGCCGGTGGGTTTCTCCATCCGCTTGATGTCTTCCATGTGCTCTTCGGCGTGCTCCAGGTCGTGCCTGAATTTCTCGTAAAATTCGCCGATCGTGTTTCGCCAATCGGTCTGGCCGTCCTCGACTTTATCCAGCTCGCCCTCCATGCGGGCCGTGTAGCTGATGTCGAAGATGCTATCGAAACTGGCAACCAGCAGGTCGTTCACCACCATGCCAAGCTCGGTGGGCGAAAATCGTCCGCCCTCCTTCTTCACGTAGCCGCGATCCTGGATCGTCGAAATGATCGAAGCGTAGGTCGAAGGTCGGCCCACGCCGTCTGATTCCAGCTTCTTCACCAGCGTCGCTTCGTTATAGCGCGGCGGCGGCTCCGTGAAATGCTGCTGGGCATCGACATTGCGGAGCTTCAGGATCTCGCCCTCCGTCACCACCGGCAGCTTGTGCTTGAGTTCCTCGTCTTCCTCGTCCTTCTGGTCCTTGCCTTCCTCGTAGACTTTCAGGAACCCGTCGAACTTCGGCACGGAGCCGGTAGCGCGGAACAGGTAGTCGGCGCCATCCTTGCCCTTCGCAACCACTTCGATCGTGGTCTGGTCGAACACTGCCGGCATCATCTGGGACGCGACGAATCGCATCCAGATCAGGCGGTACAGCTTCAGCTCGTCTTCGGCAAGGTACTTTTCGACGCTTTCCGGCGTGTGCGCAACCGAGGTGGGCCGGATGGCCTCGTGAGCGTCCTGCGCATCTTTCTTGCTCCGGTAGACGTTCGGAGTTTCCGGCAGGTACTGCGGACCGAACTTCTCCGCGATGAAACCGCGGGAGTCGCGCAGCGCCTCGTCGGAGATGCGCGTCGAATCGGTACGCATGTAGGTGATCAGGCCGGTGGGGCCTTCCTTGCCGAGCGCGATGCCTTCGTACAGGCGCTGCGCCAGCGCCATCGTGCGCTTCACGCTGAACCGCAGCTTGCGCGCCGATTCCTGCTGGAGCGTGGAGGTGATGAACGGCGGCACGGGATTCCGGCGCTTTTCGCGCGTGGCAACCGATTTCACCACGTACGCCGCGTCGGAGAACTGCGCCACCAGCGCGTCCGCGGCTGCCTGGTTCGCAATCTCGACCGCCTCGTCGTTCCGCTTGATGAAGCGCGCGCCCAGCACCGGCGGCTTCTTCGCCGCCAGGTTCACGTCGATCGTCCAGTACTCGCGCTTTTCGAACTGCCGGATTTCGCGCTCGCGCTCGACGATGAGCCGCACCGCAACCGTCTGCACGCGCCCGGCCGACAGTCCGCGCCGCACCTTGTCCCAGAGCAGCGGTGAGATCTTGTAGCCCACCAGCCGGTCGAGCACGCGCCGCGCCTGCTGGGCTTCCACCCGGTGCATGTCCACGCTGCCGGGGCGCTCGAAGGCTTTCCGGATGGCGTTGGCCGTGATCTCGTTGAACATCACCCGGTAGACCGCCGGGCCGCCGTTCTTTTTGCCCTCGAGTTCCTCCTTCAGATGGAAGCAGATAGCCTCGCCTTCGCGGTCAGGGTCGGCCGCCAGGTATATGGCCTCGGACTTCTTCGCCGCCTGCTTCAGCTCCTGGAGGAGTTTCTTCTTGCCCTCGATGACGACATAGGTCGGCTCGAAGCCGCTGTCGACGTCGACAGCGAGGTCCTTCTTGGGAAGATCCTTCACGTGGCCCAGCGAGGCCTTGACCACGAACTGTTTACCCAGGTACTTCCCGATCGTTTTCGCCTTCGCCGGGGATTCGACGATGACCAGAGAATTTGCCATATGAAACGAAAGTCCGTCAACAGATTGCCGGCGCCCTTTGAGGATAAGCTGAACTTTGCCGGTTCCGATTGGATTCTCACCACACTTTAACAAAATTCTTTCCCGGAAGTTGCCTCACCGCTCCAACCATCTCTAGTTCAAAGAGGGCGGCGATCACTTCCGAGGAGGAGACGTCCTCCACGCGCTCAAGCAATTCGTCGATATGCGTGGGGGCCTCGACTTTCAAGAGAATGAGAACCTTACGGGCAATAGGGTTGGCGGATTCCTGGCTGTTTGACGCGGCGGGAGATTCTGCGGTTTCGGCGCCTTCCCCGAACAGGCGCCTCTGGCTGCGCTCGGCCAGCATACGGCGTTCATCGGGCGGGAGCTCCACCACGACGTCGTTCCAGTCCTGCACGAGCTTGGCCCCCTGTTTTATCAACAGGTTCGGCCCCCAGCTCATCTTCGAGATGATGCTGCCCGGCACGGCAAACACTTCCCTGCCCTGATCGAGCGCCAGCCGCGCCGTTATCGACGAGCCGCTGTACTGCGCTCCCTCGGTAATTAGCACGCCGAGGCTGAGCCCGCTGATGATGCGGTTGCGGATCGGAAAATTCTGGGGATAGGCGGGCGCGCCCATCGGAAATTCGGAGATGATGAGGCCTTTGGCGGCGATGTCGGCCGCCAGGCGCCGGTTCTCCGAAGGGTAGACCAGGTCTACGCCGCACCCGAGTACCGCGATGGTATTCCCGCCAGCCGCAAGCGTTCCCCGGTGCGCCGCGGTATCCACCCCCCGCGCCATCCCGCTCACGATCGTCAGCCCCGCCCGGGCCAAATCGCTGCTGAGCCGCTCCGTTACGGCCAGCCCGTACGGGGTCGGCCGCCTCGTCCCTACGATGCCCAGATTCAGGGAGTTGAGCAGTTCAACGCTGCCCCGGGCAAAGAGCATGATCGGAGGATCGAAGATCTCCTTCAGGCGCACGGGATAGCGCGGATCGGAGAGCGTGACGACTTGAGCGCCCGCCTGGATCGCCTTTTCCTGCTGCACGGCCGCGTCATCGAACGAGCAGCCGCTTGCGATGCTCTGGGCCACGCTTCCCGCGATGCCTTGCGCTTCCAGTTCCGTTCGCGATGCGCGCAGCACCGCCCGCGGTGTGCGGAAGCGCGCCAGCAGCTTGCCGGCGGTACGCGCGCCCAACCCGGGAACGAGTCTCAGGGCAAGCCAGTCCAGTTCTTCTTCGCGTGTCAGCCGGGAGGCGATCATCTGTTCCACCTGAATTTGTGTCTTTTGCGCGGCCGGAATCTCATTCAAGTTGACAAGGCACGACCGCAGTGGACCGGCAGTGATGATTGCGAGCCGTTTCGCGCTTAAAATTACGATTGTTTTAGTTCCGGGACGAGCTTGTATGCCCCAGCACTCCCACTTGAGGCTTTATGTTTATGCAGTTCTGAGTACAGTCGTCGCGCTGGCCGCCCGGCTGCTCATGGACACGGTGCTCGGTATTCATAGTCCGTACGCCACATTCTTTGTTGCCGTGGCATTTTCAGCGAGTGTGGGCGGGATTGGGCCCGGTGTACTGGCCACGATACTCGGCGCGTTCGGAGCCACATACTATCTGGTACCGCCGCGCCGGATGATTTGGTTTGCGGATGTCTATCACCAGGCCGCCTTCGGACTGTATTTGTTCGTTTCGGCCATTCTCATCGTGCTCGCGGAAAGGCAGCGCAGGACACGTTTGCGACTCCGGCAGGAGGTTGCGGCGCGATCGCTTGCCGAGGCCGAAGAACGATCGCGGAGCCGGCAACTGAGCCAGGAAGTGGCCGAGCGCGAGCGTGCCGAACAAGCGGTGCGCGCCAGCGAGGCCAGGGCGCGCGCACGTGCATCTGAACTCGACGCAATCATGCAGGCAGTTCCGGCTGCCACGTTCATCGCCCGCGATCCCGAATGCCGCCACGTTGTGGGTAGCGCTATGAGCTATGACCTGCTGCGCTTGCCTCCCGGTAGCAATCTTTCCGTCTCCGCCCCGGAAGACGAACGGCCAGCCACGTTCCGTGCCATCAAGGACGGACGCGAACTGCCGCCTCACGAGTTTCCGGTTCAGAAGGCTGCTGCCACAGTCCAGCCGGTCCGGGACGATGAATTCGAGGTGGTGTTCGATGACGGCACATCCCGGTTCTTGCTCGGGAATGCAGTTCCCCTGCTTGGCGATGACGGCCGGCCGCGGGGCGCTGTAGGCGCTTTCGTCGATATCACAGATAGGAAGCGGGCCGAGGAACGTCTTCGCGAATCGCAGAAACTCGAGAGTGTCGGATTGCTCGCCGCCGGCGTCGCTCACGACTTCAACAACCTCCTCGTCGGAGTCGTCGGGAACATAGATCTCGCAAGGGAGTCGCTGCCTCGGCATCATCCGGCAAGGGAGATGCTCGATGCCGCCATGAAGTCGAGCGAGCGAGCGGCGGAGCTGGTGAAGCAGATGCTGGCATACTCCGGCAAGGGGAGCTTCGTAGTCGAGCCTGTAAATATCGCGCAGGCGATTAGCGAAACCATCCGGGCGTTCCAACTTTCGATTCCCGATCGAATCGCGGTTCGCCTGCATCTGGATTACGGGTTGCCTGCGATCCGGGCGGATAGAAGCCAAGTCCAACAGATCGCCGCGAACCTCATGCTCAATGCCGTGGAAGCAATCGGCAACCAGGCAGGGGCGATCTCGGTTGCAACCGGCGCCCGCAGGCTCACGGAGGCCTATATCGATCGGCACCTTCGGGATTCGGAAGCCGCACCGGGCATGTACGTGTACTTGACGGTTCGCGACACCGGTTGCGGCATGGACGAAGCGGTCAGGAGCCGAATCTTCGACCCGTTCTTCACGACAAAATTCACCGGCCGCGGGTTGGGCCTCGCCGCGGTGGCAGGCATCGTCCGCAGTTACAGCGGCGCAATTCAGTTGACCACGGCGCCGAAAAAAGGCAGCACGTTCACGGTCTGGCTGCCCGCGATACAACAAGCGGTCGTTCGGCAAGAGCCGATTGTGCACACCCCACCACCGGCTGGCAGCGGGCAGGTCAATGGCTGAGCCTGCCGGTACTGGCTTTCGGTACGCGGGGACATCCGAATACCGCCGCGTCTCTATTTCTCGAACTATCAAAGGAATGAAGCGGCGTGGATCCGAGACTTGATTTGACAGGGCAGGTCGGGCCTGCCGCCAACGTCAAGTACGGCATTGTGGTAAATTCTGCATCGATCCCTGTGCTGGAATGGCTATTTAAGAAGAACAGGCGAAAGCAGATTGCGGACCCGCTGTTCGGCACGCTCGTGTTTGTTGAGACCAAGAATCCGTCTGATTCCTTCTGGGAGGGTCGCGGGCGCTTTAGCCCAACAGGCTCCGACATCGCATACTGGGTCAAGGCCGGTGATTCAGGGCCATCCGAGTCACATCGTGCTCTCTACCGTGAGATCGAGAAACGATACGGTGAACTTCTGCTCCTACTGACACCTTTGCTGAATCGCGAATACGCGGCCCAGATGGAAAGCTCCGATCTACCACTGGGGCAGGCCCGGTTCAGTGTGGACATCGTACACATACCTGAGGTGGAGTCCGAGTCGATGGAGTGGGGTCTGGATTTCTCCTGCGATCAATGGGACGATGCGCTGTTTACTGTCCATATGAAAGGCTGGCAACCAACCGGCAAAGTCTCGGTGATGGACTGATGCTAATCTGCACGTCGTAATGCGGACCCGACCCCTGCGGCGACGGCCCCGATCCCACTAATGGACCACCCGGCGGCCGCCGACCGCCATCACCTCGCAACGCCTGCTATCCTAAAAGCTGATCCTCCTTTTTCTTCACGGATATAAGCTTGAAAGTAGGTTTTGTAAGTCTGGGGTGTCCCAAGAACCTGGTAGACACCGAAGTCATGATGGGCCAACTGGCGGCGCGCGGCCATGAGCTCACTCCCCGCCCCGAAGACGCCGAAGTCATCGTCATAAACACGTGCAGCTTCATCAACCCCGCCAAGCAGGAATCCGTCGACACCATTCTCGAAATGGCCGGGTACAAGACCAGCGGCGGCCTGAAGCGGCTCGTGGTCGCCGGATGCCTGGTCGAGCGTTACCGCGATGATATCCGGCGCGACATGCCCGAGGTCGATGCCGTAATCGGCACGAACGAACTCGACGACATCGTGGCCGCCTGCGAGGGCCTGCCCGAAACTGCGGGTTCGCACGAGCCCTACCTGTACCACGACGTCACGCCGCGCGTGCTCGCCACGCCGAAGCACTTCGCGTACATCAAAATCGCCGAGGGCTGCGACCACCCGTGCAGCTTCTGCGTCATCCCGCAGTTTCGCGGAGCGTTCCGCAGCCGCCGCTTCGAATCCGTCGTCTCGGAGGCGTCGCGCCTGTTCGCGTCCGGCGTGCGCGAGCTCAACCTGGTCGGGCAGGACACCACCTGCTACGGAGAAGACCTCGGAATCTGCGACGGCCTCGCCCTGCTGCTCGAACGCCTCGCCCAGATCGAAACGCCGCAGGAGAAATGGATCCGGTTCCTGTACGCCTACCCGAACAAGGTCACGACGAAACTGCTTGAAACAGTCGCGGCCTGGCCGTCGCTCGTAAAGTACATCGATATCCCACTGCAACACGCGAGCGCATCGGTATTGAAGCGCATGAAGCGCGGCGCGAACGGCGACATTTTCCTCAAGCTGATCGAGAAGATCCGGCGGACGATTCCCGGCGTGGCCGTTCGCACCAGCATGATCGTCGGGTTCCCCGGCGAGACCGCGGCCGATTTCGAGGAACTGTGCCAGTTCGTCCAGGCCGCTCAGTTCGACCGGCTCGGCGTCTTCACCTACTCCGACGAGGAAACCAGCGCCAGCTACCACCTGGACGGCAAGGTGGACGGCCGCACAATTTACAATCGGAAGCGCCGCCTGATGTCCATCCAGCGGAAGATCTCGCGCAAGCGGAACCGGCCGCTTGCAGGAAGCGTCGTTCAGGTGCTGGTCGAAGGCCCGTCGGCGGAAACCGATCTGCTCTGGCAGGCGCGCATGGCGGCCCAGGCTCCGGAAATCGACGGCGTCTGCCTGATTAACGACGTGGAAGGCCGCACACCGCAATCCGGAGAGATCCGGAACATGCGAATTTCCGAAGCGCACGATTACGACCTGGTTGGAACGCTGCTCGAAGCTACAGAGAGCGCGCCCGTCGTTCGAGCCAACCCGTTTGTGGTCCTATGAAATGTCCGATTTGCAAGAAGGAAGTCGAGCCGGGCAGCCGGTATGTGCCATTCTGCAGCGAGCGCTGCCGCCTGATCGACCTCGGCCGCTGGGCTACGGAGGAGTACCGAATCCCGACGGAAGAGCCAGTTGATGAAGACGACGACCGTGAAGACTGAACCCCGGCCCAACCTGGCCGTCACCCTCGCAACCTGGTTCGGCTGCGGCTTCTCGCCGGTTGCGCCGGGAACGGCAGGCTCGGCCGGCGCGCTCCTTCCCGCCGTGCTTCTGGCCGAGTACGCCGGATGGCAGCCCTACTATTTCGGCGGTCTGGCCCTGGCCGCTCTGGTCCCCGGCATTTGGGCCGCCGGGCGCACCGCGAGGCACTACGGGAAGAAAGATCCCGGCCTGGTCGTCATCGACGAGGTACTCGGCCAGTGGATCACCATTTCGGGCGCGACTGTGCTCAACTGGAAAAGCTGGCTCGCGGCGTTTCTGCTGTTCCGCCTGATGGATATCTGGAAGCCCGAGCCGGTGCGGCGGCTGGAACGGCTGCCGGGCGGAGTGGGAATCGTCGCCGACGACGTGATGGCGGGTCTTTACGGCGCGCTTGTATTATTCGCGGCAGGGTGTTTCAATTTTTATTGAATATATGGCTAGTCGTAAGAATGGGGAGGGGAAACCCCAAATTTCGCAGATCAGCCCGGTGGCGGCAATCGCCGGGGGCGAGTTCCAGATCCGAGGCAAAGGATTTGTGAAGGCTGAACGGCCTCGCGTCACGCTCGGCGACGTCGAGGCGCCGGTGATCATCGGCTCCGACTCGTTCATTATTGCCCGTGTACCCGAAGGAGCGTCGGTCGGCGAGCTGATCATTCAGAACGGCGAACAGGCCAGTTCGGCTTACACTTGCGAATTGGGGATTCAGGTTGCCGATAGCGTGCATCCGGTCACCAACCCGGCCGTCGATGCCGCGGGCAACATCTTTACGACCTTCAGCGGCTCGCGCGGGCAGAAGACGCCCGTTTCCGTTTACAAGATCGACCTCAACTACGCGCTCAAGCCGTTCCTGACCGACGTCATGAACGCCACGGCTCTGGCGTTCGACCGTGAGGGGCTGCTGCACATCTCAAGCCGCAACGATGGAGTGGTCTATCAGGCGACCCCCACCGGCAACATGTCCGTTTACGTCGAGGGCATGGGCGTGGCCACCGGCCTCGCGTTCGACGACGAGGAAAACCTCTACGTCGGCGACCGCCAGGGGACGATCTTCAAAATCAGCCGCTCCCGGCAGATCTACGTCTTCGCGACCCTGGAGCCCTCCATGGCGGCCTATCACATGGCGTTCGGCCCGGGAAATTACCTGTACGTATCGGGCCCCACGACCTCCAGCTTCGACGCGGTGCACAGGATTTCGCCCGCCGGCGAAGTCGAGGTATTCTACCGCGGGTTGGGACGGCCGCAGGGCCTGGCCTTCGACGCCGAAGGCCGGTTATACGTCGCCGCATCTCTTGGCGGCCGCAGGGGCGTTGTCCGCATCGGCGAAGACCGCCAACCCGAGCTGTTCCTTTCCGGTCCGAATATCGTAGGGCTGGCCTTCACGCCATCGCGCGCCCTGGTCGTCGCCACCAACAGCGCGCTCTACCGCGTGGACGCCGGAATTAAGGGCCGCCCGCTCCCGTAATGAACGCCGAAATTATCGCAGTCGGGTCCGAACTGCTCACGCCGCAGCGGATCGATACCAACTCCCTCTGGCTCACCGATCAGTTGAACATGCTCGGCGTGGAGGTCACGGCGAAGACAATCGTCGGGGATGACCGCGAGCGCCTTGCCGCGGCCGTCCGGATCGCCATCGCGCGCTGCGAAGTGCTCATCCTCACCGGCGGCCTCGGACCTACCGAAGACGATGTCACTCGCGACGCCGTCGCTGCCGCGCTCGGGCGCAAACAGACATTTAGCGACGAAATCTGCGACGACATAGAGAAGCGATTCGCTCGCCTGGGCCGTCCGATGGCCGAAATCAATAAGCGGCAGGCGTACGTCATCGACGGCGCCGACCCGCTGCCGAACCCGAACGGAACCGCTCCGGGGCTGTGGATCGAGGACGACGGCCGCGCCATCATGCTTCTGCCCGGCCCCCCGGGCGAGATGAAGCCGATGTTTTCGGACTGCTGCCGGCCGCGGCTTGAGCGCGTGCTCCCGCGCCAGGTGATCCGGGTTCAGAGCTACCGCATCGCGTTGATGCCTGAATCCGAAGTGGACCAGCGGATCGCGCCCATATACACGAAGTACGCCAACCCGTCCACGACAATCCTCGCGGCCGCTGGAGACATTCAGGTTCACCTCCGCGCGCGCTGCGCCGATGCGACCCAGGCCGAGCGGCTGCTTGTCGAGGTGGGCTCCGAGATCGAAGCCAGCCTGGGCAACTGGATCTACGCGCGGAACATGGACCCGCTCGAGGTCGTCGTGGGCAACGCCCTGCGCCGGCGTTCGGAAACGGTCTGCGTGGCTGAGAGTTGCACCGGCGGGCTGGTCGCCGCCCGGTTCACTTCCGTCCCTGGCAGCTCGGATTATTTTCTGGGCGGCTTTCTCACCTACACGGACCGCATCAAGACCGCGCTGCTCGGCGTTCCGGAACAACTCCTGCTCAAGCACACTGCCGTGAGCGAACGGGCGGCGGAAGCGATGGCGGCCTGCGCGCGGGAGCGCACCGGGTCCACCTGGGCTCTGTCGGTGACCGGAGTCGCCGGCCCAGCGGGCGGGACCGAAGCGGCGCCTGTGGGAACTGTGATCGTGGGACTGGCGGGACCGGGCGGGTGCCGGTCGCGCCGCGCAAGGTTCATCGGCGACCGCGAGCGCGTCAGAACCCTGGCGGCACAACTGGCTCTGGACATTCTGCGCAGAGAACTATCGTGACCAAATGATTGTGACCGGCCGGGCACATAGGTAACACTCTAGACCGGGCACATGGGTAACAGTTTTCCACCCGGTCAGCCCTTCATTGGTATTGAATCACACCGCACGACCTCGGCCGTAGCGGAGCCCTCAGC
>JAEZIJ010000179.1 GCA_023436715.1 Acidobacteriota bacterium
ATGTCCATTCTGCCGGAGTGTTCGGCAGTTCACGGCAGCTCTGTGCAGCTCACACGTTTCGGTCACATTCTTAGTTGGCGCAACAGGTGCCACTTCAGTCATATTTTACGTGGCGCAATTCGAATCCTGGCCGTTGTCCGGCAGGCCGCGATATGATCTAATTCATTTCGCGGAGATCGATTGATGAACGTTACACGACGTCGAATGCTTAGGACTACCGCTGCGCGAAGAAGAAGCGCGTTCTGGCCATACTGGGTGACGCCTACCACTGCGTTGCGCCCCTCGACTCGGCGCTTGTCGGGAGCCTTCGAAAAGACGGGTGGGAAGCCGTGACCATCATGGACTACAACGTCCCCTGGGATGACTTCGGCAAGTTCGACCTCATCATTCTGAGCAGGGAAGGGCACGAGTACGTGCAGTTCTTCAGGGAGCGCGACACGAACCCCTCGAACAAGGGACGCGCCCGCTGGATTACGCCCGCCGAGGAGCAGAAGTTCGAGGACTACGTGAAGGCGGGCGGCAGGCTGTTCCTGTACCACGACGGCATCGGGTTCTATCCGAAGGACGGCGCGATATCGCGCGTGGCCAAGGCGTTCTTCATCATGCATCCGGCCATCGTGAGCATCAACATTGCGCCGACCGGCAAAATGCCGGAGTTGACCGAGGGCGTTACTCCATTCACCGTCCCCGATGAAGAGTACAAGGTGGAGATGGACGAGAGCCAGACCTCCGTGTTCATGGAAAGCCACTCTCCGGAGCACGGCCGCGCTCCGCAGGGCTGGGCGCATACGTACGGAAAGGGGAAGGTGGCTGTCTTCATCCCCGGCCACAGCGCGCCTGTCATCAGTCACCCGATGGTGCGGCGATGCGTTCAGAACATCACTGCGTGGTTGCTTAAATAGAGAAGGCCTGTGCCACTCTGATCGACGGAGGCAGAACGATGGCTAAATTCGAGCTCAAGAAGTCATTGGAAGTAACGAGGCTGAATAAGAGAACGGGGATTCCGGTGAGCGGCCCTCCGGCGACGATTCCGTTTGGCGCGCTGGTTGAGAACGTCGAACTGGACTACGACTACGGCAAGTTCACGTATCTTGGTGAACCGTACCGGTGCGCGAGCGATGTGCTGAAGGCTGCCCTGGACCGCGGCCCCGCAGAAGCTCCGGCGGCACCGCCGCGGCCCGCCGAGGCGCTCGTGGCCGAGCCGGGCGGCCTGCGTTGGGAGCAACTGCACTCGACGCTGCCCGCGGCGCGCGCCAAGGTGCCCGGAGGCTGGCTGGTTGCCGCCGGCGCCGGCGTCGCGTTCTACCCCGACCCGGAGCACCAGTGGGACGGCTGCTCGCCGAATTAGCGCTCGCCAGGGAACATTTGTGAACGTTCCCTGGAATCAACGTCAGCGCTCAGTGGTACTGCAAGAGCGTGAGAAGTTTTCTGTCGAGCTTGTGGCCGTGCCAGTCTTCGTAAGCCACATCCTCGCGGCCCGAATCGAGCACCCCGAAAGACCCGCGGAAATTCCATAGCGCCCAGCCGATGCTGTGGATCTTCAGGATGTCCAGAACATCGCAGATCCACTTCAGGAAGGCATCGTGCGGAGTTCTGTTGAACGCACCGGCTTCTCCGCAGTGCACACCTACGCCCTGGCGCACGAGCCATCCCCAAGGCTCGTAGTGGGCCTCGAGCGTCTCGCGGCTGATGAGCGACGTGCCGGCGCGGTTCACGCCAGGCCAGAGCGGGTGGGGGAAGTCGGACCGCTTGTCCACCCAGCCGGCGCGGTAGTGGCTGATCTCGGCCGGGGAATAGGCATGAACGCTCTGGGCTACCCCGGCCGGCATCATCTCATACACCACCTGGTTGCCGACGCTGAGCCCGTCAATGATGACGGTGCGGTCCGGCGTGATCTCGCGGATTTTCTCGCTTGTGCGGCTCATGACTCGGCGATAATCCTCGCGGCTCATGTAGCCGGGGCGTGGCGCGGGGGCTTCGTTGAGCAGGTTGAAACTGAGGTCGCCAGGGCCGATGTCGCGATAGCGTTTCGCGAACGTCTCCCAGTGGAAGACGAAGGCGTCCTCCGCGTCCTTGTCGCGCCAGAGCACGAAAGGCTCGAGTTTGCTGTCGTTGATGCAGTAGCCCGGCCCGCGGTGAAAGTTGAGGCTGACGTGAATGCCGTGCTTGCGGCCGAGTTCCACGACCCGGTCGATTTGGGCCAGCGCGCTTTCCTTGATTTTTGCGACGTCCGCGGCGGCGGGGCGGCCTTTCGCACGCCAGTCTGAATCGAGCCAGTACCAGTAGTCCATCGGGATGCGCACGAAGTCGAAGCCGAGATCGCGGATCATGAGGAAGTCGTCCTCGGGGATCTCGACCGGACCTTTCAGGACGCGCGCCTGGAAAAAGTAGAGCAGGTTGAAACCGCGCCAGCGCGGGAGCGCGTTCTTGGGCGCGGCATTGACGAAAGGGGCGGCGAGCGCGGCGGCTCCGGTGGCGGCGGTCTTGATAAAGGTGCGGCGGCTTGTCGGGTTCACGGCAATCTCCTGAGCTGGGGTGAACGTGAAATGGGTAGTATACTCCCGCGGACCTGCTACTCAGTGCGCGCTTTGAGCCGGCCTCGCGCGAGGCGGATATCGAGCGCGGAGCCGGGCGGGGCTTCCGCCGGATCTTTCAGGATGCGATGGGCTTCGTCCTGCACGATGGCATAGCCGCGATCAAGCACTCGGAGCGGGCTGAGTTGGTTGAGCTGCGCGGCGAGAGGCTCAAACCGGGCGCGCGCTGTAGCGAGGCGGGAGCGCGCGGACTGTGTCGCAGCGGATTCCGCGATCTCCAGCCGGCGGCGCGTACGTGCGAACCGGAGCCGCATGTCCAGAGCGGTGAGTCGCGCATCAAGGTCGCGCAGGCGGGCACGGCGGCTCTCAAACATTGCGCGGAATGCGTTGCGCACCACGTAATCGAGTTCGTCAAGCCGCTGAAGCGCGCGGCCGATGCGGCGGTGGAGCAGGGAAGTGGCCCGGTCGATCCCGCGCAAGTGTAGCTGGCGCGCGCCCTCGGCGAGCCGGTAACGGAGTGCCTGGCGCATCTTCGACAGAGCGCCGTCGATGCGCTCGATGACATGCTCGCGATTGGCGACAACGAGTTCAGCCGCGGCCGAGGGAGTGGGCGCGCGAAGATCGGCCACGAAATCGGCGATAGTGAAATCGGTCTCGTGCCCGACTGCCGAAATCACGGGCACCGAGGAGGCCGCGATGACGCGGGCGACTGCTTCCTCATTGAACGTCCACAGATCTTCGAGCGAGCCGCCGCCGCGCGCGACGATCAGCACTTCCGCCCAGCCCGATGCGCTGAAGTACTCGATAGCGCGGCAGACTTCCTCCACCGATCCGTCCCCCTGAACCTGTGCCGGGTAGAGGCGGATGTGGAGGCCCGGAAAGCGGCGGCCGAGGACGTTCAGCAGGTCGCGAATTGCGGCGCCCGCCGGTGACGTTACGATCCCGATGCGGGAAGGGAACTTCGGAATCGGCCGCTTGCGGGCGAGGTCGAAAAGTCCTTCGGCGGCGAGCTTCTTCTTGAGCTGCTCGAATGCGAACTGGAGTGCGCCGCGGCCTTGAGGTTCGAGGTGCTCGACCAGGAGTTGATACTCGCCGCGCACTTCGTATACGTCGATGCGTCCGCGCGCGATTACGGCGATGCCGTCCTGCGGCTTGAACTTGAGATAGCGCGCCGTGGCGCGGAAACAGACGCAACGTAGCTGCGCGTCCTGCTCCTTCAGCGTGAAGTAATAGTGGCCGCTTGCGGCGAGGCGGGTGCCGGAAATTTCGCCGCTTATCCACACGTCCGCGAATTCGCGTCCGAGCAGGTTGTGTATCGCGGCGTTCAGCTCGGCGACGCTATAGGTTTTGCGGGCGGGTTCAAACGTAAAAGCGATCTGTTCCACTCGGTTTGTCTTTGCGGTTGACGCGCGGATCTCCTTCCGCTATTCTAGAAAACAATTGCGGTTGCGGCATCCCACCAGAAGTCTACCCACCGACGGGAGGATGAATGAGTCCTAAAGAAGTATTGGAATTTGCCAAGAAAAACGATGCGAAGCAAGTCGACCTTCGCTTCAGCGACATACCGGGTTTGTGGCACCACGTCTCGTACCCGATCACGCAACTGAAAGAGGAGTCGTTCGAAGAAGGTTACGGCTTCGATGGCTCCAGCATCCGCGCCTGGGCGGCGATCAGCGAGAGCGACATGCTGCTGTTGCCCGATCCGAGCACGGCTGTCATGGATCCGTTCGCCGAAACGGCTACGTTGGTGATGATTAGCGATATCATCGACCCCATCACGCACCAGCACTACGAACGCGACCCCCGGTGGATTGCCAAGAAGGCCGAGCTGTACCTGAAGAACTCCGGTATCGCCGACACCGCATACTTCGGAGCCGAAGCCGAGTTCTTCATCTTCGACAACATCCGGTTCGACCAGAACCAGCACTCCGGGTACTACTTTATCGACGCCGAGGAAGGGCGCTGGAACTCGGGGCGCGAAAAGGACAACCTGGGATACCGGCCGCGCTATAAGGAAGGATACTTCCCGGTCCCGCCGACCGACCACTACCAGGACCTGCGCAGCGAGATGGTGCAGACGATGCTGCGCTGCGGGCTCACCGTGGAGGCCCACCACCATGAGGTAGCCACCGGCGGACAGGCGGAAATCGACCTCCGGTACGATTCCCTGGTGAAATCGGCCGATGCGATCTTGCTGTACAAGTACTGCATCCGCAACGTCGCGAACCAGTACGGCAAGACCGTGACGTTCATGCCGAAGCCGCTGTTCGCGGACAACGGAAGCGGCATGCACGTCCACCAGAGCCTCTGGACCAACGCGCAGCCGCTGTTCTCGGGCGATTGCTACGCGGGGCTGAGCCAGATGGCGCTGTGGTACATCGGCGGACTGCTGAAGCACTCGCGTTCGCTTTCGGCGATCATTGCGCCGACCACGAACAGCTACAAGCGGCTGGTGCCGGGCTACGAAGCTCCCGTCAACCTGGCGTATTCGCGGCGGAACCGTTCGGCCGCGATCCGCATCCCGATGTACTCCTCCAGCCCGAAGGCGAAGCGCATCGAGTTCCGGCCGCCGGATCCATCCGCGAACCCGTACCTGGCGTTCGCGGCGATGTTGATGGCGGGCCTCGACGGCGTGTTGAACAAGATCAACCCCGGCGAGCCGCTGGACAAGGACATCTACGACCTGTCTCCGGAAGAACTGCGGAATGTGCCGTCGATGCCGGCGTCTCTCGACGAAGCGCTTACGTGCCTCGAAGAGGACCACGGCTTCATGCTGAAGGGCGACGTGTTCACCGAGGAGATGCTCGAAGCGTTTGTGGACTACAAGCGGAAGAACGAGGCCGAAGCGATTCGTCTGCGTCCGCATCCGTACGAGTTCGCAATGTACTACGACATCTAGGTTGCAAGGTACTATCCTCCAGGTTAATTTGTCTCCGGGCGGGCTGCCGAAGCGGCCCGTTCCGGAGGCTTTTCTCACACCGCTGGGATTCGAAGGCGATTCTGTCGCGCACCCGGATATTCACGGAGGCGCAAGGAAAGCCGTCCTCCTCATCACCGCGGAAGGCATCGATGAACTCATTGCCCGCGGCTACCCGTTGTTCTATGGCGCAATGGGCGAAAACCTGACCGCGCGTGGATTGGAGCGGCGCATGCTGCGGACCGGCCAGCGATTTCGGGTCGGGGAAGCGATCATCGAGCTTACGACCTTACGGAAGCCCTGCGGCAGTCTCGAAGTCTACTCCCCTGAGTTGAAGAACGAGATCTACGAGGCGGGCATGCACCCGAGCCACCCGGCCTGGGGTCTGGGCGGGTTCTACGCGGCGGTGCTGAAGCCGGGCTGGGTCCGCGCGGGCGACCCAATCGCGCTCTCGGAAATGCTGGTCTAGCTCCGTTGCGGTTGCGGCTGTTCACAGCGGGCCTGACCTCCCGGCGGGCTATAATTTTCTATGGTGGCTGACCTATGCAGAGTCTCCTGGCAGAAGTCGAGTTCCGCGATGCCGTGCGGGCTTCCGGCAACCTGCGAAACCTCTCTGAACACCTGCCAGAGGACCTGCAAACGCGCCTCCGCGCTCTTCTGAAACCCAGCGCCGATCCGGACGACTGCCTGCACTTCCTTGACCGGCTGCAGCGCGAGCAGCCTCAGGCCTTCGAGAGAATCGCTGAATCGAATGCGGCCCTGCAAGTTCTCGTCGCCGTGTTCTCCCAGAGCCGGTTTCTGTCCGAGGCGGTGCTGTTGCATCCCGACTGGCTCGAGTCGCTGGTCGCCAGCGGAGACCTTGACCGGGTACTCACGGTCGAGGACTACACCGCGCGGCTGGCCTCTCTGTTGGAAGCGGAAGGCCGAAATGTGCCGGCCGCGGTATCGCTCGCAATGTTCCGCCGCCGCGAAATCCTGAGGATAGTTGCGCGCGACGTGATGGGGCTGAGCACGCTCCCGGAGATTACGGGCGAAATCTCCAGCCTCGCGGATGCCGTCCTCGAACTGGCCTACCGCCGCATCCGCGAAGATCTGATGACGCGCTACGGCCGGCCGAGCGATGAAGGCTTCTCGATCATTTCGCTCGGCAAGCTCGGAGGGCAGGAGCTCAACTACAGCTCGGACATCGACCTGATGTTCGTTTACGGCGGCACCGGAGAAACTGCCGGGCCCAACCGGATCACGAACAAAGAGTTCTATAAGAAGGCCGCGAACCAGCTTACCGATTTACTCTCCACTTATACGGGCGCGGGCGTGCCGTATAGGGTAGACTTGCGTCTCCGCCCGGATGGGCGGCTTGGCGAAGTCTGCATCTCGCTCGACGGCGCCAGGAGTTACTACCAGAGCCGGGCGCGCGATTGGGAATTGCAGATGTTGATCAAGGCCCGCGTTTCTGCCGGCGAAAAGAAACCGGGACAGGAACTGCTGGAGTTCGTCGATCCGCTTATCTATTCGAGCACCCTGGATTTCTCGGTAGTGGAAGCGGCCTCGGCCACGCGGGAACGGATCAGAGAGAAGCTGTCCGCCCGGCGCGGCGTCTCGCGCGAATTCAACATCAAACTGGCGCCCGGCGGAATTCGCGATATCGAGTTCCTGGTGCAGTGCCTTCAGCGTCTGCACGGCGGCCGCGAGAAGTGGGTTCGCCACGGCGGCACGCTGCTCGCGCTTTCCCGGCTGCGAGACAAAGACCTGCTGTCGGACACCGAGTATTCCAGACTCGCGTCGGCATACCAGTTCCTGCGCGCGTTGGAGCACCGGCTCCAGATTTACGACGATCGCCAGATCCACACGCTGCCCCCGGAGACGGAAATCGTCGCTGTGCTGGCGCGTGAGATGCCGGCCGGCCAGATCGGCGCCGCGCCGTCGGCGGACCTCCTGCTTCAGGAACTCAACAAGCACCTGGAGGAAGTGCAGGAGATCTATCAGCGCGTCATTCACGCGCAGCAGCCCATGTACTATGCTCCATCGGCGCCCGTACCGGAGGAACCGCATCCGGCGGAAGCCGATCAGGAGGTTGCGCCGGAGCCGGCGAGCAACCTGGTCCGGTCTCTGGATCAGCGCGCGCCACGCCTGGCGGGCACATTGTCGCGCGCGAACCTTCGCCGCGGGCGCATTCACTTCGAGCACTTCCTCGAGCGGATTGTCCAGAATCCGGAATGGGTCTCCTGGATGAATGGGGACTCCGTTCTGGCACGGTATGTATTCGACCTGTTCGAGAACAGCCCGTACCTGGCCGAGCAGATGATCAGGACGCCGGAACTGATTACCGAACTGCGAGCCATGCGGGAGAAGCGGGCACACGATCTGCCTTACCACGACATGATCGGGGCGCTGGAGGATGCCGGCGACTTGCGCCGCTTTTTCCGCCGCGAGATGTTTCGCATCCAGTGCGAGAGCATCTGCCTGGAGACACCGATTTTCGCGACACTGGAGCGAACGTCGGATCTGGCGGACGCGGTGATCCGGGCGGCGTACCGTATGGCGGTAGCGGAAGTGACCGGGAAGTATCCGCCGTCTACGCCGGGCTATGCGCCCTCCGAGCAGATGATGGTGATCACGATGGGGCGGCTCGGAATGCGCGAGTTCGATCTTGCCTCCGACGCCGATCTTGTCTTTGTCATCCCCGATCGCGACACGCCCGAGCAGGTGTTCTGGACGCGCGTGACGGAGCGGATGATTTCGATTATCAGCGCCTACACGGGAGACGGCGTAATGTTTGCCGTCGACACCCGGCTCAGGCCGAACGGCCGCGAGGGTGCGCTCGTCCAATCCGAGGGTGGCTACAAGGACTACTTCGCCCATACAGCGCAAGCGTGGGAAGGCATCGCCTACATGAAAACGCGAGCGGTCGCGGGCGACCTGGACCGGGGCACGAATTTTCTCAACGACCTTCAGGAAGTGGACTGGCGCCGGTACGGCCAGAGCGGGCGCTCGCGCCGGCAACTGGCTCAGATGCGTGCGAGGCTCGAGAAGGAACAGGGCGGCGACAATTCTCTGAAGGCCGGGGAGGGCGGATACTACGACATCGACTTCGCGCTCATGTACCTGCGACTGAAGGGCGCCGGCATCTTCTTCAAGGTGCTGAATACGCCCGCGCGCATCGATGTCATCGAGAAGATGGGCCACCTCGAGCGGTCCGATGCGGATTTTCTGCGCGATGCGGCGACTTTCTACCGCGCTCTGGACCATGGCCTGCGGCTCCTCACCGGGCACACGGAAGGAAATCTGCCGGCGGCCGGATCGCAACTGGAGGCCCTCACCTCGCTCGTCAGAAGATGGACCCCAGACTACCTGCATGACCAGTCACTCGCTCTGGAACTCGCGCAAATACAGGCGCGGACACGCGAGTTTTTTGACAGACTGTTCAAGGTAACCGAAGTATCGTAGGTCTGTAAATTACTGCGCGGTTCCTGCCAGCGTGAAGGCGGTGAAGTAGGCGTCCGCCACAAGTTCCGCGCCGGCGACTGCCGCCTTATGGCGGTAGCGGTTCATCACCGGCTCGTCCCCGCGTTCCGTGGCCGCGACGAGCGCATCGAGGTCATCCCGGTTCTGCCGGATGATGCGGTACGCCCGTCCAAGAAGGTTGGAAGCGGCTTCCCGCACCGTGTGGCCGGCCGACTTGGGAGCGCGGCCGGCAAGATCCACAATTGGCGCGGAGCGTTCAATCAGCGCGTGCAGGCTGACGGGTTCCCGGCCATCGGCCTGGGGATACGCTTGGCTGAGCGCGCCATCGAACGGCACGAGCGCGTGGGCCGGGCAGGTGCTGTCTTCCAGAAAGTGCGCCAGCACGCCGGCGTGTTGGGCTGCGGCCGCGAGGTCGCGAGACTTCAAACCCTCCACCATGCCGGATAGCGAGTGCTCCAGCGAGCGAAGGTCGTCGTCGATGTTCCAGCTTACATTGTGAATGGGACGTTCGTCGGGCGTTTCGCAGTAGCGCCGGATATCCGGCTGGCTCGCCGAACGAAATGGGAATAAGTCCGGATAGACGCAGTAGGTCTGGATGAGGGCGGTCTTTTCGGAGCCGAAGCGCTGCTGTGTGGCAGGCGGCAGAGAGAGAATCGCGGCGCGGGTCACCATCTGATGTACCGGGTGATGCCAGCCGGCGCACGGCGGAAGAGTAAGCGCGCACAGCCAGAGGCAGGCGGGATATCTTCTCATTAGTCGCTCGCGCTTAGCGTAACACGGCTGCCCGGGAACCGTGATAGCATCGGGTTATTGTTGGCATTCAGTCAGGGGTGGAGCTGTCATGGGACCTACCATTCTGTGCGTTGACCACGACGACCTGGTGCTCGAAGTCACGCGCATCCCACTGGAGCAGCATGGGTACCGTGTGATGACGGCCGACAACGGAAGCGAGGCGATTTCGCTGCTCGCGCAGACAAACGACGACGTGGCGCTGGTACTTATGGACTGGGGCCTTCCGAACGGGGATAACACGGCCGTCGTGAAGAAATTGAAGACTCTCCGGCCGAACATAAGAGTCCTTGTGACCAGCGGTTATGGAACTCCCGCGGTTTTGCCTCCCGACGCCCGAAAGCACGTCGCTGGCTTCCTGGCAAAGCCATACCTGCCAAACGAACTGATACGCGCGGTGCGGCACGCTCTCCGCTTTGTATCAGGCTACGGCTTTAGCCGTGCCGTAGCGTCATAACCTTCGTATCAGGGCACGGCCTTAGCAGTGCCCTCGAGTTTCTACATTTTCGGAGACAATCGGGAGCGCCTGGATACTATTTTCAGTGTCAGTGCAAGAAGAAGTGGGGCAGGCGGTTTCGCTCAATGCCACTTAAATAAGCCTTTCTGAAACATCAAGGATGCTTTATGTTTCAGCTATGGATTCTCTTTGTGAAGACGCCTGGGGCTTGTACGAACGCTGCATCTCCACAGGCATAGTGGAGTACCTGCAGAAAG